>JAZKFA010000328.1:1263-15743 GCA_040386655.1 Pseudomonadota bacterium | reverse complement strand
GCAAGCAAGGGCATCGGCCGCGCCATCGCCGAACGCCTGGTGGCGGAGGGGATGCAGGTGCTCGGAACCGCGCGGGGCGGATGCGATGCACCGGGCGTGCTCGGCCACGCATGCGACCTGCGCGACCCGGCCGCGCCGGCAGGGGCGGTCGCGAAGGCGGTCGAGGCCTTCGGCGGGCTGGACCTGCTGGTGAACTGCTCAGGTGCGACGCAGCGTGGTGATTTTCTCAAGCTCGACGACGAGGCCTGGGCGGACAGCTATGCCGGCAAGTTCTTTGCGGCCGTGCGGCTGACGCGTGCTGCCTGGCCGCACCTCGCCACGCGCCAGGGCAGCGTGGTGAACATCGCCGGCGCGGGCGGGAAGATTGCGAGTGCGGATTTCACCATCGGCGGTTCGGTGAACGCGGCGCTGATGAACTTCACCAAGGCCATGGCCGATCGCGGCGTGAAGGATGGCGTGCGGGTGAACTGCATCAATCCGGGGTCCATCCGCACGGTTCGCCTGGAACAGCGCATCGCCGTTGTCATGGAGGAGCAGGGCGCGGATGCCGAGGCCGCCGCCGCGACGCTGGCGCGCGCAACAGGTGTCGCGCGCTTCGGCGAGGTGGGCGAGATCGCGAGCGTCGTGGCGTTCCTCGCGAGTGCCGAGGCCGGCTATATCCAGGGCGCGATCCTGGATGTGGATGGCGGGTGGATCAGGGCGGTGTGATTTTTTGCCGGTCAGGCAGAGCGAGCGGCTGAATCGGTTCAATCGTGAGTAGGCGCACCTGGGACACCGGGCCTCCTAGACCAGATTATTTGTTGGCCGGAACATAATATATGCCATATAGCTCGGGTAATATTTGGCAGGATGAGATGTATAAAATCGCTTCGCCAGTTCTCTTGGTTGTTCTTCTTTCAGGTTGCGCCACCATCACATCCGGCGGCTCTCGTAGCGTCGCGGTTGAAACCGCGCCACCTGGCGCGACATGCGAGGTCCGGCGCGGCGACGATCTAGTGGGGACTGTTCCGACCACGCCTGGGGTCGTCATGGTGACGCCGTCCATGCGGTCGATGAACGTGCGTTGCCGGCGCCCGAGCGACCCGCCGGAAGGTCCCTACGGTGTCGGAGTGATCGCCGCCAACCTCAACCCGTGGTTCATCGGTAATCTGCTGATCGGCGGCTTCATCGGCATGATCATCGACCTGGCTTCCGGCGCTGCAGGAACCTATCCGGCATCGGTCGCTGTCGCGATGCCCGCACCGCCGCCCGTCGTCATCGAGCCGCCGGCGGAGCCGCAGCCCACCGGGCGCCGTGGTCGTCCGATCTCCTGACCTGCAAAATCGAGCGCCGCGGCATGCCGTGGCGCTCGATCTCGCCGCCAGCCCGGCGCCTCACTCCACAGCGAAGCAGTACAGCAGCCCGGCCCCACCCGTGCTGACCAGGTTCGCCTGCCCGCATCCGCGCGACGGGTGTGAGGTGTTCCAGGATCGTGAGGCCGCGTCGTCGCGCAGACCGATGCGGTCGCCATGGCCGACCATCGCAGCACCGTCAGCGCCCGAATGGGTCCAGTTGCGGCAGGTCATGTCCTCGCCGGCAGCATAGGCCGTGCCGTCAGCTTGGGAGCCGGTGAGGATGTCGTGCATGTTCGGCGTGTCGCCTCGGCCGTTCACCACGGCGCCGCGCTCCGTCAGCGCCGTCGCCTTGGTGAGGTTGTTCTCGCCATGCAGCGTCGCGACAGAATCGGCGATCACCACGCCCATCGCATTGCGCCAGGGCCCCGCCCCGATGCGGTCCCGCGCATTGACCGCCGGCGTGCCGGGGACCGCCTGGGTGCTGAGATAGGCGCGCCAGCGGCGCTGCCCGGCCCCGGCCGCCTGGGCCAGGGATTGGCAATGCGCATCGGCGCCGGCAAGCCCACCGAGGTCCGCCCCGCGACCGGTGCCGGCGCTCGTCACGAAAAAGCTCATCTGCTGCGGCTGCGGTGCGGGCGCCTGGGCATCGGCACCGAGCGCGAGCGGCGCGAATGCGGCCACGAGCAGGGCCAGTCGGATCGGGCGGTTCATGGCGCGGTCTCCTCCGCATGCGCCCTTGGCGGGCGCTTGCGTGGAGAGATCAGCACGCGGTGGGTCTGCGGGCGAGCCGAATTTCAGGATGCATGGTCGGAGTGGCGGGATTTGAACCCACGACCCCTTGTCCCCCAGACAAGTGCGCTACCAGGCTGCGCTACACTCCGACGTGCGGCGCGGATTAACACTGGCGCGGCGGGAAGGCTAGCCCCTGGCCGCAAGTGCGCGCAGCGCAGCGGCGATCGCGTCCAGTTCCGCCAGCGCATCGCGCAGAGGCGCGTCGTCCATCTCATCGGCCGGCGGCGGATCGCCGAGCGCGAGTTCGCCGGCATGGCCCTCCTCCTCCTCGGAGAAGGCGCCGTCCTTGAGCAGGCGCTGCACGCCTTTGATCGTGTAGCCCTGGGTGTAGAGCAGATCGGAGACGCGCTTGAGCAGCGCGATATCCTCGGGCCGGTAATAGCGCCGCCCACCGCCGCGCTTGAGCGGCTTGAGTTGGCTGAACTTCGTCTCCCAGAAGCGCAGGACATGCTGCGGGATCTGCAGGTCCTCGCTAACCTCGGAGATTGTGCGGAAGGCTGTGGGCGCCTTGCGGGTGCGCTTGATCGGATCTTCGATGAGGGTCTCGTCGCTCACGCGCCGTCATCCTCGGCCGGCGGCGCCTCGCCATTGATTCGCGCCTTGAGCACCTGCGAGGGGCGGAAGGCGAGCACTTTTCGTGGCAGGATAGGCACTTCGATGCCGGTCTTCGGGTTGCGTCCCACGCGCTTGCCCTTCTGTCGCACGACGAAGGTGCCGAAGGCGGAGATCTTCACCGCGTGGCCGGATTCCAGCGCCGTGGACATGCGTTCAAGCACCGTCTCAAGCAGGGCGGCCGACTCGTTTCGGGACAGACCGACATTGGCATAGATCGCCTCCGCCAGATGCGCGCGGGTCAAGGTCTCCATCGGCGGTGCCACTATCCCCTGCAAGGTATTCTAGGCGTTATGAAAACCCGTTCGGCAGGTCGGGTCAAGGAAAGGCTTGGATTGGACATGGGGCCCAGCCTGCCGGCCGAGCGCGATGGGATCCCGTCCTTCGGCCGCCGCGTTGCCCTGGGTTCAGTCATCTCGTCCAAGCCGCCAATGAACGAAGAACCGATTTCGTCGGTACTGCTCACGCGCCCTGGTTTACTGCGCGGTCAAAATAGAAACCCGCATCAACCTTCTGCGCGGTCTGTATGTGTGATTCGCCGAGGATCAACTCATATTTTAGCGTCTCGGCACTGCCGGGGGTTCAGGCCTCGCGAAAACTGGTCTCACTGCTGCCCCGCCAGTCCGTACCGCAAAGCCCAAGGGCCATGATCCATTCGATTCGAAAAGGAAGGCTGCAGCAGATCCGCCTGTGCGCGCGGGTGGCGAATGGGCTTGCCTGGTCGCGGCCCGGCCGGTCCTGCATCCAGGCGCTGCACGACAATCGCGCCATCCGTACCATCATCGACCGGGTCCTTGGCTTCCACAGACCCTTCGCAAGCATCGGCGAGGCCCAGCGGCACATCGCGGAGTACGCCAATGGCGGCCACGAGAACACCGACAATGTCCGGTGGCATCTCGGCAGCCCGAACGCGGCTCTCCTGAGCGACTATCCAGCCTTGTTCCATCTGCTTGGCCGCCAGGACTTCCTCAAAAACGTCTTCGACATGGGCGGCAATGCAGGCAACCTGTTCTATCGGTATGACCGCTATCTTCACTGGCCCGCCACCATGACGTGGACGGTCTACGACCTGGAGCAGAACATCCGCTTTGGCCAAACCTACGCCGAGGAAAGGCAGGAACAGCGCATCCGCTTCACCACCTCCATGGACGCGCTTGACGGCGCCGACCTGCTGCTTGCCTCCGGCTCGCTGCACTACTTCGAAAACCCGATCGAGCTCATCGCATCGGTGCAAACCAAGCCGAGCTTCGTGCTGGTCAACAGGACGCCCCTGACCGACCGGGACCGCTACGCCGTCGTGCAGGATGTCGGCGACTGGATGGTCGCCTGTGCGGTCCACAACCGCCGCGAGATCTACGACGGCTTCCGCAAGCTCGGCTACGATGTGCTCGATGAGTGGTCGATGCCGGAGTACCAGATCAAGGTCGCCGGCAGCCCGGCGATGAACGTGTCCAGCTATTCCGGGTTCTTCGCTGCGATGCGCGGGGCGCCGACGGGGCTGATCGCCAAGGGCCTGCTCCCCCGAGACGCCGCGAATGGTGCTGCCAGAGAGGATTGAACTCTCGACCTCTCCCTTACCAAGGGAGTGCTCTACCACTGAGCTACGGCAGCATCCGGCGCGAAACGTCACGGCCATGCGCGGGGGCTGATTAGCCGCATCCACCCCGGGACCGCAACCCCCGGTGCAACACGCCCGCCAACCCCTTGCCCCGCCCGTCCTACACCGCCACACCTTGCCGCATGGTGAAGCCGCCCGCCCCCACCCGCACCGAAGCCGAGCGCATCGCCCGCGAAGCCGCCGCGCTCCGCGAAAACCTGCGCAAGCGCAAGGCCCAGGCGCGCGCCCGCGAAGACGCCCCCGCCGCCGACTCGCCGCAACCCCTTCCCCCAAAACCGCCTCTCCGCTAAGCCGCGCGGCAGGAGGCGCCCTCATGCCCATCATGCCCGACAGCTGGATCCGCCGCATGGCGACCGATCACGGCATGATCACGCCCTTCGTCGAATCCCAGCGCCGCGAAGGCGTCATCAGCTACGGCCTCTCCTCCTACGGCTACGACAGCCGCGTCGCCGACGAATTCAAGATCTTCACCAACGTCGACAGCGCCATCGTCGACCCCAAGGCCTTCTCGGACGAAAGCTTCGTCTCCCGCCAAGGCCCCGTCTGCATCATCCCGCCCAACTCCTTCGTCCTCGCCCACACCGTCGAGGTCTTCCGCATCCCCCGCGACATCCTAGTCATCTGCCTGGGCAAATCCACCTACGCGCGCTGCGGGCTGATCGTGAACGTCACCCCCCTCGAACCCGAGTGGGAAGGCCAGGTCACCATCGAAATCAGCAACACCACCCCACTCCCCGCCAAGGTCTACGCGAACGAAGGCATCTGCCAGTTCCTGTTCCTCAAAGGCGATACCCCACCCGAAGTCAGCTACGCCGACCGCGCGGGCAAATACATGGGGCAGCGCGGCGTCTCGCTGCCGAAGCTGTGAGGGCAGCACGGCCAAGGGGCTCCGCCCCCTGGACCCCCGCCAGGAGCCTGGAGGCCCCTGGACCCGCATCTGTTGGTGCTGAGACTGGGAGCGGTGTGCTTGCGGTGATGAGTCGGGTTTGGGAGGGGGCGCGTCGAGGGACTTCGCGTGACGCAAACACTCCTGCGCGCCCCCTCCCAAACCCGACGCGCCTTCGGCGAGGCTCAACACCCTCTCAAATTCGGCACCAACAAAAGTGGGGTCCAGGGGACTTCAGTTCCCTGGCGGGGTCCAGGGGCGGAGCCCTTGGCCTTCCTCCCTCCCAAGTTTCGACAGGACGCTGAGCATGGACCGTATTCGCATCCGCGGGGGTCGTCGGCTTGAGGGCCGGATCCCGGTCTCCGGCGCCAAGAACGCGACCTTGCCGTTGATGGCGTGTGCGTTGCTGACCGATGGGCCACTGGTACTGACGAACGCGCCGGACCTGGCGGATATCGAGACAATGGCCGGGTTGATTGCGCAGCATGGCTTGAGTGTCGAGCACGACAAGCGCGCGCGAACTTTGACGCTTGGCGGACGGGCGACCAATCTCGAGGCGCCTTATGACTTGGTGCGAAAGATGCGCGCCTCGGTTCTGGTGCTGGGTCCGTTGCTGGCGAAGTATGGGCGGGCGCGGGTGTCGCTGCCGGGTGGGTGCGCGATTGGCACGCGGCCGGTGGATCTGCACCTGAAGGGCTTGGAGGCGATGGGTGCGACCATCACCGTGGACGCCGGCTATATCGAGGCGGTGGCGCCCGATGGCGGCTTGCAGGGCGCGCGCATCATCTTCCCGCAGGTCTCGGTGGGCGCGACCGAGAATCTGCTGATGGCCGCCGCGCTCGCATCGGGCGAGACCGAGTTGGTCAATGCCGCGCGCGAGCCCGAGATCGGTGACCTCGCGCGCTGCCTGATGGCGATGGGCGCTGATATCGAGGGCATCGGCTCCGACCGTCTGCGCATCAAGGGTGCCGCTCGGCTGTCGGGTGCGACGCACGGCATCATCCCCGACCGGATCGAGGCGGGGACCTTCGCGATCGCGGCCGCGATCACCGGCGGTTCGCTGCTGCTCGAAGGCGCGCGGCTGGACCATCTCGGCGCGGTGACGCGCACCTTGCGCGATGCGGGTGTGGATGTACGCGAGGCGGCGGACGGGTTGCAGGTCAGCCGGCTGAACGGATTGCACGGCACCGATGTCGTGACCGAGCCTTTCCCCGGCTTCGCCACCGACATGCAGGCGCAGTTCATGGCGCTGATGTGCGTCGCCGAGGGCGCCGCGATGCTGACCGAGACCATCTTCGAGAACCGCTTCATGCATGTCCCCGAGCTGAACCGCATGGGCGCGCGCATCAACGTGCATGGCTCCTCCGCCATCATCCGCGGCGTGGGCCGGTTGTCCGGTGCGCCGGTGATGGCGACGGACCTGCGCGCATCGGTTTCGCTCATCCTTGCGGGACTGGCGGCGACCGGGGAGACGACGGTGAACCGCGTCTACCATCTCGACCGAGGCTATGAGCGGATCGAGGCGAAGCTCGCCGCGGTGGGCGCGGACATCGCGCGCGTGACGGCATGAGCGGACCTGTCATCCTGGCCCTGCCGAAGGGACGCATCCTGGCGGAACTCGGCGGGCTTCTCTCCCGCGCGGGCATCGTGCCGGCCGATGACTACACCAATGAGGATAGCCGCCGCCTGCGCTTCCCGACCTCGGACCCGATGCTGGACGTGGTGCGCGTGCGGCCCTTCGATGTCGCGACCTTCGTGGCCCATGGCGCGGCGCAGATCGGTATCTGCGGGGCGGATGTGCTGATGGAATTCGACGATGCGGAGATCTACGCCCCGCTCGACCTCGGCGTGGGGCGCTGCCGCGTCTCCATCGCGGAACCCGCCGAGCGCGACGCGGCCGAGAACCCTGCGCAATGGTCGCGCGTGCGCGTTGCGACGAAGTACCCCAACATCGCCCGCCGCCACTTCGCCGAACGCGGCGTGCAGGCGGAGATCGTGCACCTGAACGGCGCGATGGAGCTGGCCCCTTCGCTCGGCCTCGCGCAGCTGATCGTTGACCTGGTGCAGACCGGCTCAACGTTGAAGGCGAACGGGCTGGTCGAGACGGAGGTGATCGCGCCCGTCACCTCGAGGCTGATCGTCAACCGCACAGCGCTGAAGACGAGGCCCGAGGCGATCGGCGCCTGGATCGAACGCTTCCGCTCAGCACTCGAGGCCCCTTCCCCGTGATCCGGCTCGACACAGGCGATGTGGGGTTTGAGGCAGCCTTCCAGGCGCAGCTCGACGATCCGCGCGCGACCACGGCGGCGGTGGATGCCGCCGTCGCGGCCATCATCGCGCGGGTGCGGGCGGAGGGCGACGCGGCCCTGATCGACTACACCGCGCAATTCGACCGCTGGCGCCCGGCGGATGCTGGCGCGCTGCGCGTGACGGCCGCCGAGATCGCGGCGGCCACGGCCTCGGTGCCGACGGAACTGCTCGCGGCGCTCGATCTCGCTGCGGCGCGCATCGCGGCTTTCCACCAGGCGCAGATGCCGCGCGATATCGAGACCACCGACGCCGTGGGCCTCACCTTGGGAATGCGCTGGGGCGCGCTTGATGCCGTGGGCCTCTACGTTCCCGGCGGGAAAGCGAGCTACCCCTCTTCAGTGCTGATGAATGCCATCCCCGCTGTTATCGCGGGCGTGCCGCGCACTGCGATCTGCGTGCCGACGCCCGATGGCGCGCTGAACCCGTTGGTCCTCGCGGCCGCGCAGCGCGCGGGCGTCACAGAAGTCTGGCGCGTGGGCGGTGCGCAGGCCGTTGCCGCGCTCGCCTATGGCACCGCCTCCATCGCAGGCGTCGATCGCATCACCGGCCCGGGCAACGCCTATGTTGCGGAAGCCAAGCGCCAGGTTTTCGGCCGTGTGGGGATCGATTCCATCGCGGGCCCGTCGGAGGTGGTGATCATCGCCGATGGTGCGAACGATCCGGCCCACATCGCGATGGACCTTCTCGCCCAGGCCGAACACGACGAGAGCGCTCAGTCGCTGCTGATCACCACCGACGCCGGACTGGCCGATGCGGTGGCAGCGGCGGTGGAGCATGCTCTGCTGACCCTGCCGCGCGCGGCGATCGCGGGGGAAAGCTGGCGGCGGCACGGCGCGATCATCCTCGCGCGCGAGCTCGACGAAGCGGCGGCGCTGACCAACCGGCTCGCGCCTGAGCATCTCCAGCTCATGGTCGCGGACCCGCGCGCGCTGATGGCGAAGATCCGCCATGCCGGTGCGGTCTTCCTCGGCCGCTTCTGCCCCGAGGCGGTGGGTGACTACGTGGCCGGCCCCAACCACGTGCTGCCCACCGGCCGCACGGCGCGCTTCGCCTCTGGCCTTTCGGTGTTCGATTTCCTCAAGCGCACGACCTGGGTCGCGGCGGATGCGGCGGCCCTGGCCGCGGTGGGTCCTGCCGCTGTCGCACTCGCCCGGGCCGAGGGCCTGGACGCTCATGCGGAGAGCGTGGCCCTGCGTCTGGGGTAACCCCGGCGGCGGCAACTCCCGCATGAGGCCCGCGTTTATTTTCCTCACGCTCCAACCGGAGGAAAACGATGCGAATGCACAGCATGACGGCCCTGGTCGCGGGCCTACTGGCCAGCGGCGCGGCGATTGCACAGACGAGCCCAGGCAACAGCTCTACACAGCCCATCCCTGGACCGACCACGGCGCAGGCTGCGCCGCCCGCGAACACGAGCACGCAGCCGGTTCCCGGCCCCAACACGGCACAGGTTCAGCCCCCGGCCGGCACGTCCAGCGGACCGGTTCCGACGCCTGTACCCGGCGGCAGCGCCCCCAGCGCGACAGGGCCTCAGCCGCGTGCAACCCCGGCGCAGCCCGCGCCTTCGGCCGCAACCGCTCCCGAGCCACGTACGCAGCCAAGCGGCTCAGGCGGCACAGGTTCGCAAAGTGGGACGGGCACGGCGCAGACCATCAACCCGTCGCCGATGCCCCCCGGCAGCAGGGCCGGTGATGCGCCCGGCATGCAGCCCGGCAATACCGGTGGCACCACCGCCCAGAGTGTGAACCCGAGCCCCATGCCGCCTGGCAGCCGGGCGGGCGATGCCCCGGGTATGCAGCCGGGCGCCGGCCAGGTGCCTGCACCGGCGACAGCCGGCGCCGCTCCTCCGGCCACGGGCGTGGCCCCTGACGCCTCGGCGTTGATGCCGAGGTCGGGCAGCTTCGTCTCGCCCCCTGCCTCGGCGCCCGCCACCGGCGCGCCGAACCGCTGAGGTGATGACACGAATGACCAGCGCTTCAGACCCCAGCCGGCCGGAACTGCCCATCCCTGGCCCGCCGCCCCGCCCGCCGGAGGTGCCGGAGTCTCCCCCGCCTGTCAGGGAGCCTTCGCAACCCATTCCCCAGGAAGTGCCGCCGCCTTCGATCCCGGATCGCGGCCCCATTCAGCCCGAGGCAAACTCGGGCTGAAGCCTCAGAGCAGGGGCCTGTTGGCGGGCACTGCCTCCCAGTAGGCCGCTACGCGCGCAAGCGAGCTGAGGTCCCCGATCGAAAGGCGGCCATCATCCAGGCGGATCAACTCCCGCTTGCGCAGGTGCTGGAGTGTTCGATTGGTGTGCACCAGGGACAAGCCCAGCGTATCCGCGATATGCGCCTGGGTGAGTGGCAGCGGCACGCTGCCGTGGTGGGCCAGTCCGGCACCGGATGCACGCTTGAAGAGGTGTACCAGCAATGCCGCGACACGTTCGAGTGCGGTGCGACGCCCGGCGCTCACCAGCGCTTCATCGACAATCCGCTCTTCGTTTGCCGTCAGCCAGGTGATGTCGAGGGCAAGTTCGGGCTCGGTGCGGAACAGCGTCCACAGGGCGTCCGTGCCGAAGGCGCAGAGCGTCACCTCGGTCAGCGCCTCCACGCTGTGCGGGGCTGCTGCCATCAACTCCGACTGCATGCCAACGAGGTCACCGGGCAGCAGGATGTTGAGGATCTGCCGCCGACCGTCAGGCAGGGACTTGTAGCGAAACGCCCAGCCGCGCAGCACCGTGTACAGGTGCGTGGCGGCATCACCTTCAGCGATGATGTTGCTGCCCGGTGGCACGATCCGCTGGCCGATCTTCAAGCTGAAGATCGGAGCCAACTTATCTTGCGGAAGCGATTTGAATCCGGGTAGCGGCCGCAAGGGGCAAGCGCTACAACACAATGGGGGGAGCATAGATCAAGCTTCTACAAGGATCATGGTTGTGTCCCAGGATAATGTGACCACCGCGCGGCGTTGTTACGCTCAGTCCCACATGACGAGTCGAGTGACGCATGCCTGACTGGGTACGGCCAAATCTACGGCGGGAAACGCTGCGGGACTATACCCTGGGTTTTGCACTGTTCGCAGCCGCATTCGGAGTCCGGTACTTCGGCGAAACCCTGCTCGACGGGTTGCCCTTCATCACCTTCATTCTCGCGGTCCTGTTCACTGCCTATTTTGGCGGATGGCGCGCCGCGTGCCCCGTTGCCGTCGCCTCCTTACTGTCCGCGTGGTACTTCTTCCTGGAACCGCGCGGAAGCTTTGCGCTGGTGTGGCCACAGAAGCCGCTCGCGCTGCTGTTCTTCGCAACGGTCTGTGTTTCCCAGATCGGCTTGGTTGCGATGCTGGTGGAATCGCTCCGCCGCCGTGACGTGAAGGGGCAGGAGCTGGAGCGGCAGCGGCAACTTCAGCAGATTCTGTTCCAGGAATTGCAGCACCGCGTGGCGAACGGGATGCAGATGATCAGTTCCATCCTGTCGCTGCAGGGGCGCCTGCTGGCGCCGCAATCCGAAGGCAAGGCCGCCATCGACGCGGCGTCGATGCGGTTGAGCACCCTCGCGCGCGTTCATCGCCGGCTGCACGATCCTGCGTTGGGCGGCGAGGGCATTGGTACCGCGCTGAAGGAGATCACAGGGGATGTACTGGCCGCCGCGGGCCGCCAGGACGTGAAGCTCACCGTCGAGGCGCCTGTCGTGGACATCGGCCCCGCGGCCGGCACCTCGCTGGCCATGGTGGTGGCGGAGGTGACGACCAACGCGTTGAAGCACGCTTTCGAGGGCCGCACCGACGGCACGCTCGAGGTGAAGCTGCGGCAAATCGGCGCGGAGTGGCTGCTCACCGTCACCGATAACGGTCCGGGCTTCCCCGTCGATCGGACGCCCGACCGCAGCAGCCTCGGCCTGATGATCGTGCGCAGCATGGCCAGCCGCCTGCACGGAGAGGTCGAGTTCACCCATGCCGAGGGCGGGGGAGCCTGCGTGCGGCTGCGCTTCCCCGACCCCTCCACACTGCGCGAGACGCCCGCGTCAAATCAGGCGCAACATCCCGCCCGCCGCAGCACTGATCGCGAGCGTGCGAACGAGGCCCAGGCGAGTCCCGAACAGGCATAGCCCCGCCAACAGCGCGAGCAGCGCCGCGCGCCAATCCAGGCTGCCCAGCACCGGTAGCTCCAACCCCGAGAAGACGGTCACGCGTTCGGCGAACAGCACCTGCAGCCCGAACCACACGGCAAGGTTCGCGATCACGCCCACGACAGCAGCCGTCACCCCGGCCAGCGCGCCCTTCAGGCGAGGGATTGCGTGCAACGTCTCGACCCAAGGCGCGCCGAGGAAGATCCAGGCAAAGCAGGGCAGGAAGGTAACCCAGATCGCAAGCAGGCTGCCCACCACGCCCGCCGAAATGCCGCCGGCCTGATGCGCGCCGAGGAAGCCCACGAACTGCAGCACCAGGATCAGCGGCCCAGGGGTGGTCTCCGCGAGACCAAGACCCGCCAGCATGTCGGCCGCGGATAGCCAAGCGTAGCGCTCCACCGCCTCCTGCGCGACATAGGCCAGCACCGCGTAGGCGCCGCCGAAGGTCACCACCGCCATCTTGGAGAAGAACCAGGCGATGTCGCCGAACGGGCTGGTGCCCCAGGTCGCGATCACCGGCGCCGCCCAGAGCAGCAGTGCGAAGATGCTGGCCCGCCGCGCCGCGGGCGCCGCGCGCGCAATGCGCCCCGGGTCGGCTGCGATGATCGCGTCGAGCAGCGCGGGTGGCCCGGCCTTCGCCTGCCCGTGCCCTGCCGCCGCAAAGGCCGAGGGCCAGGCATAGCCCAGCGCGAGCGCGGCAAGGACGACCAGCGGGAAGGGCGCCCCGAATGCGAACAGCGCGACGTAGGCAAGGATTGCCACCACCCAGGGCACCCTGCCCTTCAGCGCGCGGCGAGCAACGCGCAGCAGCGCCTCGATCACCACCACCAGCACCGCGCATTTCAGGCCGAAGAACAAGCTCGCCACCACCGGGACGTCGCCGAAGGTGGCGTAGAGCAGCGACAGCGCCAGCATCACCACGGCACCGGGGATGATGAACAGCAGCCCTGCGACCAGCCCGCCGCGCACCCCGTGCATCAGCCAACCGAGGTAGGTCGCCAGCTGTTGCGCCTCCGGCCCTGGTAGCAGCATGCAGAAATTCAGTGCGTGGAGGAACCGCGCATCCGAAACCCAGCGGTGCTGGTCCACCACTTCGCGGTGCATCAGCGCGATCTGGGCGGCCGGGCCGCCAAAGGAGAGGCAACCGATCCGCACCCAGACGCGGAGCGCTTGGGACAGGCGCGGCAATGCCGGCGGCGGCAGAGGGGAAGAAGCGTCATTCATGCATCGGCCACCGCGGCATGGGTTTCGCCGGTCGCATCGCGCGACCAGCGGTAGAAAGCGTCATACAGCCCGATGCCCGCTTCCAGCTGCGCCAGGTCGTCCCGGTACAGGCGCGACAGGCCGAGCGAGGCGGCCAGCAGTCCCGCCGCCTCGGGGGCCAGGTCCAGGCGGCCGGTATCCGCCCCGCGCACCAGCAGTGCAAGACGCTCTAGCGCAGGCGTCGAGAGGGCAAAATCCTCGATCATGGCGTCGAAGCTGCACCGGCCGCCGCGATGGCCGAACCGGGCCCCCTCGGCGTCGAAGGCAATGGCACCAAAGCGGTCGGCGACATCGGCGACCTCGGAGGGGGCGACGAACAGGAAGCGTGCCTCGGCGTCGATGAAGCGGCGGATCAGCCAGGGGCAAGCGATGCGGTCCACCTTCGGCCGCGCCCGCGTCACCCAGGTGGTGCGGCCATCGCGCCCGCGCGGCGGCAGCGCGGCATGGTCGAGCAGCGGCGCCCCCGCGGCGGCCCAGGCAAGGAAGCCGCCCTCGAGGGTTTCGGCCGCGACGCCCGCCTCGCGCAGCCAGGCCGCGACGCCATGGCTGAGCTTTGCGCCGCGATGGCAGATGATGACGGTGCGGCGGCCCGCGAACGCGCCGGCCCACTCGTCCACGTTGCGCCAGTCCCGGCGCAGCGCGCAGGGCGCCAGGCGCGGGTCGGCGGCGAAATCCTCCTCGGTGCGGACATCGATGAGCACGGGCGTATCGGGCAGGCCGAGGCGGCGGAGAAGCTGTTCGACGGTGATGGAACTTGGTGCGGCCATGATCGTCCACTCCCCTTCAGGGTGCTGGACGCGATGCTTGGGCCGGAGCCTCGCGGGGCGATCGCGGTAAGCCCCGTGACGCCAAGGTGCCGTCGGCACAAGGGCCGGTCAAGGCGGCCCATTTCCGATACGAATTTGCAATGTGCCCTGGGGTCAGATGATGTAGCCCCGGCCAGCCGCTGCGCTGGAATTAGTGAAAAAATTGCCAGAAAGATTGAAAGAACATGCCGCTGCGTCGGAGAGTATCAGTATTGAATACTGTATTTTACTTTGCCCCATTGCTGCCTAAATCCCCAATTCCCATCTTTAGAGTCGGGGTTTGACAAGCCTGTGTTTGACACGCTCGCACGACATGCTACTGGGCATGTCAATGACGAGCGCAAACGGTCTGCCCCCGCCCCCCCGGCGGTTGCACGTGGCGACGTCCCAGCGCGCTTTGCGGCGGGGCAGCCAGCCTCTCGGATCCCGCGGCCTCGGGTTGAGGTCTTCGAACCCGGTGTCCCTCGGACGCCATCATCCCGGCCGGGTCCGCCTCGCCCAGCGTTTTGCCGCCAGGTTTCGTGCCTTCGCCGCCTTGCTCGGCGCCGGCGCCTTCGCCTGCCTTATCGGCGCCGGTCCCACGGCCGCGCAGACCAGCGCCTCGGGCGATGCCGCCTTCGCCTCCCTATCGCGACCGGCGGGCCTGACGCGCCCGATCAACATGGTCGTCGACCCGCTTGCCGCCGCCCCTGCCCTACGCTTGCCGCCGGGTGCGGCGATCCCATCGCTCCGCGCCGCCGCGGCGCCGCCGTGGGC
>JAZKFA010000328.1:0-1253 GCA_040386655.1 Pseudomonadota bacterium | reverse complement strand
GGATGCAAGCCTCGCGGCCCGTGGATCGCCGCGCGCAGCCTGCCTCTCGGCCCTGCGCTCGGCCGAACGCCGCCATGACCTGCCGGCCGGGCTTCTCGTCGCAATCGGGCTGAATGAATCCGGGCTTCACGCCCATGCGCTGAGCATCCGCGGCCGCGCCCATTTCCCCGAAAGCCGCGCCGAAGCCGATCGCCTTCTGCTGGCAAGCGGCGGCTCATCGGTGATGGCGGGTTGCCTGCAGATCAATGCCGGCGTGCATGCCCGCGGCCAGACGTGGCCGCTCGACCCTCGCGCCGCCGCCGAGTGGGCCGCTGACTTCCTCCGCGGCCACCATCAGCGCAGTGGCGACTGGGTCGAGGTGCTGCGCCGCTGGCACGGTGCCTCGCCGGCCAATGCCGGCACCTACGTCTGCCGCGTGCGCGGCAAGCTCGAGGTGGTGCAGCCGGACAGCCCCATCTTCGCGAACCAGCGCTGCGCCCCCGCGCAGATGGCCAGGCTGCGCCAGAACGGTGCCGCACACCTGGAGATCGCCGAGGCGCGCTAACGATCGCGAGGCCCTTCGGCAGCAGGCCGCGCCCTGGCGGCTTCGAGGGCGGGCCTCACCGCCGGTGGATTTCGGTTGATCGCGGCGGCGCCGCATGCGGTGCTTTGCACGCGCCCAGGCCGGGCGCGCCCCGGAGACGCCTTCATGATCGCTCGCCGTGCACTGCCTGCGCTGCTTGGTGCCACCATCCTTGGCCACGCCGCCGCACCCGTCCGCGCTCAGGGGTTCCCGGAGCGGCCGGTGCGGGTCATCGTCCCTTTTCCGCCCGGCGGCCTCACGGACATCATGGCGCGCCTGCTCGCACAGAAATTCCAGGAGCAAACCGGGCAGGTCATGGTGGTCGAACACCGTCCCGGCGCCGGCTCCAACCTGGGCGGCGATATTGTTGCGAAAGCTGCTCCCGATGGTTATACCCTGCTGCTAGGCACCAGCAGCCTGACAATTAGTCCAGCCTTGTACCCCAACTTGTCCTACAGTCCAACCAAGGACTTGATCCCGATCGCTCTCCTCGCCAGCACGCCCAACGTCCTTGCCGTGAGTAGCTCTTTGCCCGTCCGCAATGTCAGGGAATTGATCGACTATGCTCGCGCCAATCCGGGCAAGCTTAATTATGCGTCTTCCGGGAATGGTGCGAGCAACCACCTGGCGATGGAATTGTTCAAGTCCATGACCAAACTCGACATTGTCCACATTCCATATAAAGGCGGCG
>JAZKFA010000327.1:3578-11458 GCA_040386655.1 Pseudomonadota bacterium | reverse complement strand
CGCGCCCGGCCGCGCGGTCCAGCCTCAGCGGGTGCTGGTGGGCGCCGCGATCCCGGCGGAGGTGCTCGTCGTGGCCGCGCCGGAATTGCTCGCGCCGCCGCCGCTGCTACCCCCAGGCCGACCGCCGAACAGCGTCGTCAGCGCGGCCACGCCGGCCAGGCCCAGTAGCGTGGGTGCGGCCTGGATCGCCGCGCTGCCGAGGCTGTCCGCCTCGCCCGAAAAGCCTGAGAAGGCGCGCCCGAATGAGAGCGGCCGCGCTGGGGCGACCCAGCCGGGTGGTGCGGCGCCGATGCGTCCGCCACCCGGTGCGGGCGCGGCCACCGTGACTTCAATGGCAGCCGGCGGCGGCGCACCGCGGGGCGCGATCGCCACCAGGTCGCCTGCCGGCACCACCTGCTGGCGCGGCGCCTGCGCCTGGGCCGCCAAGGGCAGCAGAGCGGCGAGTGCGGGGATGATTAAACGCATGGGAGAAATTCTTAGCAGACAATCACCTGCAGGTTGCAAGCTCATCACCCCCAGGCGCCGAAATCATGCACCCTCCATGCTGCGTGTCCTGTGGTCCTTGGGCACGTAGCGCCCTTGCCTGGGCAGAGCGATGTCGTCGAACCCGGTGTTCAGCCTTTGCAGGCCCGACCGCAGTTCCGGCCCACGCAAAGGCTTGCCGTGGCCGGTCGCGGCGATCTCGGGGTCGAGCTTCGCCAGGCGGCTGACGGACGCGTGGGCGGCATTCCAGTCCGGCGTGAAATAGGATGGCGGTCCGAAGACCCCTTCCTTCTGCGTCGCCACCATCGCGACGGATTCCTGTTTGGTCGTGACGAAAGCGTCGCCCGCGATCAGGCAGCGGTCGCTGTCGCGGAACAGCGAGACGTGCCCGGGGGTGTGGCCAGGCGTGTGGATCCAGCGCCAGCTTGGCGCGAAGGGAACACTGCCATCGCCGGGCAACAAGCGGAGACGTCCGCCGAGGTCGATCGGCTTGTTGGGATAGGTGAAGGACAGCAGCGCCATCATCCCTTTGCCCACCGTCGGATCCGGCGGCGGGTAGGGCGACTGCCCTGTCAGGAACGGCGCCTCGAGCGCATGGGCATAGACCGGCACATCCCATGTCTCAAACAAGGCCGGGAAAGCACCGACATGATCGAAATGCCCATGGGTGAGGATGACCGCCTTCGGCTTCGCCCCCTTCCCGAAGTGCTGTTCAGCGGCACGAATGATGCCACTCGCCGAACCCTTCAGGCCGGCATCGACCAGGACCCATGAGTCCGCCGTGCCGAGGCAGTAGAGATTGACGAAGAGGTTGCGCACGCGCGTCAGATCGGGCGTGACGCTGTCGACCGACATCCAAACGCCCATTGGAAGGTCCCCCTTCTATGCGAGCATCCCGCGCGACACGATCACCCGCATGATCTCGTTGGTACCCTCCAGGATGCGATGCACCCGCAGGTCCCGAACGATCTTCTCCACGCCGTAATCCTGAAGGTAGCCATAGCCGCCGAGCAGTTGCAGTGCCTGATCCGCCACTTGATGCCCGGTGTCGGTCACAAAGCGTTTGGCCATGGCGCAGAACTGCCCCGCATCCGGCGCGCCGGCATCGAGCTTGCCGGCCGCGCGCCACAGCAGCGCGCGCGCCGCCTCCAGTTCCGTGCGCATGTCGGCGAGGCGGAACTGGGTCGCCTGGAAATCGGCCACCGGCCTGCCGAAGGCGCGCCGCTCCTTCACGTAGTCCAGCGCGATCGCCAGCGCGGCCTCCGCTCCACCGAGCGAGCAGGCGGCGATGTTCACCCGCCCGCCGTCGAGCCCCGCCATGGCGAAGCGAAACCCCTGCCCCTCCTCACCCAGCAGGGCGGAGACGGGGACCGGTGCGCCTTCGAAAATCAGCTGGCGCGTCGGCTGTGCGTTCCAGCCCATCTTCTTCTCGTTCGCCCCGAAGCTCAGACCCGGCGTGTCCTTGGGCACCAACAGCGCGGAGACCCCGCCCGCACCCGGCCCGCCGGTGCGCACCATGGTGAGATAGATGTCCGAAGCGCCCGCGCCGGAAATGAACTGCTTGGTGCCGTCGAGGACATAGTGGTCTCCCTCCCGCCGCGCGCGTGTCGACAAGGCCGCCGCGTCGCTGCCGGCGCCGGGCTCGGTCAGCGCGTAGCTCGCGATCGTGTCCATCCCGATCAGGCCCGGCAGCAGGGCGGCCCGCTGCGCGTCGTTCCCGAACCGGTCCACCATCCAGGCGACCATGTTGTGGATGGACAGGAAGGCGGAGATGGTCGGGCAGCCCGTGGCCAGCGCCTCGAACACCACCGCCGCGTCCAGGCGCGACAGGCCCGCGCCGCCCGAGGCCTCCCGCACGTAAAGCGCCGCCATGCCAAGTGCCGCCGCCTGCCGCATCTCGGCCACCGGGAAGTGCCGCTCGGCATCCCAGGCGAGGGCGTTCGGCGCCAGGACATCGCGGGCGAAATCGCGCGCCACGGCCTGCAGCGCGAGGGTCGCCTCGGGCAATTCGAAATCCTGCATGCAACGCCTCCCTTACCGTCCCGCTTTGCCTTGCTGGGCGGGTGCTCGTCCCGCATCCTAGGGCACGTCGAGGAGCATTGCATGGCCCGCCCCCTTCGCAGCCTCTGCCTCGCCTTGCTGCTCCTCGCCGGGGCGGCGCTGCCCCGCCCCGCCGCCGCGCAATCCGGCGACGGGGAATTCGCCGAACTCGCCGCCGCGAGCTTCGGGATGGTGTGCCTTTTCCTCGCCCCCGACGACATCGATGACGGCGCGCGCATCCTGGGCCTCACCGCCATCCCGGACCCGGCTCTGGTCGCGCGCATGATGCCGCGCGGGCCGGCGCGCGGATGGTCCATGCTGCACTCCGCCCGCGTCTTGTTCCTCGCGCGGCGGGACCAGGACGGCGCCTGCCTGCTGGAGCTGATCGGGATGGACGAGAGCCAGCTGTTCAACGCCGTGGACCGCCTGCTCCGCCGCCTCAACGGCACGCTGTACCGCGTCGTGGAGGAGGAGGTGCCACGCGGCCTGCCGCGGCCGCCGCTGCGCGCCCGCTACCGTGTCTCGGCGCAGGACAACAGCACCGTCGTGATCCAGTTCATGGTCGAGCAGCAGCCAGGCATCGGCCGGCGTCTTCAAGTCGTGCTGAGCGGCGGCTGAACGCGGCGCCACCGCGCTGGCGCCTGGGCTGGAATCGCGCGAGGCTTCCCGCAACAACACGGGGGAACCAGGACATGACCTCTCGCCGCAATTTCCTCGGCGCCGCCGCCGGCGTCGCCTTCTGCTCCTGCGGGTTGCTCGGCGCCGCCCATGCCCAGACGGGGGCCAGCCCACGCCAGGCGGTCGCCGTTGGCGGGCGTCGGGTAAAGACCATCGACGTCCACGCCCATTGCGTCTTCCCCGAGGCCGCCGCCCAGCTCGGCGCGGAGGCCGCGCCGCCGCGCTCCACCGTGCGCGGCAGCGATGAGACGGTGATCACGCTGGCCCAGCGCTTCGCCGCGATGGATGCGCAGCGCGTCGACATGGAGGTGCTCTCGGTCAATCCCTACTGGTACAACAAGCCGCGCGACCTGGCCGCCGGCATTGTGCGCATCAACAACGAGAAGATGGCCGAGCTCTGCGCGGCCCATCCGGACCGCTTCGCCGGCTTCTGCTCCCTGACGCTGCAGGACCCCGCGCTCGCCGTGCAGGAGCTGGAGACGGCATTCCGCCGCCAGGGCCTGAAGGGTGCGGCGATCGCCGCCAATGTGGATGGCGTGGATTTCTCCGACGCACGCTTCAGCCCCGTTTGGGCGAAGGCCGAGGAGCTGGGGGCGGTGCTGTTCATCCACCCCAGCGGCACGCCCGAGCTGAACCGCCGCTTTACCGGCAATGGCTGGCTGGGCAACACCATCGGCAATCCGCTCGACACCACCATCGCGCTGTCCAAGATGATCTTCGAGGGAACGCTGGACCGCCACCCAGGGCTGAAGATCATCGCGGCCCATGGCGGCGGCTTCCTGCCGAGCTACGCGGACCGGTCCGACCACGCCTGCATGGTGAACCCGCAGGGCTGCAACGCCGCGATCACCCTGCGCAAACGGCCCTCCGAGTACCTCAACCAGATCTGGTTCGACAGCTTGGTGTTCAGCCCCGAGGCGATCCGGCACCTGGCCGCACAGGTTGGCCCGGGGCAGATCGTGTTGGGCAGCGACTATCCCTTCCCGTGGCAGATGCGGCCGGTGGACCATATCCTGGCGAGTGAATCGCTGACGCAGGAGCAGATGGTGGCGGTGCTCGGGGGGACGGCGGCAAGGTTGCTGAATATTCCGGCCTGAAGACAGCAAGCGGCGGGGGAAGGAATTCCCCCGCACCCCTTTCTTTTGTTTTTGTTCCTTGGTCCCGGCAGCGGACGAGCACTGCGGCATCTTGCCCGGTGCGGCGGCACACACCACCATCGGGGGATGATCCCCCTCGCACTCACCATGGGCGAACCGGCCGGCATCGGCTTCGAGATCGCGGCCGGCGCCTGGTCCGCGCTACGCGATGCAGGCACGCCCTTCTTCCTTATCGGCGATATCAGCGGCATTCGCGGCGTGCCGGTGGAGGAGATCACCGCGCCGGAACAGGCGGCCGCCGCCTTCGCCGAGGCGCTGCCCGTTTTGCACCGGCCCCTGCCCAGCCCCATCACCGCCGGCCAGCCGCGCACCGACCACGCCGCGGCGATCATCGCCTCCATCGAGGAAGCTGTGACCTTCGCCCGTGCCGGCCGCGCGGGCGGCATCGTCACCAACCCCATCCAGAAGGCGTCGCTCTACGCGGCCGGCTTCAAGCATCCCGGGCACACCGAATTCCTTGGCGAGATCGCGGGGACCGGCGTGCCGGCCGTGATGATGCTCGCCTCGCCCATGCTGCGCGTGGTGCCCATCACCGTGCATGAGCCGCTGGCCGTCGCCATCGCGCGGCTGACGCCCGAGCTCATCGTCACCCACGCCCGCATCGCGCATGCCGCGCTGATCCGCGACTTCGGGATCGCGCAGCCCCGCCTGGCCATCGCCGGACTGAACCCGCATGCCGGCGAGGCGGGGACGCTGGGGCGCGAGGAAATCGACATCGTGGCACCGGCCATCGCAGCACTGCGTGCGGAGGGCATCGACGCGCGCGGACCGATGCCGCCGGACACCATGTTCACCGCCCATGCGCGCCCCGGCTACGACGCGGCCATCTGCCTCTATCACGACCAGGCGCTGATCCCGATCAAGGCGCTGGACATGGATGGCGGCGTGAACGTCACGCTCGGCCTGTCCATCGTGCGCACCAGCCCGGACCACGGTACCGCGCTCGATATCGCCGGCACCGGGCGGGCCAGCCCATCCTCCCTCATCGCCGCCATCCGGCTTGCTGCCGCGATCGCGCAAAGGCGTAATGCATGACCCCGCTCGCCCTCTCCGTGAACATCGACCACGTGGCCACGCTGCGGAACGCGCGCGGCGGGGCGCATCCCTGCCCGGTCAAGGCGGCGAAGCTCGCGATGAATGCGGGTGCGAACGGCATCACCATTCATCTGCGCGAGGATCGCCGGCACATCCGCGACAATGACCTCCAGCGCGTCGCGGCCGAGGTCGAGGGACGGCTGAACTTCGAGATGGCGGCGACCGAGGAGATGATCGCGATGGCGCTGTCGCTGCGCCCGCCCGCCTGCTGCATCGTCCCCGAAAAGCGCGCCGAGCTGACGACCGAAGGCGGGCTCGACATCATCGCCTCCGGCGCGCCGCTGCGCGATGCCGTCGCGCGGCTGGCGGGCGCGGGGATCGAGGTCGCGATCTTCGTCGAGGCCGACGCCGCGCAGATCGAAGCCGCGCGCGCGATCGGCGCCCAGGCGATCGAGCTTCACACCGGCGCCTTTGCCGAGGACCCGACGGCTGCGCACCTCGCTCGCCTGGCGGAGGGGGCGCGCCTTGGCGCGGCCGCCGGCCTCATCGTCCATGCCGGGCATGGGCTGAGCTACGAGACGCTGCCCCCCGTCGCGGCCTTCCCCGAATTGAGCGAAGTCAGTATCGGCCACTTTCTCATCGGGCAGAGCATCTTCGAGGGCCTGCCCAACGTGATCGCGCGTTTCAAGTCGATCATCCGGCAAGCGCGCGCCGCATAGCTACTCCGGCTCAATCCCCGCGGCGCGGGCAAGCTGGCCCCAGGTGGCGATCTCGTCGCGGATGAAGGTGGCGAATTCTGAGGCACCGGAGACACCCGCCTCGAACCCGATCGCGTCGAGGCGGGCGGCGGTCTCGGGCCGGTCCCACACGCGCCGCGCGACGGCGTTGATGCTCGCGACCATCTCCGGCGGCATGCGCGCCGGGCCGATCAGCCCGGCCCAGGAGACGATGTTGAAGCCATCGAGTCCTGCCTCGTGCAGGGAAGGCATGTCCGGGATCAGGCGGCTGCGCGCGCGCGTCGTCTGTCCCAGCGAGCGCAGCTTGCCGGCGCGGATATTCGCCCAGCCGGCGGCGAGGTCGATGACCATCCCCGTCACCCGCCCGCCGATCACGTCCACCATCGCCGGCGGCGTGCTGCGATAGGGCACGTGCAGCAGCTGGACGCCCCCAAGCCGCGCGATCGTCGCGCCTGCGAGGATGCCGGTGCCATTGCCCGAAGCGTAGCTGAGCTGGCCCGGCCGCGCGCGGGCGGCGGCGAGGAAGGCGGCCAGGTCGGTGTGCGGCACCGTCTCGCCCACGGCGAAGACGAAGATGTAGTTGCCGGTATTCATGATCGGGGTGAAATCGCCGATCGGGTCGTAGTCGAGCTGGCGCATCAGCGTCGGGTTCGCGCCGTGCGGCGTGTTCGTGGTCATCATCAGCGTGTGGCCGTCGGGCGCGGCACGCGCGGTGGCGACGGCGGCGATGGACCCGTTCGCGCCGGCACGGTTGTCCACCACCACGCGCTGACCCCAGGCTTCCTCCAGCGCGTTCGCCATGATGCGGGAGATGGCGTCGGTGCCGGAACCGGCCGCGAAGGGCACCAGCAGCTGCACCGGGCGGGAGGGGCGCCAGTCGCCCTGCGCGCGCAGGATGCCTGGCGCGGCGATGGCGGCGGTGGCGCCGGTGAGCAGGGCGCGGCGGTGCATCGGCATCGGATCCTCCGGTCTTTTCTTGTGGCGGAGCGTCGCGCGTGGAGGCGCGCCTGTCCATGGTTGCGCGTACTCGTCACGGCCTTCGTCGCTGTCGATCCTCCTGGTCACGCGCGCCCGTCGGCCATCGCCCTAGCCGGCTGTCCTCCGGCGCGGGCACGCGCACGCGGGTCGGCGCGCGGCGTAGCGTTTGCTTCCCTAGCGCAGCCCGGACGGCTATGGCCCGTCCGCAATGATCGACCTCGCCATCCTGTTGCCGCTCCCGGTGATGTTCTTCGCGCTTGGACTCGCGGCGGGCCTGTTGCGCTCGGACCTGAGCGTACCGGAAGCGGTGGCCAAGGGGCTCTCGCTCTACCTGATGATGGCGATCGGCCTGAAGGGCGGCATCGCCGTCGGCGTCGCGCTGAGCTTCCTGATGCCGGTGCCGGCCTTCGCGCTGCTGCGCGGCCTGACCCGGCTCGACCGCGAAACCGCGGCCGCGGTCGCAGGACACTATGGCTCGGTCAGCGTGGTGACCTTCGCGGCTGCAGTGGGCGTGCTGAACGCAGCCGGCATCACCTATGAGGGCTTCATGCCGGCGATCCTGGCCGCGATGGAGACCCCCGCGATCCTGACCGCGCTGCTGCTGGCGCGCGGCGGGGCGGTGGGTGCGCCCTCCCGCGCGCCGCGGGGGCACCTGCTGCGCGAGGTGCTGCTGAACGGGTCCGTCGTGCTGCTGCTGGGCAGCTTCGCCATCGGCTGGGCGGCGGGCGTGCCCGCGCGCCCGCAGCTCGCGCCCTTCATCGAGGGACTGTGG
>JAZKFA010000327.1:0-3568 GCA_040386655.1 Pseudomonadota bacterium | reverse complement strand
CCGCCTTCGGGCTCGCCGGCGGAACGCTCGCAGGGCTGTCGACCGGAGGTGTCGCGCTGATGGCGGTGCTCGCGGCCTCGGCCTCCTATATCGCGGTGCCGGCGGCGATGCGCATGGCGCTGCCGCGCGCGGATGCCGGCGTCTATGTCTCGCTCTCGATCGCGATCACCTTTCCCTTCAATGTGGTCCTGGGCATTCCGCTGTATCTTCGTGCGGCGCAGATCATCGGGCCAGGGTGACGACATGAGCGGCATGACGCTGCACGCGCGGCAACGGATCGAGATCATCATCGAGGCGGTGGATGCCGAGCAGGTGACAGCCCTGCTGGACCGGCTGGGTGCACCTGGCTGGACGGTGCTGCCGGTGATCTCCGGCCGCGGACGCCAGGGCGTGCGGCAGGGCGGCGACCCCTCCGGCGTCTTCGACAATGTGCTGATCGTGTGCATCGCCTCGGACGAGGTCGCGGCCCGGGTGCTGGCGGCGCGGGATGAATTGCTCGAAGCGCGCCCGGCGATCGTCACCGTCTCCGCCTGCTCTGTGCTGCGCCCCGAGCATTTCTGAGCGCGGCTGCGCGCGCCTCAGCGCCGTGCGCCGACCTTCTGCAGATCGTCCAGCATCGCCGGCAGCCGTCCGACGAAGGCCTGGTCGCGCGACGGAACGGTCCCGCCATCGAAGTTGAAGGGCACGCCGGGGAACGCGTTGCCGTCGGCGTGAACCAGCATCAGCCTCGACCAGGTGGAGCCGGCCTTCTGGACAAAGATCGCGCGCGGCCGGCGGAAGCCCACCCTGGAGAAGCGAAGCGCCATGCGCGCCATCTCCGCGAGCAAGCGCGAATTGCTGTAGACGGTCAGCGGCGCCATGAAGCGCCGCCCGTCGAAGCTCCAGATCGTCCATTCTTCCTTGGAACGGTCCGACAGCAGCCACAGCGCGCGCTTGACGAAGTTCGGGTCGCGCTCGTCCAGCATCTCGATCCTGTCGGACGGCGCCGTCGCCGCCCCACCGGGGTGGCCGGCCCAGGCCCAGACGCAGACGCCGCGGATCCTTGGATCGTTGAGAGTAAGCGCGACGCCGCTCGCGCCCGCCTGGGTGCGCTTGAGCACCTCATAGGCCGCATTGATCTCGGCCATGGCGCGTTCATTGGTGCGGTCTTCGGTCGCCCGGGCATGATAGCGCCGCGCGAGCGAGATCCAGGCCTCGCGCACGCCACCATTATCGTCGGCGCTGAGCTGGCTGCCGAACCGATTAAAGACGTGAAGAGCTTCTTGTCTATCCACGGGCGGGGGGTCCCATCATCCATCAATGATGGGACCTCTTCGCCTTCGTATCAATAGACGCCTGGTAGAAGACGCGGGACGCGTTTTGCATAATTCTTATAGTCTGGAAACGTTTTGCTAAGGATTGTCTCTTCGTACTGGATTCTTGTGAGTTGTAACGCGATATGGAAGACCCACAGTGCAACCGCAGGAAGGGTCAAGTACTGCAGTAGCAACCCAAGGGATGCAATTGCCTCGGCCGTATACAATGGATGCCGAACAAACGCGTAAGGGCCGCTTATCACAAGCTTGCGAGCCTCGGCCATCATGCTGAGGGAACGCCCGAGATGCAGCAGCGTGTAGCAGGCGAAGATATAGCCCACGCAGACCAGGATCAGCGACACGGCCGACACGAACAGTGACTGGGAAACGGGCGCGAGCAGCGCCAGCGGCGTCAAAGAAAATGTTCCGGCGAACGCCACAAGCCTTGGCAGGATCCCCGCAGACCTCGCCACCGCCGGTCGCCGAAGGCTGAGCGCGAGTATGACGATCAGGACGAAAGCCATGCCGGTGGCGCGTGCGAGCAGGTCCAGCACCAGCTTCGCATCAACGGTGTCGGCCGCCATGAAATCCGCGTACAGGCGGTGGCCCATCCCCCAGGCGCAGATCGCGAACCACAGGACCAGGGGAAGCCGCGTGATCGCGTCATAGATGAGCGTGGTTCGGAAGCGCTCGAACGCGCTCGTCTGACCGGTGGAGGTCGGCGATAGGACCGGAGAGCCCTGGCCCACACCCCCGGGTTGAACAGACCCTTCCATGATCGGTCAGCTCATCGCGTTGATGATGCGGATCGCGGCCGGCCCGGCAACGACGATGAACAGGCAGGGCAGGAAGAACAGGATCATCGGCAGCGTCATCAGCGCCGGAAGCTTGGCCGCCTTTTCCTCAAGCCGGAGCAGGCGGTCATTGCGCATTTCGACCGCAAGGCTCCGGAGCGCCTTGCCCAACGGCGTGCCGTAGCGAAGCGTCTGGGCGAGCGTCCGCGCAAGGCGCCGCCAGGTCTCCAGCTGCGCACGATCGGCGAAGCGAGTCAGCGCGGCGGCGCGGTCCGAGGTGAGACGGAGCTCCTGTCCCAGCGCGAAAAATTCACTCGCGATCGAGGGATCCGACAGACGCATCTCGCTTGCGACCTTATCGACGGCACTTTCGAGGCCCAGCCCGGCCTCCGTGCAGACGACGAGAAGATCGAGCGCGTCGGGAAGGCCCTGCTGCAGTGCGGACTGGTGCGTGCCGCGCGCCCAGCCGAGCACCCAGTTGGGCAGCAGCATGCCGATGGCCAGGGCGAACACCGACGCCAGCACCCGGGTGCCGAAATCCCAACCTGCGATCATCGCGCCGACGAAAACCACGGTCGGCACAAGGAAGACGAGCACGACTTTGAGGGCCAGCGCTATGGGAACCGCGTTGCGCGGGTTCAGGCCGGCGCCGATGGCCGCCCGCTCCAGATCCGCCGCAGCGGCCTCCGACACCAGGGCCGAGCTGCGCAGGCCGGAGCCGAATTTCTGCAAGGTGCGGAACAGCAGCCCGCCGATGGTGGGCGCAACCTTGGCAACGCCCACGGTATCCGTCCGGACGGCGTGCTGGACGCGCCGGGAGAGGTCGCGGCGCGAAGCTTCCGCGGTGAGCAGGCCGGCGGCCGTGAAGGCCAGCCCCGCAGCCGCCGCGCCAATGAGGAGAACCGTGACGATTGTTGAGTTCATCAGTCCCTCGTTGCTCGCTGCACCAGCCATTTATTGACCAGCAGGCCGGCGGACAGCAGCAAGGCGAAGGCGACCAGGAAGTTCTTCCCCCGCGGATCGAAGAAAAGGTCGGCCATATAGGCGGGGTTGAGCACCGAGACGATGGCGCCGGTGAAAAAGGGCAGGCCGGCGAGGATGGCGGAAGAGGTCCGCGCTTCCGAGGACAGCGCCCGCGCCTTGCCCACGAGCGCGACGCGCCTGCGGACCATGTCCACCAGGTTCTCCAGCGTCTCGCCGAGGTTGCCGCCGGTCTGCGCGTGCAGGCCGAGCGTGACGGCGAGGAAGGAGTATTCCCGAACCTGCGTCCGCGCATACAGGCTCCACAATGCCTGATCGAGCGCGACGCCAAGCGCCACCTCGCCCATGGTGCGGCCGAATTCGTCGCAGGTCGGGGAGGGCATTTCAGTCCCGATGCTGCGCAGCGCGTCGGCGACAGGCAGGCCCGCGCGCACCGATCGCACGACGAGCGAGAGCGCGTCGGGGATCTGCTGGAACAGGAGTTCCGCGTAGAGCTTC
>JAZKFA010000326.1:6929-32283 GCA_040386655.1 Pseudomonadota bacterium | reverse complement strand
CAATACTTCCACGATCCGCGCCTGCGGCAATTGTTCGGGCGCTACGCGACCTATGTCGGCGCCTCGCCCTGGCTTGCGCCCGCGACCCTCATGTTGATCGCGCATGTTGAGCAGGACGGCGTCTGGTCCGTCGCGGGCGGGATGCGCCGCGTGGCCGCCGCACTGCGCGACCTGGGCGAAACGCAGGGCGCACAGTTCCGCTTCGGCGCGGAGGTCGCGGAGGTCCTGGTCGAAGGCGGCCGTACCGTTGGCGTGCGCCTGGCCGATGGTGAGCGGATCGCCGCCGATGCCGTGGTGTTCAACGGTGACGCGGCGGCGCTGGACACCGTCGCGCCCGGTGCGGTGGCGGGGCCGCGCGGCGTGCGGTCGCTCTCCGCCATCACCTGGTGCGTGCATGCGCCGACGCGCGGGTTCCCGCTCTCCCACCACAACGTCTTCTTTGCAGAGGACTACGCCGCCGAATTCGCCGCCATCTTCGACCGTCGGGAAATCACCGCCGCACCCACGGTCTACATTTGCGCGCAGGATCGCGGCGGCGGCGCGGTGCCGAAGGATGGCGCGGCGGAGCGCCTGCTGGTGCTGATCAACGCGCCGGCGGATGGCGACAAGCGGGCCTTCGACGCGGCGGATTACGCCCCGCGTGTCGCGGCACTCCTGGCCGCTTGCGGGCTGGTGGTGGAGAGCGACACGGCCAATTCCGTCGCAACGACGCCGGAGGGATTTGCACGGCTGTTCCCCGAGACCGGGGGTGCGCTCTATGGCCGCGCGAGCCATGGCGCGACCTCGACCTTGACCCGCCCGGGCGCAACATCCCGCCTGCCGGGCCTCTACCTGTGCGGCGGTTCCGTCCATCCCGGCCCTGGCGTGCCGATGGCGGCGCTGTCAGGTCGCCTTGCCGCGGCACGCCTGCTGGAGGATGCGGCGGGCCGCCACGGCGCGGTGCGCATTAAAACGCTTCCGCAGCCTCACAGCTCTCCCACGTCGCAATAAGAAAAGGCTAGGGGATCGGGGAAATTCCTTCCCCGGCCTCGCTTAAAGCAGCGCTTCGACCTGCTCGGCACTCAACCGTCGTACCCCCTCCACCGCACGCAACAGCAGCGCAAGCCGTGCGCTCTCCTCCAGCTCCTCTGCCGCGTAGACTGCATCGGTCAGTGTCGCGCCGGAGACCACCGGCCCATGATTGGCCAGCAGCAGCGCACGCGCGGTCAGCGCCGCTTCGTGCACCGCCGGCTCCATCGCGCCATCGCCGGGGCGGTAGTACGGAATGACCGGCAGCTGCCGACCCACGCGCATGACGAAATAGGGCGTCAGTGGCGGGATCGGCGCCGTCTCGCCCGGTGCCGCCAAGCAAGCGATCGCGGTCGCGTAGGTCGAGTGCAGGTGCACGATGGCGCCGGCCTCCGGGCGCGCGGTGAGGAAGGCGCGGTGCAGGAAAACTTCCTTCGTCGGCTTATCCCCGCCGACATGTGACCAGTCCGGCGCGAGCTTGCTGATCCGCGCCGGATCTAGCCGCCCGAGGCACGAATTCGTCGGCGTCATCAGGTAGCCATCGGCCAATCGCACCGAGATATTGCCCGCCGAACCCACCGAATAGCCGCGCTCGAACAGCGACCGGCCAAGCTCGACCAGTAGCAGCCGCGCCGCCTGTTCCTTATGCATCGGCAAAGGCCTTGAGGAAGAAGTCGCGCCCGCCGAAATTGCCGGACTTGAGCGCGAGATGGATGCCGTTCGGCTCCGCATAGGTCCAGGGCACGCCGGGGTCGATCTCGGGGCCGATGCGCAGGGCTGTGACGCCAAGGCGCAGGACAACGGCACCCGAGGTCTCGCCGCCCGCGACCAGTAGACGACCGGTGCCGCGCGCCACCAGCGCTTCGGCAATATTTGCGAGGGTTGTCTCCACCAGCGCGCCGGCTGCCTCGCGCCCCAGTTTCTGCTGCAGCGCCTCGACGCGATCGGGGCTCGTGGACGCCGCGATCACGATGGGTCGCGCGTCCGACAGCTTGTCCGCCGCCCAATCGAGCGCTTGGGCCGTCATCGCCATGGCATCGGGGGTGGCCAGTGCATCCAGCTCCAGCACCGGCACATGGTCGCGCGCGAGCCCGATCTGTCCGAGCGTCGCGCGCGAACAGGACCCCGCGAGGACAGCCATCGCGCCCCGCGCGGGCGGCAGATCCGCCGCGTTAGGGCGCGAGGGCAGCAGCCCCACACGGCGGAAATTCTCGGGGATTCCCATCGCGATCCCAGACCCACCGGTGATCAGCGCATGCGGCGCGCAGGCCTCCCCGATGGCCATCAGATGCGCATCGGTCGCGGCATCGGTGATGGCGTAACGGCGGCCTTGCTCGGCGAGGCGCGTCAGCGCGCGGCGGATGGCGACGGCACCCTGTTCCACCACGGCGAAGGGCACCAGGCCGACGCCGCCCTCGGTCTGGCACGATAGCACGCGCACCAGGTTCGCATCACGCATCGGCGTCAGCGGATGGTTTTCCATCCCCGATTCCGACAGCAGCGCGGACCCCACGAACAGGTGCCCCTGGAAGATGGTCCGGCCATTGGTCGGGAAAGCCGGGCAGGCGATCGCAAAACCTGAACCCATACGCGCCAGCAGCGCATCCGCGACGGGACCGATATTGCCCTCATCGGTGCTATCGAAGGTGGAGCAGTATTTTTGGAAGATCTTCTTCGCCCCTGCCGCAAGCAGCGCCTCGAGCGCGGCCAGCGACTCGCGCACCGCGTCTCGCGCCGGGATCGAGCGCGACTTCAGCGCGATGATGATGGCGTCCGCCTCCGGCAGCGGGCCGGTGGGCACGCCGATGAGCTGGACGGCAGTCATGCCCTGCTTCACCAGCGTATTGGCGAGGTCCGTCGCCCCGGTGAAATCATCCGCGATGCAGCCGAGCAGCAATGGCATGGCGTAGCGTTCCTTCAGATCGGCGTGCCGTCCTTGCGGCTGTAGACCCAGGCGCCGTCGGGCGCCATCCGCACGGCCAGGTCGTTGTCCGGATAGGTCGCGCTGTCGCCGGGCGTGCGGTCGCCGATCTCGAGGTAGACCACCTCGGCGTCACTGCGGTTGACCAGGTGGTGCGCATCGCCGGTGCCTGCCGGAAAGCCCGCGCATTCGCCCGGTGCCATCAGCGCCTCGCCGGCATCGGTAATCAGCGTGGGCGTGCCTTCGAGGATGTAGACGAACTCATCCTGCAGCGCGTGCGCGTGGCGCAGGGCCGACGCGGCGCCGGGTGCCAGGCGCGTCAGGTTCACGCCGAAGTTCTTCAGCCCGAAAATGTCGCCTAGCGGATGCTTGGTGCGCCCGGCCATGGGCGCGACGAGGTCGGGCGGATAGCCGGACGGGCGCGCGCGCGACGGCGCATTGCGGGCGATGAGGGTCTTGGGCGGCATCGGCGTCACCTCCTGGGGGCGATCCTGCCGCCCTCACCCCTCCGGGGGAAGGGCGAGGATGTCAGTGTGGCCGACCTGGGCCGTGAGCCGGCCTTCCATCGCCTGCCGCCGGCGGTCAGCGAGCCAGCCATCGACCGCGGCCTCCCCGCGCCGTTCCCAGGCGGCAGCGGCCAGGGCATGGCCCTCCGCCAGCGCGGCCGCCATCGCACCCTCCTGGCGCTTGATCACCCAAGGGCTGGCACCGCGCATCACGCGGTAGCCATGGCCGGCGAAATTCTCCGCGATCACCGAGGGCGCCTTCGCACCCAGAGCAATGCCGCCGAAACCCTTGTCCCGCGCCTGGTCGCGGGCGAAGCCGCGGGCCACCAGCGCATCGGCGCGGTGGGGTGGCATGAACCGCTCCCGTCCCGTGACGTTGAGCGCGGCGTAGAAGGGCAGCCCGTGCTCGGCGATCGCGTCGGCCATGTCGCCGATCCAATCCTCGGAGACGAGGTCGCACAGCGCGGTGTTCACCACGGCGTCGAACTTATCGAGCGGCAGGTTGTCCGGCGCCTCGCGCAGGTCGGCGACCAGGCCCTCGACGCGCCAGGCTCCGCCGGGGGCATGCACCAGCAGCGTGCGGCGGTCGGGCGCTGTGACCGTCCAGCCCACGGCCTCGGCACGTTCTCGGATGGTCTCAAAGGCCCGGGCGAGCAGCGCGCCGTCGGCATCGACCAGCGTCCAGGCCTGGGAGCGGCCGATGAAATGGCCCAGCCAGCGCAGCAGCGCCCCGGTCCCCGCGCCCAGGTCCAGAATTCGCGGGCGCGCCGGCAGGGCCTCGGCCAGCGCGAAGGCGAGTTCGGGATTGCGCGCCCGGGCATCGAACGGCTCGCGCAGGTCGAGCCAGTCGCCGTCGAAGGTTTCGGTCATGGCGAGGTGATGCTGCTTTGCTCGTGGTGGGGATGGTTCAGGATGCGCGGATGGTCGATGTCGCTGTTGTCGATGACGAGCGTCGCGAGGGCGAAGGGGTCGCATTCGCGCAGGTATAGGCGCTGCCCCTCGATGTAGCGGCGGTTGGTGGGTGCCGCCAGGTCGGGCGAGCCGTAGCCCGGCCCGCGCGCAGCCCCGCGCGGAACCGAGATGACGAACGGCGCATGGAGGAAGACCGACATGTCCCAGCAACCCCGCAGCTCCGGGCGATGAAGGAACATGCCGTCGAGGAGCAGCACCGCATCCGGCGGAGCCTCCTTTAGAGGCGCCAGGTCCGGCACATTGCGCTGCACGTCGAAGACATGCCGGCGAAAGCGCCGCGTGCCGTCGGGACCAAGCGGGTCCAGCAGGTGCTCGCGCAGTGCCGCAAGGTCGTAGGAGTCGCGATAGAAGCCCTCGGGTGAATCCCGCCCCCGCCGGTAGCGGATCGAACGTGTATTGTGGAAGCCGTCCGCAGAGGCGCGTATGAGTGGCCGCCCAGTCGCGTCCAGTCGCTCCGCGATCTCATCGGCCAGCCGCGTCTTTCCCACGCCATCGACCCCGTCGATTGCGATGCGCAGCCCGCCGGCCAGCCGCGCGATGCGATCCACCACCGCGTCCAGCATCGCCTGCCGAGCGGGTGCGGCCGTGGGGGCGGTCAGCAAGGCACGCCGGTCAGCGATCCGGCACCAGGCGGGCATCGGCGCCCGGCGACGACGCGGCATCCAGAACCGCCGCAATGGCGGCGGCGCGGTCGCTCCAGCGGGGCAGGGACTGACCACCCTGCCAGGATGCCTCGGCCATTTCAGCGCGGAGCGCCCGGTCGAAGATCACCCGGCGCATGGCGCGCGAGAGGGCCGTGTGCTCGCCCGGCGGGACAATAACCGCTGAACCGGGAGCGACCACCTCCGCGATGGCGCCGCCCGCGGTGATCGCGAGCGGCAGCCCGTGCGCCATGGCCTCGGCCGCGACCATGCCGTAGCCTTCCCAGTGCGTGGCCAGCGCGAACACATCGCTGGCGGCGTAGAGCGCCTCCAGCCGCACCGGATCGCATTCTCCCGCGAAGGTCACGCGCGCCTCGATGCCGAGTTCGGTCGCCAGCGCGGTCAGACCATGCGCATGCACCGGGTCACGCGCGGCCCCCGCAATGGTCAGGTGCCAGTCGAGATCGGTCAGGCGGCCGAGCGCCCGCAGCAGCACATCATGCCCCTTCCGCGGCACCAGCGCGCCGACACTGAGGATGGCGCAGCCAGGACCGCCGCTGCCGGTCGCGCGCGGCGCCTCATCGGTGCCGGGTTCGACCGTCGCCACGCGCGCAGCCTGCACGCCGAAATCCTCCACCAAACGCCGGCCGGTTAGCGCGGAAGGCACGATGATGCGCGCCAGGCGCGGCAGCAGCGCCTGCTCCAGCCCGCGTAGCCGGTCGCGATCCTCCTCGGCGAAACCCGTCTCCAGCGCGGTGGGGTGATGGATGAAGCCCATCGCGCCGCGCGCTTCCAACGCATCGGCGAGCGGCCCGAAGGCGGGCAGACCGAGCCCGTCGATGATGATGCGCGTCCCTGCCGGCAAGGCGTCCAGCGCGGCCCGTGCCGCGTCTTCAGCCTCCCCATCCGGCAGCGGGTGCCGGCCCGCGAGCTCAACGACCCGCACCGCGTGGCCGAGCGCTTCCAGGCCTGCCACGATCTGTCGGTCGTAGTTGTAGCCACCCGAGATCGTCTCGAACGGCGCGGGGACGATGAGCGCGATGTCCATGGCGCGACGCTCAGGCCTGCGCGAGTGGCAGCACCGGCCCTTCGAAGGCTGCCCAGGCGACATGGCTCTCGCGCAGCAGTACCTTCAGCCCGGTGACCGCGCGCCCGCCTTCGCCCATCACGCCGGTCGTCAGCGCCGCCGACAGCAGCTGGTGGATGTGCAGGCAGAGGAATTCGGTCGTGGTGTTCTTCCCCGCGAAGGCCGGCTCGGCATCGAGGTTGCGGTAGTCAAGCGCACTCAAAATCTTGCGCAGCTCATCCTTGGCCAGGCCGATATCGACCAGCAGGTGCAGGTGGTCCAGCTGCGGTGCCTGGAACTCTGCCTCCACGATGAAGGTCGCGCCGTGCAGCCGCTGGGCGGGGCCGAACTCCGCACCGCGGAAGGAATGCGCGACCATGATGTGATCGACGACGGTGAGGCTGAACATCGCGGGGCTTCCTAGCGGTAGGTGACGATGGGACACAGTGGCGCCGGTGCGCCGGGTGCAGGGTTGAGCAGCCCGGCATAGGCGGCGGGCAGATCCTCGAAGGGGGTCTCGGGGCCGACCAGCGCATCGAGCCGCGGATCAGCCAGCAGCGTCAGCGCGAGTGCCAGGCGTTCGCCATGCGTTCGGCGCCCACGCATCGCGGATGCGACCGCGCCGACCTGGGTCGAGATGATGGATAGCCGCCGCGCATGGAAGGCCTCGCCCAGCGGCAGCGGGCATTCGCGGTCGCCGAACCAGGAGGCCTCGACGATCCGCGCCTCGAAGGCGCACAGCGACAGCGCGTGCCGCAGCCCCGCCGGCGCGGCGGAGGCATGGATGATGAGGTCGCGCTCGCCGGGCGCGTCCTCGGGGGGCGCGAATACGGCGCCAAGGGACTCTGCCAGGGCGCGGCGGGATGGGTCGATATCGGTGACCACGACCTCCGTCCCCGGGACCTGCGCGACCAGGTAGGCCGCGAGCAGACCGACGACGCCCGCCCCGATCACCAGCACGCGCTCACCGGCGAGCGGCCGCGCATCCCACAGGATGTTCACCGCGGTTTCCATGTTGGCGGCCAGTGCCGCGCGGGCATCGGGCACCGCGTCGGGAATGGCGATGCACATCGCGGCGGGGGCGAGGAAGCGGTCCTGGTGCGGGTGCAGGCAGAACACGCGCTGGCCCTCATGCGCGCCGGCCTCGACGACTCCCACGGCGCTGTAGCCATACTTCACGGGGAAGGGGAAATCGCCGCCCATCAGCGGCGCGCGCATCACGGGGTATTGGCTCTCCGGCACGCGGCCTTGCAGCACCAGGCGCTCCGTCCCGCGGCTGATGCCGGTCACCAGCGTGCGCACCAGCGCTTGGTCCGCACGGCGCGGCGGCAGCGCTTCCTCGCGCAGTTCGGCCCGGCCCGGCGCCACAGTCCACAGCGCGCGCGCCATCATGGGCACACCATAGGGCGCGCGCGGTCGAGCGGCATGTCGAGCAGGATGTCGGGGTCCATGGGGAACACTTGGAAGGAGGCGCGCAGTCCGTCGGCAATGCACGCGGCTTGCGGCAAAGTGAAGGCGGGAATGCCCGACCCCAGGATCACCGGAGCGATCGTCACGTGCAGCCGGTCCAGGCACCCGGCCGCGAGGAAGCGGGAGACGGTGACGCCGCCGCCCTCGACGAAGATGCGCGTGAGCCCCATCGCCGCGAGGCGCGGCAGCAGGGCCGCGAGGTCGAGCGGCGCCGGCACCCGCAGCACCTGCGCCTGGCCGTGCGTCGCAGCCTCGCCCGTGCAGGTGACCAGGATCGTGGGCGGCCCTTCGCGGAACACCTGGTGCGTGGCGGGCAGGCGACCGCTGGGATCGATGATGATGCGCGTGGGATCGGGCCCTGCCACCTCCCGCGTTGTCAGGCGGGGGTCGTCCGCGGCGACCGTCCCGGCACCCACCACCACCGCGTGGCACAGCGCGCGCAGCCGGTGGGTATGCAGGATATCGCCCGGACCGCCGATCCATTGGGAGGAGCCGGAGAGCGTGGCGATCCGCCCATCCAGCGTCTGGCACAGCCGGCCAATGACGCGGCAGCCATCCGGCGCGCTGGGCGGGGCAAGCACCGGGGCGAACAGCGACCCGAGGGCGCCATCGGGCGCCTCCTTGCCATCACGGGCGCGGAGCAGGGCCTGCCAGTCGCCATCCATGTCCAGCGTGCGCATCGCCGCGCGTATGCCCGACCCGGGGGGCGGTGTCACGGGCGGTGCAGCGCGTTCGGGAACCACGGCAGCAGCCAGGCGACGCCTAGTCCGGTCAGCACCGGCAGCACCAGGCCCGCCAGCATGCGTATCGCGACAAAGCGCCAGCCCAGCACCGGGACCTCCCACGCGATCACGCGGTGGAAGCCGTAGATCGCCCATCCCGTCACCAGCGCCGCCATCTGCGGCACGCCGGCGCCGGCCTTGGTGAAGGTCAGCACCAGCGGGAAGGAGACGAAGGGACCACCGGGGATGAACCCGCCGGCGAGGGAGGCGATCAGGATGCCCTGCAGCCCGGATTCCGGCCCCAGCCAGCCCTGGGCGATGTCGGCCGGCGCCAGTTCGGCCAGGAAGGCGGCCATCGGCAGGGCGACGAGAAACAGCGGCAGCACGCGGCCGAGGCTGCGCACCCCGTCGCGCCCCGCGCGCATTGCCATGGCGGTGCTGCGCTTCAGGCAGAGCCCAAGCGCGGTGAGCGCCATCAGCCACAGCAGGCCCTGCGTTGCGCTCACGCCGGCGGTGTCCAACGGATGGGGATCAACCGGCTCAGCCAGCCGGCAAAGACTGGCATCGGCAAGGTGAGCAGCACGCGCATCAGGGTGAAGTCCGTGCCCAGGAGTGGGACTTCGTAGACCAGCAGGCGCTGGAAGCCGTTCAGGCCCCAGGCGAAGATGAAGGCAACCAGCGCGCCGCGATCCGCGCCCGCTTGGGCGAGCACCAGCACCAGGGGGAACGCCGCCATCGGCCCGCCCGGCGTCGCCATGCCCGCAAGGGTCGCGATCACCAGGCCGCGCAGCCCGGCCTCCGCGCCCATCCATTTCGCCAGCGCCCCGGCGGGAACCAGCTGCTTCAGCGCGCCGGCGAGCAGCAGCCCGCCCATGATCGAGGGCAGGATGAACAGCAGGGTGGCGAAGGCGCTGTCGAGCGCGTGGCGGAAGGCTCTCTCGCCACGCAGCACGTAGGTCGCGATTGCGGCGGCGATCCCGATGGCCAGCAACAGGATGAAGGCGAGGTTCTGGCGGATCAGGGCGGGCACCTGCGCAAGCTGCGCCGCGCCGGGCGCTACGGCAAGCCGAGGCTCACACCCGCTCCGTCACCACCAGCGCGGGCGGCTTGCGCAGGATCGGCCGCCGCGCGAGTCCGGCATAGCCCGGCAGCGGGTCGGCATGGGGCAGGGCAGCACCCGCGATGGTCTCGATCACCCGCGACTGCAACATGATGGCGCGCGAGAGCAGCCGCCGGTTCTCCGCGCCCAGATCGGCAAGGTGGCCGGCCAGCGCCTTGGCAAGCGCCGCGTCGCGCGGGCGGCCATCGCCAAGGCCCAAGCGACGCACGCTCTCGGCCGCCGCGGCGAAAGCGTCCGAGGCCCGCATCTTGGCCCCCGCAAGCTCGCCCGCCTGCCCGAGGTCGAGCTTGGCGAGCGCGGCATTCTCCGCGTGCAGCGCCTCGGCCAGGCGCTTCCCGGCGGTGATGAGGATGTCGATCATGGCGCGGGGCTCCTCGGGGGTGGGGGGGCGGATTGCAGGCGCAGCATGTGGCGGTAGACCGCGTCGGCGATGCCGTAGCCGCCGCGCCGCGACGCCGCCTGTGCATAGGCATCGACCATCATCGGCCGCCATTGCGCCTCGCCCGCCCCACCGCCGAAGCGGGAGCGGGAGGCATCGGTGGTGGCGAAGATCGGCTGCAGCATCTGGCCGAGCATCTGCGCCTCGAACTGCCGCGCCGTCTCGCGCAGGCGGGCTTGGTTGGCGGAGGCGCGGGGCGCGGCGATGGCCGTGGCCGTGGCGGTGGGGGGTGCTGGGGGCGCGCTCGGGCCTGGCATCAGCGCAGCTCCAGCTCGGCCTGCAGGGCGCCGGCCGCCTTGATGGTCTGTAGGATCGTGATCAGGTCGCGCGGCCCCACGCCCAGGCTGTTCAGCCCCCGCACGAGGTCCTGCAACGTCACCGATCCCTGCAGCACGCCCAGGCGCCGTTCGCGCTGGTCATCGATCTCGATCTGGGTGCGGGGCGTGACCACCGTCTCCCCATTTGACAACGGGCCGGGCTGGCTCACCTGCGGGGTCTCGGTGATGCGGATGGTCAGGTTGCCCTGGGCGATGGCGACGGTGGAGACGCGCACATTGGCCCCCATGACAATGGTGCCCGAGGCTTCCTCGATCACCACGCGCGCGGGCTGGTCCGGCTCGACCCGCAGCTGTTCGATATCGGTGATGAAGCCCATCGCGTCGCGGCCGCCCAAGGCCACGGTGACGGTGCGTGGGTCGTTGGCGGTGGCCACGTCGGCACGCGCACGGGCATTGATCGCGGCCGCGATCCGCCGGGCCGTGGTGAAATCCGGGTTGCGCAACGCCAGCCGCAGCCGGTCCCGCCCGGCGAGCTGGAAGGGGATCGCGCGCTCCACGATCGCACCCGAGGCGATGCGCCCCGACGTCGGCACGCCGCGGCTGACCGAGGCCCCTGCGCCGCGCGCGGCGATGGCCCCAGTCGCGACCGCGCCTTGGGCTACGGCGTAGACCTCGCCATCGGCACCCAGCAGGGGTGTCACGATCAGCACGCCGCCCTGCAGGTTCTGCGCATCGCCGAGTGCTGAGACCGAGACGTCGATGCGGCTGCCTGGCCGGGCGAAGGCGGGCAGGTTGGTCGTCACCATCACGGCGGCGATGTTGCGGGTCTCGAGCCGCGCCTCGTTGTCGCGCGTGTTGACGCCAAGCCGCTCGAGCATGCCGACCAGCGACTGGCGGGTGAAGATCGCATTGCGGAGCCTGTCGCCGGTGCCGTTCAGCCCGACGACCAGCCCGTAGCCCACCAGCTGGTTGTCGCGCACGCCCTCCACATCCGCGATGTCCTTGATGCGCACTTGCGCGATCGCCGGCGCTGCCAGGGCCAGGCTCAGCAGCACGGCGAGGAACAGCTTCACCTTCGGATAAGCTTTTGCGGGCAAGGTCGAGCTCCGTGCCGGGCGGGTGGTGGACCACGGCTCGGTGCGGGAAGTGCGAACGCCGTGCCAGCCGATAGCCCGCACGGCTCCGCGTTTCCCGCCGCCCCACCCGGCAATTCCCGCCGGGCGGCGGCACCCCCTGCCGGTTTCCGGCAGGCCAGGATGGCGGCGGAGGATGACGGCGATGAGTGGCATCAGGGGAGTGGGCGGCGTACCGTCGCAGACGTCCCCGGCGCGTGCGCCGCGTGGTGTTGGCGGCTTCCACCTGGCAGCCGGGCAGGGGTCGTCGGCCGAAAGTGCGGCCGGCGTGGCCGCGGCGCCCGTAACGACGCTGTCACTGCTGGCGTTGCAGGAAGCCGGCGCGTTAGCGGAACGTAACGCCCGGGCCCGGTCGCGTGGCCTTGCGCTGCTCGCGGCCCTCGCTTCACTCCAGGCCGCGCTGCTGCGCGGCAGCCTTGATGCTGGGCTGCCGGCGCGCCTTGCCCTGCTGAGCGACGGCGAGGCGGCGGCCGACCCGGCGCTTGCCGCGCTGCTCGCCGAAGTCAACCTGCGTGCCCGTGTCGAGTTGGCGAGGCTCGCCATCCCGACCGATGTGACGCCGGAGTGAATCTGCCGGCACGCCAAGCCCTTGGGCGCATTCTCCCCCTTGGCGTCCGCAACGTCTCGCGCGTATAGAGCGCTCGCCCAGGAGGGGCTTGCGGCCGGTGACGGTCAGGCGAGCCCGGGGGCGGGGGACAATGCGATGCTCGTGACGTTGCCGCCGGATTATCGTCCCTCGGATTCCGAGGAGTTCATGTCCCCGCTCCAGCAGGCGTATTTCCGCCAGAAGTTGCTGCGCTGGCGCCAGGACCTTGTGCGCGAGGCAGGCGAGACGCTCTCCTCCCTCTCCTCCGAAGGTGGCATTGCCGAAGCCGACCTCACCGATCGCGCGAGTGTCGAGACCGACCGCGCCCTGGAACTCCGCACCCGCGACCGCGCCCGCAAGCTGATCAGCAAGATTGACCAGGCCATCGAGCGGATCGAGAACGGCACCTACGGTTACTGCGAAGACACCGGCGAGCCCATCGCGCTGCGCCGGCTCGAGGCGCGGCCTATCGCAACCATGTCGATCGAGGCGCAGGAGCGCCACGAGAAGATGGAAAAAGTTCACCGCGACGATTGATGCGCGTCAGTCCGTCCAGTCCGGCGGCGCGTCGTCCAGCTCGGTCGGCGGCTCGGCACCGGTGATCTTCGCCGGCAAAGCCGCGTCATTCTCCGAGAAGCGGCCGACGCGGTTATCCACCGGCCAGATCGCGAGATCTCCGGGCGGGCAGGGCCGCAGTACCGAGGCGTCCGAGACGCCCGCTAGCCAATCCTCCCAGTCCTCCTCCGCCAGGATCGCGGGCATCCGTTCATGCACCAGGGCGCACTTCGCGTTCGCCTCGGTCGTGATGACCGTGTAGGTGCGGAGCCATTCGCCCTCGGGCTGCTTCCAGCCTTCCCATAGCCCGGCCACCGCCATCGGTGCGCCGGAGCGGAGCGCCACCGCATAGGCCTGCTTGGCCGCGCCCTCCTTCCGCCATTCGTAGAAGCCATCCATCGGCACGAGGCAGCGCCGCTGTCTGAATGCGTCGCGGAAGGATGGCTTGGTCGCGATGCCGTCCGCGCGCGCATTCATTAGCCTTGCCGCACCCGAGATGTCCTTCGCCCAGCGCGGCACGAGGCCCCAGCGCAACGCATCGAGGTGACGCTCGCCCGATTGCGGATGCCGGCGCAGGACTAGGCTCACCTGCGTGGGCGCGATGTTCCACGAAGGCGGGTGGTTCGGCGTCGGGTTCACGGCCTGAAAGTATCCCGCCAAAGCGCCGGGGGCGCGTTGCAGCAGGTAGCGACCGCACATCGCTCAGCGGCACTCCGCCATTGGGCGGACGATGGCGATACGGGTGCCGCCGGGGCCGAAGAAGCAGCCGCGATCCCAGGTGCCTTCGAAGACCTGCCCGCCACTGACGAAGCGGCCCTGGCCATCGGGGTAGCCGAAGCGCTGCATCCCCTCGTAGCGGTCGCCATTCGCCCAGGTATACACACCCTCGCCGTGGCCGAGGCCGTCTTGAACGCCGCCCACGAAGCGGTCGCCATTGGAAAACGCGACGCGACCGACGCCATTGGGCGCGCCGTTCGTAAAGGGCCCTTCGTAGCGCATCCTGTTCGGCACGACGTAGACGCCCAGGCCCTGGGCAAGGGTCATGACGAACTCACCCTCGTAGCGGCCGCCATCGGGATCGGCACGGGTGCCGGGGCCGTTGAGGAAGCCGCTGCGGAAGGTGCCGGTGATGGTGACCACACCCGCCTCGGTGCGCCAGGTTGCGGTGCCCGGCCCTTCGGCCACGGCGTTGCGGCAGCCGCCGGCCCAGCTCACCGGACCGACCAGGGCGCTCGGCACCCAAAGCCGGCAGGCGCCATCCTCGGTCGTGACCAGGCGGCCCGGCAGGGGCGCGATCCCCGGGGGCGGGGGGGCGGCGACCCGCGCCGGCGCGCGCGGCGCCTGTGCGAAGGCAGGACCCGCCGCCGCCAGCATCGCACCCACCCAAATCATGATGCCGCGCATTGCTAATCCCATTCCTTGCCGGGGCCAGGATAGGCGGGACGGCCTCAGAAGGGCAGGATGATATCCATCAACTCCTGGCCCAGTCGTGGCCGCTGCACATCGGTGATGGTCCCGCGGCCCCCATAGGCGATGCGCGCCTCCGCCAGCCGGTCATGGCGAACGGTGTTGTCAGAGGCGATGTCCTGCGGGCGGATCACGCCGCCCACCTGCATCTCCCGCAGTTCGGAATTCACCCGCACCTGCTGGCGCCCGGCGACGACGAGGTTTCCGTTTGGCAGCACCTGGGCAACCGTCGCCGCGACGCGCAGCGTCACCGTCTCGTTCCGCGCGATCGAGCCGTTGCCGTCGAGGTCGGAGGAGCTGCTCGCCTCGATCAGCCGCGAGGGATCAATAGTGTTGGGCAGAAGTCGCGTCAGGCTCGATTCCAGGCCGCCGATACGCGGCAGGCCCATCCCTTCCGCATTCGCCCTGTTACGCCGGGTACGGTTCTGCAGATTCGCGGTGTCCTGAATGGAGACCAGCACGGTGATCAGGTCGCCCACCTGGGCCGCGCGCTGGTCGCGCAGGAAGGTGCGGCTGCCCGGACGCCACAGGCTGTTGGCGTCGAGCGGCGGCGGCTGCGCGCTAGGCATCGGCATGGAAACGGGGCGCCAGAGCGGGTCATCGGTCGGGCTCGTGATCGGCGCCATGTCCGGCTCCCGCCCAAGGCGGGAGAGGCGGTCCATGGTGCCACACCCCGCAAGCAGCAGGCCGAGGATGAGAGCAGCGAGGCGGGTCATCGCGGTGCCTCCGCGAGGTTCGCGCGCTGAAGCGGTGCGGCACCCGGCGTCACCCGGACCCGTCCGGGTCCAACCACGCGCCCCTCGACGATGAGGCGGGAGGCGAGATTCATCACCGGCACCACCTGCCCCAGCGCCCCGGTTTCCATCGCGCGCCCGGCGGCGGCGAGCGAGAGGCCGGGTGCTTCCAGGATCAGCGTTACCGGCTCGTTCCGTCCGACCAAGCTCGGCGGGCCGAGATCGGCGCTCATCAGTGCTATCCCCGCGCCGACGGGACGGCGCAGCTGCTTGCCCACCGCATCTTCAAGCCGCGCTGCAGTGCCTGGCCTCACCCGTTCTGCGCGCATGCGGATGAGCTGCGCATCGGGAGCGCCCACCACTTCGCCCAGCACCATCCGTCGCGTCGCGACCACGACCGGCAGCGTCGGTATGGCACGTCCGGCGAGGCGCGCACGCTGGCTCGGCTGGCCTTCGGCGAGGACCACCAGCGTGGTCGCGAAGCGCTGCGTCGCAGGGTCGAAATGGCTGCCTTCGTAGGCGATCTGGACGAAGGCCTGGACCGGGATCATCGGTGGGATCAGGCCGGGGATCTCCAGCTCCGCATCGGCATCCAGGCCCAGTGCCAGCAGCTCCGCGCGCAGCGGCTCCAGCAGCGCCTCGCGCGTGACCGGTCGGCCGGGACGCTCGACAACAACGCGCTCATTGGCCGCGAACGGGCGCCAGGCGATCCCATGCATCCGCGCGATGGCGGCAAGCTGCGCCGCCTCGATGATGATGCGCCGCCCCGGCGCCGGCGCCGCGCCGAGCACCGCCTCGCCCCGCGGGCCGGCATGGTCGAACAGGTCGGACAGGCGGATCGTCTCGCCATCGACCACCGCCATGGGGCGCGCGGAGGCCACGTCCTGCGCAGCGGCGGGCAGCACCGCGCAGAGCAGCAGCAGCACGGACAGCAGCAGGTTCGGCATCAGCGCAGCCGCGTCAGGGTGGAGAGCATCTCGTCGCTTGCGGTGATCACCTTGGAGTTCATCTCATAGGCACGCTGCGCGGTGATCAGGGAGGTGATCTCCTGCACAACGTTGACGTTCGACGTCTCGATGAAGCCCTGCATCACCTGGCCATAGCCGGCCTGCCCGGGGGCGGCCTGCTGCGCCGCACCCGAGGATGGCGTGGCCAGGAACATGTTGCCGCCGACCGCATCCAGCCCGCCCTCATTGGCGAAGATCGCGAGCTGCACCTGCCCGACATTGGACAGCGCCACCTGGCTGTCGAGTTTGACCAAGACCTCGCCCGAGGCGTTGATGGTGACGTCGCGTGCGGTCGCCGGGATGGTGATGCCCGGCAGCACCGTATAGCCCTCCGCAGTGACGAGCTGGCCCTCCGCGGACAGGCCGAAGGTGCCGTCGCGTGTGTAGCCCGTCTCGCCCGAGGGCAGCGTGACCTGGAAATAGCCATTGCCGCGGATCGCCATGTCGAAGCGGTTCTCCGTCTGCTGCAGATTGCCCTGCTCGGAGATGCGGTAGATGGCCGAAGTGCGCACGCCGAGCCCCACCTGCGCGCCCGATGGCAGCACAGTTCCCGCCTCCGACGACTGCGCGCCGGCGCGACGGATGTTCTGATAGATCAAGTCCTGGAACTCGGCGCGGCGGCGCTTGAACCCCGTCGTCGAAAGGTTGGCGATGTTGTTGGAGATGACCTCCACATTCGTCTGCTGGGCCATCATGCCGGTTGCGGCAATGGAGAGTGAGCGCATGGGGTTGGATCCTTAGCTGCGGCGGCGGAGGACGCGGTCGATCACGCTTTGCAGCCGATCATTCTCGCGTTCGGAAAATTGGGTGGCGAACTGGAACTCGCGCAGCTCGGCGGTCAGCCGCGTCATCTCCATGATGGGCCGGACGTTGCTGCCCTCGACCGCGCCCTGAACCAGGCCCGGGCGCTCGACCGGCACGGGGCGCTCGGCAGCCGGGTCGAAGTTGCGGTCGCCCTCTGCGAGGAGTGCCTGCGGGTTCTCGAAGCGCACGACGCGCAGCTTGCCGATCGGCCCGTTCTCAGAGCGGATGGTGCCGTCGCCGAGGATCTCGATGCGGCTGTCGCCGGGTGCGACTGCCAGCGGCTGCCCGCCGGTGCCGAGCACCGCGTGGCCCTCGATGTCGACAATGCGGCCCTCGGTGCCGATCGAAAAGCGGCCCGCCCGCGTGAAGCGTTCGCCCCGGGGAGTCTCGACGGCGAAAAACCCCTCGCCAGAGATCGCGACGTCGAGCGGGTTGCCGGTCTGCGCGATGGAACCGTTCTCCATCTCGCGCCACGTCGCGCGGTCCTGGACATAGGCGGTGCGGCGCAGGCTCGAAGGGCCGGCGACGTCGCGCCCGCGCTCCACCATCTCCGCGAAGACCATGCGCTGGGCACGGAAGCCGGGTGTGTCGGCATTGGCGACGTTGTTCGCGAGCACGGCGGTCGCGCGGTTCTGCACCGTGAGGCGGGAGAGGATGACGTAGCCCGGCGTGTCCATTGATGTGCTCCGCTTGCCGGGAGGGCGCCCCGGCTACCGGGCAAGGAGCGCAAGCCGCGTGCCAGCTTTGCGCCGCGCTAAAGGGGACGCGCGCTGCCCACGCCAGGCAATTCCTGCCTGCGGGCAGCAGGAGCGGCCGGGTTCAAGTCTTCCTTAAGGCTTTGCGGCGATGCTCCGGCTGTTCCATCCCGGCGCGGCGATGGTTGGGTCATGCGCAGCAGAATGCGGAGAGCGAGATGTCCGAACCGGCCGATGCGCCCGAGCCTGAAGACGCGCCGGCAACGGGCGGCAAGAAGCGCCTAGTGCTGCTCATCGGCCTTCCTGTGGCGGTCCTCAGCATCGGCGCCGGCCTGTGGTTCAGCGGCATCCTGCCTGGGCTGCTCGGCATGGGCGTACCGCCGGCGGCAGTTGCCGCGGCTGGCGCGCCGGCCGCGGAGAACCGGGCCTCGCCCCCCGCCCTCATCGACATGCCTGACATCCTCGCCAACCTGAACGCCCCCGGCCGGCGGCCCACCTACATCAAGCTGCGCAGCAAGATCGAGGTCGCCCGCGCGGATGACGTGGCCGCGGTACAGGCAGCGATGCCGCGGCTGGTCGACCTATTCCAGACCTACCTGCGCGAGATGCGCCCCGATGAGCTGCGCGGCTCCGTCGGCACCCACCGCCTGCGCGAGGAGCTGATGGCGCGGGCCAATATCGCCGCCGCGCCGGCGCGGATCAGTGATGTGCTGTTTGTGGAAATCCTCGTCCAGTGAGCGGAATGACCCTGTCGGAGGAGGATCTCGACAGCGTCGCCCTGGGCGGGGAGGCGATGGACGGCCCCGGCTCCGGCATAGCGCGGATCATCGGCTCGGCGACGGTCACCTATGAACGCCTGCCGATGCTGGAAATCGTGTTCGACCGGGTGGTGCGGCTGCTTTCGACCACGCTGCGCAACTTCACCTCCGACAATGTCGATGTCTCGATCGACTCCATCTCGTCGCTCCGCTTCGGGGACTACATCAACGCGGTGCCCCAGCCAGCCATGCTGGCGGTCTTCGCGGCCCCGGAATGGGACAATCACGGCCTCGTCGTGGTCGACGGGCCGCTGATCTACTCCATTGTCGACGTCCTGCTGGGCGGCAGGCGGGGCACCGCCGCGATGCGCATGGAGGGCCGCGCCTTCACCACCATCGAGCGCACCCTGGTGGAGCGCCTGGTGCAGGTGTTCCTCGGCGACCTGACCGACGCCTTCATGCCGGTTTGCCCGGTGCGCTTCCGCTTCGAGCGGCTGGAGGTGAACCCGCGCTTCACCGCGATCAGCCGCCCCTCGAATGCCTGCATCCTGGTGAAGCTTCGCGTCGAGATGGAGGATCGTGGCGGCACCATCGAGATCCTGCTGCCCTACGCCACGCTGGAGCCGGTGCGCGAGCTGCTGCTGCAGCAATTCATGGGCGAGAAGTTCGGTCGCGACCGCATCTGGGAGACCCACCTCGCCGAGCGCCTGCGCGACACGGAGATTACGCTGGATGTGGTTCTTGCCGAACAGACCATGCCGCTCGCAGCGCTCTTGGCGCTGAAGGTGGGCGACAAGATCAGTCTCGGCGTCGGTCCCGGCGCGCCGGTGCGACTGCGCTGCGGCGACACCCCCCTGTTCGAGGCCCAGCTCGGCCGCCGAGAGGACCGCCTCGCGATCCGGATCGAGCGCGAGCTGCGCCATGTCGGCGGACCTGAGGAATGAGCGCGGCCAAGCCCAGGATTCCAGCTATGACGGAGACCCCATGACCGGGTTCGAATACGCACTCCAATGCGCCGTGCTGCTACTGCTCGCTGTGGCGATCCCCTACGCAATCCGGCTTGAACGTGGCCTTGCCGCGCTACGCCGCGACCGCGGCGCAATGGAGGGTTCCGCCCGCGGGCTGGGCGACGCCGCCGCGGCCGCCGAGGGCACGCTGCGCCGCCTGCGCATGACGGCCGATGACGGGCTTCGCCAGATCAGCGAGCGCTGCGAGTCCGGCGAGAAGCTGCGCGATGACCTGCGCTACCTGATCGAACGCGCCGACAGCCTCGCGGATCGACTCGACGGCTTGGTGCGCCAGGCGCGCCCCATCGCGGCCGAGCCGGTGACGCCGGTCCGCGCCGCGCCCGCGCCCAGCGAAGATTCGCCGGCGCGCAGCCAGGCGGAGCGTGACCTGATGCGCGCCTTGAAGCTCGCGCGATGAGGCTGCGCTCACGCATCATGCCGGCGCTGGTGGGCGTCATGGCGCTGCTCGCGTTGCTGAAAGCAGAGGCGCTGTGGCGCGCGGCTGCCAGTTTGCCAGCGACACATGGCCAGGCACGCACCCCGGCGCTCAGCGTAATCGCTCCAGCCAGCGCATCAGACGCGCCCGCGCCGCGCCCGGCCTCGCCGACGCCCCCACCGCCTGCAGCCGCGGCACCCGCGCCACCCGACCCCGCGGTGCTCGCCGAGCGGGCGGTCCTCGACGCGCTGCGCGAGCGCCGCGCCGAGCTGGATCAGCGCGAACAGGCGACCGCGGCGCGCGAGGTGATGCTGGCCGCCGCCGAGCGCCGCTTGCAGGCGCGCATCGCCGAGCTTGCCACCATGCGCGACCGGCTCGAAGCGCTGGAGCGCGGCCGTGGCGAGCGCGACGAAGCCGGCTGGCGTGGCCTGGTGCGGCTGTACGAGACCATGCGCCCGCGCGACGCGGCCGCGATCTTCGACGACCTGGAAATGCCGGTGCTGGTGCAGGTGATCGACCGAATGGGCGAACGCAAGGCGGCACCGGTGCTGGGCGCGATGCGTCCCGAGCGGGCGCGGCTGCTGACCGCCGAGCTCGCGCGCCACCGGGCGCAGCGCAACCCCAACGAGTGAAGCTGGCCTTGCCCGTGGCAGCCGACATGGCGCCCGACCCGCGCGCAGGTGACGCCTGCACGGCCATAAGGTGGCTGCTGCTGGCGGCGGTCGTTCTCGCGGGAAGTGCGCTTCCTCCGCCCGCCCGCGCGCAGGCGGAGGCTGGTGCGGCACCGGCCGCTGTGCCGCGCGCGGCGCCGCCGGCAAGGCCGCGGCCCCCGGTTCGCCGCCCAGCGCCGCAGCGGCCGGTGGCGGGCGCAGCGACCCCCCGCACGCCGGCCAGTGCGCCTGCGGTCGCGTCACGTGGGGAGGCGGCGCCGGGTGCTGCGCAGGCCGCTCCTGCGGCAGCCGCGGCGCAAGCAAGCGCGCCGCCTCAGGCCGGCGCCGCGCTGCGTCCCCCGCCGCCGCCTTCGCCGCCGCGCCCTGGACCGCCGCTGGCGGCTTTGCCCGCCGCTATCCTTCCCGCACAGGCGGCCGCGGCCTCGCCACCGCCCGAAGCGGTTGCACCGGCACCTCCCGTCCTCGTCGGTCCATTGATACCGGAAGTGCCACGCGCGCCGCCGGTGGCGGCCGGATTCGCGCCACGCATTCTCGCATCCGGCCGCAGCATCGCACTGCCGCTGCCAGCATCGACGGGTGCTGCCGTGTTCCGCCGCGGTGGCGCCATGCTCGCGGTGTTCGACGCGCCGCGCCCGCTCGACCTGGGCACTCTCCGCGATGACCCGGCCTTTTCCGCCGCGACGACCTGGACGCTCCCCGATGGTGTGGTCCTGCTGCTGCCGCTTGCCCAAGGCCAGGTTCTCGAGCCCCGCCGCGAGGGCGACACCTGGGTGCTCGAGATCGAGGCCGAGACCGCGCGCCGCCCAGGCCAGCGCCGCCGCCCCATCATGGCGGAAGCCGAACCTGGCCCACCTGCACGCCTGGTCATCACCGTCGAAGGCGCCGGCCGCGTGCTGGCGATGGAGGATCCGGAGACCGGCGCACCGCTGTTGATCGGAACGCTAGTGGCCTCAGGCCAGGCCCATGCCGCCGCATGGCGGCTGCCGGAGTTCGAGGTACTGCCGACCCGCCAGGGGGCGGTCATTCTTGCGCGCAGCGACCGTGTCGCGCTCCGGGCCCTCGCTGGTCAGTTCACCCTGACCCTGCCGGGCGGATCGCTGAGGATGGCCGCGCCCGGCGGGCTCGACCTGACGGCGGAAGCCGCGCGCCTTACCCGCTTGCTCGATCTTCCGGCACGGGATCTTGCCGCGTTGACGGACCGGCTCCGTGCGCAGCAGGGCGCGATAGGCGCGGCCTTGCCGCTCGCGCGCGGCGGTCTGCGGCGCGACGTGACCGAGACATTGCTTGCATTGGGCATGCCGCATGAGGCGCAGGCGATGGCCGGGCTCGCGCTGCAGGAGGACCCGCGTACGCGGGGCGATCCGCGTCTGCTACTGGCGCATGGTGCTGCGGCGCTGCTGGCCGGCCGCCTCGCCGATGCCGCCACGCTCGAGGATGCGCGGATCCCGCCGAGCGACGAGGTGCTGCTCTGGCGCGGGCTCCTCGCGGCCGCGCGCGGCGATGCCGGCCTTGCGGCGTCCGGGATCGCGCCGGGCATGGCGTTGCTGTTCTCCTACCCGGAGGCGCTGCGCCAGCGGCTGTTGCCCCTGGCGGTGCTCGCGCTTGCCGAAAGCGACGCGGTGCCCGCCACGCGCCGGCTGCTGTCGGCGCTGCCGGAGGTGCCGGCCTTTGCCTACGCCCGCGCGCGCCTCGCAGAAGACGAGGGCGAGACGGCCGACGCCATGCGGCAATATATGGCCCTTGCCGCCAGCAATGACCGTCCCGCCAGGGCGCGCGCGATGCGGCGCCTGGCCGAGCTTCGCCTCGCGGCCGGCGAGATCGATCAGGCGGGTGCGGCCGATGCGCTTGACCGCGCCATTTTCGCCTGGCGCGATGACACCGATGAACTGGCACTGCGGTTGCGCATCGCGGCACTCCGTCGCGCAACCGGCGCGCCGCGCGTCGCCTTCGACCTGCTGCGCGAGGCGGCGGTGTATTTCCCCGCCCACGCCGCGCGGCTGCGCCCGGAGATCGCCGCCACCTTCGCCGAGGCGATTTTGGTCGAGCCGCCGGTCGCGGCCATCACCCTGTTCGAGCTGCATCGTGACCTGCTGCCGCCTGGCGCCGAGGGGGCCGAGACCCTGGCACAGCTCGCTGAACGCCTGGTCGCGATGGAACTCCCCGAACGCGCCATCGCCCTGCTGCAGGAGGCCGCCGACCGCGCTTCCACGCGCGAAGGCCGCGCCCGGCATGGCGCACGAATTGCCGCCCTGCGCCTGATGGAGCGCGACGCCGCCGCCGCAATCGCGGCGCTGGACGCCACAGCCCTGCCGGAGTTGCCGCCTCCGCTTTCGACCGAGCGTGCCCTGCTGCGCGCCCGCGCCATGGCCGCTACCCGGGAGCGCAGCGGCGCGGAGGCGCTGCTCGCGACGCTTGGCGCAGAGGGCCGGGTGACGCTCGCGGAAATCCGCGCGGAGGCCGGGGATTGGGCGGGTGCCGCCGCGACGCTGGGCGAGCACTTGACCGAGGCACTGACGGCCGGGGACGTGGCGCTGACGCCCGCCAACCGGCGCGACATCGCGCGACTCGCGGCGTTCCACGCGCTGGCTGGCGAGGCGGCGCAGCTACCTGCGCTTGCCTCCCGCGTCGCCGGCCGGATGGGTGAAGGAGCGGTTGCGGACATATTTGCGCTGCTCGTCTCGGACCCTTTGCGTGGCATCGCCGATGTGCGGCGCCTGGGCCGGGAGCTTGACCTGTTCCGTGCCCTGCCGGGGCGCCTTTCGGCGCAGGGTTTGTTCTGAACCGCGCTATCGACCGGTGAAGTTTCCCGCGACCCCGGGGGGTTAACAGGTGGAGTGACGCGCTCCCCCGCGGGGGGAGCCGCAGAATTTTCGGTCACATCATGGGAATTTCTCTTGCGATAGTGCCTCCTTTGCCCCATATGCGCGGCCCGTTGACCTGAATGTTGTGTTGGTCATCTGCTGGCTGGAAGGAGCCCAAGCTATGGAAGCTCTCGTCCAACTGGGGATGGTCTCGGACGCGCCGAGCGAAGCCCAGAGTGATGAGTCTCGTTCGGTGGAGGCGAAGGATTACTTCGTCGTCCGCGATGGCGTCCGCTATGCGGGCACGCATCTGATCATTGATTTGTGGGGCGCCACGAATCTGGGTGATCCCGATCATATCGATGCCGTTCTGCGCGAGGCGGCGACTGCCACGGGTGCGACGATCCTGCACGGACATTTCCACCATTTCTCACCGAATGGCGGCGTTTCCGGCGTGCTCGTGCTGGCTGAGAGCCACGTGTCGATCCACACTTGGCCCGAGCGCGACTATGCTGCGCTCGACATCTTCGTCTGTGGCGACTGCAACCCATACAAGGCCCTGGCCGCCCTCAAGCGCGGCTTTCTGCCCGAGCGCGTCCAGCTGGCCGAGCACAAGCGCGGCCTCATCGGCTAGCGCCCATCAGGCAAAAATAAAAGAATGGGGTCCGGGGAAATTCCTTTCCCCGGCCTTTTTCTTATGAGGTTGGCCATGACGGATGTTTGGGTGAACGAGGGCCTCTACCCCGCCTGGGGCCAACGCTTCCGGGTCGTTCGCGAACTCGCCCGCGTGCACTCCGCTTTCCAGGACATCATGGTCTTCGAGAGCGAGACCCATGGCCGCGTCATGCTGCTCGATGGCGTGGTGCAGATCACTGAGGCGGATGAGTTCGTCTACCAGGAAATGATTGTTCATGTGCCGCTGCTCGCCCATGGCGACGCGTCGCGCGTGCTCATCATCGGGGCCGGCGATGGCGGCGTGCTCAAGCGCGTGCTTCAGCACCGCAACGTGACCCGCGCCGTGATGGTGGAGATCGATGGCGAGGTCATCCGGCTCGCGCGCGAATTCCTGCCCGCCATCGGCGGCGATGGGTGGGATGATCCACGCGCCGAGGTAATCGTGGGCGACGGCATCGACTATGTGCAGCGCGCCGCGGATGGCAGCTTCGACGTGGTGATCGTGGACAGCACGGACCCGATCGGCGTAGGCGAAGTTCTGTTCACCGATGATTTCTACGCGAATTGCGCCAGGCTGCTCTCGCCTCGCGGCGTGCTGGTGAACCAGTGCGGCGTGCCCTTCATGCAGGCCGAGGAGCTGCGCGAGACGAGCCTGCGAAGGGTGCAGTTCTTCGCCGATGTGTCCGCCTATGTCGCCGCGGTGCCGACCTATGTCGGCGGCTTCATGACGCTCGGCTGGTCGGCGAAGGAGCAGGGCCTGCGCACCACGCCCGTGGAGACGCTGCGCGCTCGGGCCGCGGCGGCCGGCGTCCTGGCGACCACGCGCTATTGGTCACCGGAGATGCAGGCCAGCGCCTTTGTCCTGCCGCCCTACATTCAGGACCAGCTGCCGGCCTAACCCGTCGCGAAACCCTGCACCAGGCTGCCGGCGAGCAGCCGCCAGCCGTCGACGATCACGAAGAACACCAGCTTGAACGGCAGCGCCACCACTGACGGTGGCAGCATCATCATGCCCAGCGACATCAGGATGGACGCGACCACCATGTCGATGACGAGGAAGGGCAGGAAGATCAGGAAGCCGATCTCGAAGGCGCGCTTGAGCTCGCTGACCATGAAGGCCGGTACCAGGGCCCGCCAGGGCGCCTGAGCCGTGGCCTCCGGCGTCGGCAGGTTGCCAAGTTCAAGGAACAACGCGAGGTCGGCCTCCCGCACGTGAGTCGCCATGAATCGGCGGAAGGGCTCTGCGGTCGCCTGGATGCCGGGAAGTTCGGCGAGGCGCCCCTCGCTCATCGGCAGCAGACCCTCGGTCCAGGCCTGCTGGAAGACCGGCTCCATGACGAAGAATGTGAGGAAGAGCGCCAGCCCGATCAGCACCGGGTTGGGCGGGATTGACGGCGCTCCGATCGCGCTGCGGAGCAGGCCAAGCACGATGACGATGCGCGCAAAAGCTACGAACTGCACATTGAGATGGTGACGATGGCGGAAGACTACTTCGCCAAAAAAGGCGCTAAAGCAGCCACCGCTACAGCCACTGAAGACCTCATGGCCTTGGCAAAACTGCGTAAGGCCGTTTCCAAGGGGCGCGGCTTCCCGCAAATCGCGCGACTCAATGCTTCGCCTGAAGCGGTGGGCTATGCGAAGATCGCCAAGGTGGCTGACTTTGGCACGCGTGGGCCGCTGACGCCTGATCACAGCATCCGCACGAAGCGCGCGCCTGCTTTCATCGGTGAAGATCTCGATGCCAGCGTGCAGCAGTATGCGGATGACTACGCGGCCTACTTCCAGCGTCATGCCAAAGGGCAGACGATGCTGGACCCGGCACCACGTTTCGCGATCTGGCCGAACAAAGGCGTCGTGAGTTTTGGCGACACTTTGAAGGACG
>JAZKFA010000326.1:0-6919 GCA_040386655.1 Pseudomonadota bacterium | reverse complement strand
CAAGGTTCATCAAGGCAAAGTGGCACTGGTGACCGGTTGTGCGGCGGGCATTGGCTTCGCCATCGCTGAATCGCTCGCCGAGCAGGGTGCGCAGGTGGTCGGGCTCGACATCGACAAAGACATCCCCGAGATCATGAAGAAGATCGGCGGCATCGGTATCGTGGTGAACCTCACGGAGGACCAGCCGGTGCAGGACGCGATTGATTTCACCGTGCGTGAATTTGGCGGTATCGACATCGTGGTCAGCAACGCGGGCATCTTCCCCAAGAATGATCATCTCGACGCCATGGCGCAGACAGATTGGGACCGCACGATCATGATCAATCTCACCAGCCATCAGAAGCTGATGAACAAGGTCATCCCCTTCGTGAAGCAGGGCATCGATGCCAGCATCATCTTCGTGGGCAGCCGCAATTTCAAAGCCCCCGGCCCTGGAGCCAGTGCCTATTCCTGCTCCAAGGCTGCACTCACGCAGCTCTGCCGCGTGGCCGCGCTGGAACTCGCGCCGAACAAGATTCGCGTGAACATCGTCCATCCCGATGCCGTGTTCGACACCAAGCTCTGGACCCCCGAAGCCCTGCAGAAGAGCGCTACGCGCTACGGCATGACGGTTGAAGAATACAAGACCAAGAACCTGATGAAGGTGGAGATCAAATCCAAGGACATCGGCAACATGGTCAGCGCCATGGCGGGTCCGCTGTTCGCGAAAGTCACCGGTGCGCAGATTCCGGTGGATGGTGGGAATGACCGGGTCATCTAACCGGCCAGCACCACTCTCTGCGGCCCGGCCAGTTCGCGGAACTGGTCGGAACACCGATGCCAGTCCACCAGATCAATGCCATGTCCGACTGGCATCAGTTCCAAGTTTTCGCGCAGTGGATTGATGATACGGCCCGGGAGAGCTTCGCCGGCATCGATCACGAAATCGAAGTCCGAAAGCGGCCACGCTTCGCCGGTTGCGCGGGAGGCGACGAGGTAAAGCGAGAAACCCCGTTGCCCGGCCATGCTACGAGTGGTCTCCTCCATCACAAGACAGCAGACGCGCTGATCTTCGGGCTGGAGGTCGAAAAAGGACGCCATAGGGGGAGGACGATTACCACCCTGTCCGACATACTTCAAGGCACCTGTCGTCTTGCCGAATGTCGTTCACGCGACGATCAAGCTCCATGACAATCCCTGCCCTCCCCCTCTCCACCCCATCGCTCCTTTTCCCGGCGATCTCCCTGCTGATGCTCGCTTACACCAATCGCTTCTTTGGGCTCGCGGCGGTGGTTCGCGGCCTCCATGCAAACTGGCGGACCACTCAGGAGCCGATGCTGCTGGCGCAGATTCAAAATTTACGGAAACGCATCCAAATCATCAAGCACATGCAGGCCTTCGGCGTGCTGAGCCTCATGCTTTGCGTGGTCAGTACGATACTGCTGTTCTTCGACCGCCAGACGGCGGGCCAGATCACGTTCGGCATCAGCCTGCTTCTGATGCTGGCATCATTGACGCTGTCCCTTATAGAAATCCAGATGTCCGGCACCGCTTTGGACCTGCAGCTGCGCGATGTGAAGTGCCGGGAGGAGTGAGGATCCAGATCACACTCTCAGCTCCGCAATGCGGCGCATGACTTCATCGGCAAGGACCTTGTAGAGTTCTTTGCCAGTTTCAGCGTAGCTTTTCAAATCGGGCTGCCAGAGATCACCGATGACGAGGGTGATCTTGGAAGGACGCAGGGTTTTGGCACCACGAGGATAAGCCTCATAGGCACCGAACAAACGCACTGGCAGCACCGGAGCCCCGCTTTTGGCGATGAAGAGCCCAATGCCCGCTTCAGCGGATTGAGGCTGGCCATCGTAGCTGCGGGTGCCTTCGGGAAACATGAGCACCTTTTTGCCATCGCGAAGCAGGCGGATGGTGGTCTTCAACGCGGCTGTGTCAGGCTTGTCACGATCAACGGCCAGCACCTGCCAGCTGCGCAAAATCATGCCTGCGATCGGATGATCGAACAGTGATTTGCGCGCGAAGGAATACACGACCTCATCAAATGAAGAACCCACCAGGGGAGGATCAAGAAAGCTGACGTGGTTGCTGGCGATGATGGCAGGCCCGGCGACCTGCATTTTTTCCGCGCCGACGATGCGGAAGTCGAACAGTCCACGAGCGAGTTCGCGAAAGAGGCGCTGCCCGAACCAGTAGGAGAAGTTCATTTCCGTTCGCTGTTAATTCAATTGGAGCGCTGCGATCACCTGATCAACGGCCTGGTCGAGGGTGATGTGGGAATTGTCGATGACGATGGCCCCGTTGGGAATGATGAGCGGGCTGTGCTTGCGCTGTTTATCAATGCGGTCGCGTTCCGCAATCTGATCGGCATGACCCTGAGCACCACGGCGGCTGGCGCGGACTTCCTCGCAGGCATCAATGTAGATTTTGTGCGGACTGTCGGGAAACACCACGGAGCCAATATCGCGCCCCTCCATGACGAGCGGGCCGATGGCGGCAAGAGCGCGCTGTTCGGCCACGAGGCGGTCGCGAACTTCGTCAACGCTGGCAATGAATGACACCGCGCGGTTGACGGGATCGCTGTTGAGTTCGGCATCCGTAAGAGCCCGTCCGGAGATGCAGACCTGCGTTTTGCCCGCAACGACGGGAGACTCCAAAACAATATCAGCAGCCGCCGCACGCACAGCCTCCGCATCCTGCGGTTCAACGCCGGCTTGCAGCACGGCCCAGGTCATGGCGCGGTACATGTTGCCAGTATTGACGTAAGTGCGGCCCAGGCGCTGCGCGACGAGACGTGCGATGCTGCTTTTTCCCGAAGCTGCGGGCCCGTCAATCGTGATGACTGAATGCGCTGCACTCATGATCTGGCACGATTCATTTTGTCCACGAGCGGCTGTGGCACGGTGGACATGACGGGAATCGGACGTGCGCCGTCGTCTCCATTGATGAAGAGGTCGAGATGACGCTCAAAACCTGGATAGGAGGTGGAGATGCACTCGGCTCCCTCGAGCGTGGTCGTGCCTTCGGCAAACATGCCGGCGACGAGGAAGGCCATGGCGATGCGGTGGTCACCAAAGCAGGGCAGCGTGGCGCCCTGCAGCTTGGCTCCGCCTTCAATTTCCATGCCATCTGGATGCTCGGTGACGGTGACACCCATCAGGCGCAGATTGGAAGCGACGGCGGCGATGCGATCCGTCTCCTTCACGCGCAGTTCGGAAGCGTCACGGATCAGCGTCTTGCCACGAGCCAGTGCGGCGGCCACAGCCAGGATGGGCAGTTCGTCGATAACGTTGGGAATGATTTCGCCACCGATCACCGTGGCGTTCAAATCACCACCCCGGACGGTGATGTTACCACGTGGTTCACCATCTGAATGCGTTTCGGAGTTGGTGATTTGAGCACCCATGCGCAGGAGAATGGTGATGACTCCAGTACGGGTTGGATTGAGGCCGACATTGTTGATGGTAATCTGGGCTCCGGGCGTGGCCGCGGCGGCGACCATCCAGAACGCGGCGCTGGAAATGTCTCCCGGAACCATGATGTCATTGGCTCGTGGTTCCTGACCGCCATAAACGCTGACGCAGTCGTCTTCACGGAGCCATTTGATGCCGAAGTGCGTGAAGAGGCGCTCGGTGTGGTTGCGAGTGGCCACCGGCTCCACCACCGTCGTCTTGCCGGTGGCAAAGAGTCCGGCCAGCAGGATGGCGCTTTTCACCTGCGCGCTGGCGACGGGCAGCTTGTAGTAGATCGACTTCAATGGAGCGCCGCGAATGGTAAGCGGCGCGCAGATTTTTTCCCCTTGGCCGGTGATCATGGCCCCCATTTGACCAAGAGGATCGGCAACACGCTTCATGGGACGCTTCGAGAGAGAGGCATCGCCAAAGAGTTCCGTTTTGAAATCCTGACCGGCAAGGATGCCGGAGAGCAGGCGGATGGTGGTGCCGGAGTTGCCGCAATCGACGGGCTGCTCGGGCGCTTTCAGCTTCATGCCATTGCCGGTGATGGCGAGCTTGACGAGGCCCACGCCTTCCACTTCCTCCAGAGGCTCCATGGTGGCGCCGAGGGCCTGCATGGCATGCACGGTGCAGAGGCAGTCTTCGCTGGGCAGGAAGCCATCAATAATGGTGGTGCCCTTCGCGAGTCCGGCAAACATTGCGGAACGGTGGGAGATGCTTTTGTCACCGGGGACGGTGATTTCGGCGGGAATGCTTTTGAGTTTCTTCGACTTGAGGCTGGCCATGATCTTTCAGACCGCCGGGAGGAGGTCGCGCAGGGCTTTGGCCTGCGCGAGAAACCGGCGGAGGGCTTCTTCGTCCATGCTCTGCAGCATTTCAAGAAGGTCTCGCAGGACAGAAGAGGCATCTTGCAGCGCCGCCATGACCTCCGTGCGGTTTTGCATGAGGATGCCCGCCCACATATGGGGGTCGCCTCCGGCCACACGGGTGGTGTCACGAAAGCCGCCGGCTGAGCTGTCGAGCACCCCGGTGTCCTGGCTGAGAGCTGCCAGAGTGGTCAGCACGGCCATGGAGTGAGGCAGATGTGAAATGCGTGCCACACAGTGATCATGCTGCTGCGGGGTCATCTCTTGGATGCGGCAGCCCAGCTTGACCCAAAAGGTGCGCAATCTCGCCAGATGCTGCGGCTTGGTGTGCGCGGTCGGCGTGACTATGCAGGCAGCTTGGTGAAACAGATCCCCGCGGGCGTGGGCCAGTCCCGTGTGCTGGGAGCCCGCCATGGGATGGCTGCCGAGAAAGGATGCCTTTGTGGGGCTGAAGAGGGCCTCCAATTCAGCCACCACGCCCCCTTTCACACTGCCAACATCCGTAACAATCAAATCGTCGGACAGGTCGCAGGCAGCCATCTGACGCGCAATGTCCGGCATATGCTGGATGGGCATGCACAGAACCGCGAGCGAAGCCCCCTGGGTGATGGCCGCGACGTCGCTGCTGGCGATGACGCCAGGAAGCACACGTTTTACCTCGTCCACCGCCTCAGCACGTCTGGCCCACACGCGAACTTCCACGCCAGGCATGCGCTGCTGGATGGTTTTGGCCAGTGATCCGCCCAGCAGGCCGGGACTGTAAATGGCAATGGAACGTTCGACGGACACGAAGGGAGAGAAACAGGGCAATTCCAAAGGGTCGCAACGTTCGGCACGGAAAAAAATCCGGTCCGATTGGTACTGACCTCAAGTCAACAGCATGCTCTTGATTGAAGAGCGTAGAGCCTCACGGCACCCGAAAGATCTTACCGGTATAAGGGCACTTGGCCTTTTGTCCCGACTGGAAGTCACGCACGTCAATAGCCTGTCCATTCGGATCAAACGGGCTTTTCACAAAACCTGGTTTGCCGGTGATACGGGTGGCGAAAGGGATCTCGGCAGCAGCAGGTGCGGGAGCAGGACTGACTGGCGGGGAGTTCCCAGGAGGAGTCACGGTCACGGGTGGGGGTGCTGTCGTGTCTCCCGTCGTCGTCGGCGCAGTGACATTGTCACCCGTCACAGGAGCGTTGGGATTGGGAGGCTGAACCGCCGCGGCATCCGGGGAGCCTAGATTAACGCCGTCAAAATACTGAGTCTGCTCCTGCGAGACGCCATACCGAGGTGGCACATCCAGGGAACGGCCACGTCCACGCCCACGTCCGCCGCCAGGGAGTGGTGGCGGATTAGGGCCGTAGCATGCGGAGAAGCTGGTGACGGTCGCGATCAGCAAGAATGCCTGCAGGAGTCGTTTCATGGCGTGGTGGTTGGAAAAAAGACGGGATCAGGCGTTCACGCGCATGGGCATCAGCACATACAGGAAGTTCGTGCCGCTGCGCAGCACCCCTGGACTGATTTCATCAATGAGATGCAGGTGCACCTCGTCGGCGCTCAGATTGCGCAGCGGCGCCATGGCGAATTCGGGATTGAACGCGATGGTGATGGACGCGCCCTTGTAATTGATAGCCACCGTTTCACGCGCTTCGCCGACATCTGGAGAAGTGGCGACGATTTCCACGCTGCCTGGCGTGAAGATGAATTTGATCGAGTTCGATTTTTCCGTGACCAGCAGGGAGACGCGTGAGATGGCGCGGAGAAAGGCCTCGCGTTCCAGCGGAATGCGTTCCTTGGACTCGCCAGGAATGACCTGACGATAGTTCGGGTAGTTGCCGTCGATGAGCTTGCTGACCAGCAGGCTCTCGCCCAGATCGAAGCCGACCTGTGAACCGGTGACACGGATGGCTACTTCGCCGGAATCTCCCAGCAGGCGGGAAAGCTCGTTCACCGCCTTGGTAGGCACAATGATGTCGATCTCCTGGCTTTGCGGAAACTCCAGTTCCTGCTCGACCATCGCCAGACGGCGGCCATCGGTGGCCACCATGGTCAGCGCGTTGTCTTTGAAGGAGAACAGGATGCCGTTGAGCACATAGCGGGTTTCATCCGTCGAAATGGCGTAGCTGGTTTTGCGCAGGCAGTCGCGCAGCATCTGCTGCTCGATGCGGAACTCGCGCGCATCATCGAAGCGAGGCAGCGCCGGGAATTCCTCGCTGGTAAGGCCCAGCACTTTGAAATAGCTGGGACCGCTGCGGATGGAGGCGACGTTCTTCTCATCAACCTTGACCTCGATTTCCTCGGCGGGAAGTTCGCGGACGATGGTTGCAAGACGGCGGGCCGGAAGAGTGGTGGCACCTGGTTCATCCACTTCGGCAGGAACCGAACAGGTCACGCCAACATCAAGATCGGTGGTGGTGAGCTCGAGCATTCCATCCTTCGCCTTGAGCAGCACATTGGAGAGAATGGCGAGTGTGGTGCGCGAACTGACCACATGCTGGACCTGGTTGATAGCGTCCAGGAAGGATTCTTTGCTGATGGTGAACTTCATATAAAATGCCTGCGGGTCGATTTGTTAACAAACCCCGATGAAACGGCAAGGATATTGAGCGGAAAAATCCG
>JAZKFA010000325.1:0-23745 GCA_040386655.1 Pseudomonadota bacterium | reverse complement strand
TTTCTCCTCACGCGGAAAACCATGGTGCGGGGCTGCCGCAAGCACGTCCAGACCTTGACTTCAGGGGGGTGGAAGCGCATCTGGCTAAACAGGACCGCAGAGGTCCGGTATGAAGCCTGGGAGAAACAAACCGGTGCTGCGGCTGTCAAAACTCACCGATTATGCCGTGGTGGTCCTGGCCCGCCTGGGCGCCGAGGGCGGGGTGCAGACCGCGCCCGGCCTTGCCGCCGGAACCGGCGTCGCGGAGCCCACAGTGGCCAAGGTTCTCAAGATCCTGGCCCATCACGACCTGGTCGAGGGACAGCGCGGCGCGCGCGGCGGCTATCGGCTGATGCGGCCCCTGAGCGACATGCCGCTTGCCACCGTCATCGCCGCCATCGAGGGGCCGATCGCGCTCACCGCCTGCGTCGACAACGGCTTCGGGAGTTGCGAGGCCGAAGGTGTCTGCGCGGTGCGCGGCCGATGGGATCCGGTGAACCGCGCCATACGCGACGCGCTCGCCGGCATCACCATCGCCGACCTTGCCGGACCCACGGTCAACGCCAGTTTCAGCGCTGCTGCAGAATAAAGTCAGGACACGCCATGGCTGCCGTCACCGAGACCATCGACACCGTCAACGCCGTAAACGACGGTGGCTACAAATACGGCTTTTCCACTGACATCGAGATGGAGTTCGCCCCCAAGGGGCTGAACGAAGACACGGTGCGCTACATCTCCGCCCAGAAGAACGAGCCGGAGTGGCTGCTTGAGTGGCGTCTGCGCGCCTTCGCCGTGTGGAAGACCATGGAGGAGCCGCGCTGGTCCGCGGTGAAGTTCAACCCCATCGACTATCAGGACGCCTACTACTACGCCGCGCCGAAGGAAAAAATCGGCCCCAAGTCGCTCGATGAGGTCGATCCCGAGCTGCTGCGCACCTACGAGAAGCTGGGCATCCCGCTGCGCGAGCAGGAATGGCTCGCCGGCGTGCAGCCCGAGGGGCGCATGCCGGTCGCGGTCGATGCGGTGTTCGACTCCGTCTCCGTTGCGACCTCCTACAAGGATCGCCTGGCGAAGGAAGGCATCATCTTCTGCCCGATCTCCGAGGCGGTGCAGGAACATCCGGACTTGGTGAAGAAGTACCTCGGCTCGGTCGTGCCGCAGGGCGACAACTTTTTCGCCGCGCTGAACAGCGCCGTCTTCACCGATGGCAGCTTTGTCTACATCCCCAAGGGGGTGCGCTGCCCCATGGAGCTGTCCACCTATTTCCGCATCAATGCAAAAAGCACAGGCCAGTTTGAGCGCACGCTGATTATCGCCGATGAGCGCAGCCAGGTGAGCTATCTCGAAGGCTGCACCGCGCCGATGCGCGACGAGAACCAGCTGCATGCGGCGGTGGTGGAGCTGGTCGCGCTTGATGATGCCTCAATCAAGTACTCGACGGTGCAGAACTGGTACCCGGGGGACGTGAACGGCAAGGGCGGGATCTACAACTTCGTCACCAAGCGCGCGGCCTGCCGCGGCAAGCGCAGCAAGGTGAGCTGGACGCAGGTCGAGACCGGGTCCGCGATCACGTGGAAGTACCCCTCCTGCATCCTGCAAGGCGAGGATAGCGTCGGCGAGTTCTACTCGGTCGCCATCGCGAACAACTGGCAGCAGGCCGATACCGGCACCAAGATGATCCATCTCGGTGCGCGTACGAAGAGCACCATTGTGTCCAAGGGGATCAGCGCCGGTCAGGGGCAGAACACCTATCGCGGCCTGGTGCGTATCGGGCCGCGGGCCAAGGGCGCGCGCAACTTCACCCAGTGCGATTCCCTGCTGATCGGCGACAAGTGCGGCGCCCATACCGTGCCCTACATTGAGAACCGCTGCATGACGGCCAAGACCGAGCATGAGGCGACGACCAGCCGCATCGCCGAGGACCAGCTGTTCTATTGCCGGCAACGCGGGCTGAGCCAGGAAGAGGCGGTCGGCATGATTGTCAATGGCTTCTGCCGCGAGGTGCTGAAGGAGCTGCCGATGGAGTTCGCCGTCGAGGCCCAGAAGCTGTTGCAGATTTCGCTCGAAGGCAGCGTGGGCTGAGCCCCGCAGTCCTAAAGGAAATACATGATGCTGAAGATTGAAAACCTCTCCGCCACGGTGGATGGCAAGGCCATCCTCAACGGCATCTCGCTTGAGATTCCGGATGGCGAGATCCACGCCATCATGGGCCCCAATGGCAGCGGGAAGTCCACGCTCTCCTACGTGCTCGCCGGCCGCGACGGGTATGAGGTAACGGGCGGCACCGCGACCTTCAATGGTCAGGATCTGCTGGAGATGGAGCCGGAGGCGCGTGCCGCGTCGGGTCTGTTCCTCGCCTTCCAGTATCCGGTCGAGCTGCCCGGCGTCGGCAATGCGAATTTCCTGCGCACCGCGCTGAATGCCATCCGCAAGAACCGCGGCGAGCCGGAGCTGGACGCGATGCAGTTCCTCAAGGTCGCGCGGGCGCGCATGCAGGCGCTGTCGATGCCCGAGGACATGCTCAAGCGCGGTGTGAATGTCGGCTTCTCCGGCGGCGAGAAGAAGCGCAACGAGGTGCTGCAGATGGCGCTGCTGCAGCCGAGGCTCGCGATCCTGGACGAGACGGATTCGGGCCTCGATATCGATGCGCTGAAGATCGTGGCCGATGGCGTGAATGCGCAGCGCGGTCCGGAGTTTTCCGCCCTTGTCATCACCCACTACCAGCGCCTGCTCGACTACATTGTGCCCGATCGCGTGCACGTCCTGGTCAAGGGCCGCATCGTGAAGTCGGGCGGGCCGGACGTGGCCCTCGCTCTGGAAAAAGATGGCTACGCTTCGGTGCAGGAGGCGGCATGAACGCGGTCTCTGGCGCAGCCGGATTTTCGCAGCGCTTCGAAGGGCTGCGCGACAGGCTGCCGGGTGCAAAGCAGCCCTGGCTCGCCACGTTGCGCGATGATGCCGCTGCCAGCTTTGCGGCGCAGGGCTTCCCCACGCGTCGAGACGAGGCCTGGAAGTACACAAGCCTTGCCGCCGTGGCGGAGGCGGGCTTTGACGAGCCTCTGACGCTGCTCGACGCCGAGGTGGCGCTGCCGCCCTCGGTTACGGCGCGCGTGGTTTTCGTTGACGGCCGGTTCCGTGCTGACCTGGCGTCGCTCGATGGGCTCGGCTTTACCGCGCAGTCGCTTGCACGCCAGCTCGATACGGCGGAGGGGCGTGTTGGCACGTTGGCTCATCCTGCGCGCGAGCCGATGGTCGCACTCAACACCATGCTCTTCGAGGACGGGCTGCTGATCGACGTGCCCGAAGGTGTGGACGGCGGCGTGCTGGAACTGCTTTCCGTCGCGACGGCGAGCGAGCGACCGCAGGCCTTCCATCCGCGCCACATCATCCGCCTCGCGCCTGGGGCAAGCCTGACCATTGTGGAAACGGCGTCGGGTGCGTCGGGTGCGGCCTACCTGCACAATCCGGTCTTCGAGATCGACCTCGCCGAGGGTGCGCGGCTGACGCATGGCCGGCTGCAACAGGAGAGCCGCGCCGGCTTCCATCTCTCGACCATCTACGCAGCCGTCGCCGAGCGCGCCGTCTACGACAACTTCACCCTCAATGCGGGTGCCAAGCTGGTGCGCAACGAGATCCACATCGCGCTGAACGGCCCCAATGCCGCCTGCCACATGAACGGCGCGCAGCTGGTGGGTGATGGGCAGCACGCCGACACGGCCACAGTGCTCGACCACGCGGCGCCCGATTGCGCCAGCCGCCAGACCTACAAGACGGTTCTTGCAGGTCGCGCCCGCGGCGTCTTCCAGGGCCGCATCCATGTGCATCAGGCCGCGCAGCGCACGGATGGCTACCAGATGAACCAGGCGCTGCTGCTCTCGCCCGATGCCGAGATCGACAGCAAGCCGCAGCTGGAAATCTACGCCGACGACGTGAAGTGCAGCCATGGCGCGACCGTCGGCGAGCTCGATGCCGACCAGCTGTTCTACCTGCGCGCCCGCGGCATCCCGGAGCCGGCGGCGAAAGCCATGCTGGTCGAGGCCTTCCTGGTCGAGGCGGTCGAGGAGCTTCCCGAGGGTTTGCTGCGCGAACGCCTGACAAATGCCATTTCGGGTTGGTGGCAGGGGCAGGAGGCGGCGTGATGGACGGCATGGACCTGCGCTACGACGTCGCGCGCATCCGCGAGGACTTCCCCATTTTGGGTCAGGTGGTGCGCGGCAAGAAGCTGGTGTTCCTCGACTCCGGCGCCTCGGCGCAGAAGCCGCGCCAGGTGATCGCTGCGATGACGCGCTGCATGGAGGAGGCCTACGCCAACGTCCATCGCGGCGCCTACCGGCTAAGCGAGACTGCAACCGAAGCACATGAAGCCGCACGCGCCGCCGTCGCGCGCTTCATCAATGCGGCGACCCCGAGGGAGATCGTCTTCACGCGCAACAGTACCGAGGCGATCAACCTCGTCGCCCTCAGCCATGGTCGTGGCGTGCTGAAGGCGGGCGACGCCGTGCTGATCTCCGAGATGGAGCACCACGCGAATATCGTGCCGTGGCAGATGCTGCGCGATGCGCACGGGGTTGAGCTACGCGTCATCCGCGTCACGGATGCGGGCGAACTCGATCTTGAGGATTACGCGGCGAAGCTGCGCGACGGCCGGGTGAAGCTGGTGGCCGTCACGCACATGTCGAACGTGCTGGGCACCGTGACGCCGGCCGCGCAGATCGCGCGCATGGCACATGAGGCCGGCGCGCTGGTGCTGTTCGATGGCAGCCAGGCGGCTGTGCATCGTGCCGTGGACGTGCAGGCGATCGGGGCGGATTTCTATGTCTTCACCGGCCACAAGCTGTACGGGCCCACTGGCATTGGCGTGCTCTGGGGGCGGCTGCCGCTGCTCGAGGCCATGCCGCCGGTCTATGGTGGCGGCGACATGATCGCTTCCGTCACCCTGGAGGCTTCGACCTGGGCCGAGGTGCCCGCGAAGCACGAGGCTGGGACGCCTGCGATCATCGAGGCAGTCGGACTGCACGCGGCGATCGACTACGTGAACGCCATCGGCATGCCCGCGCTGGAGGCGCATGAGCGCGCCTTGACCGAACATGCCATGGCGCGGCTCTCGCAGGTCGAGGGACTGACCATCCTCGGTCAGGCGCAGGATCGCGGCGGCGTCTTCTCCTTCGCGCTCGACAATGCGCATGCGCATGACCTTTCCACGCTGCTCGACCGCATTGGCATCGCGGTGCGCGCAGGCCGGCATTGTGCGGAGCCGTTGCACGCCCGCTTCGGGCTGGAGGGCGGCACCTGCCGCGCCTCCTTCGGCCTCTACACCACGCGCGAGGAGATCGACTTCCTCGCCGATGCGCTGGCCGAGGCACGCAAGTTTTTCACTCCGAAGGAGACGGTGCCGTCCGATGGCCGAAGCGCGCACAGCGCGCGAAGGTCTGAATCGGCCGGTCCCGCGCCAGCGGGAGATGATCATGTTCGATGACCTGCGCGACCTCTACCAGGAAGTGATCCTGGACCACGGCCGCAAGCCGCGGAACTTCCGCCGGCTCGAGGATGCGACGCGCGTCGCTCGTGGAGACAACCCGCTCTGTGGGGACCGGATCGAGTTGTTCATCAAGCTAGGCGCGGAGGATCGCATCGACGATGCCGCCTTTCAGGGCCGCGGCTGCGCCATTTCCACCGCCAGTGCCTCGCTGATGACGGAGACGGTGCGCGGTAAGACGCCGGCTGAGGCGGAGGCGCTCGCTGCCCAGTTTCGTGACCTTGCGATGACCGGCACCTGCCCACATTGCGCGGCCTCGCTTGCCGACGACATGGAGCGCCTGTCGCCGCTCTCCGGCGTGCATGAATTTCCCAGCCGCGTGAAATGCGCAACGCTTGCCTGGCACACGCTGCACGCAGCGCTCGCCGGCGCCACGGAGGCCAGCAGTGAGTGATGATGTGAGCGCCCCCGTCCACGGCGCCTGGACCCCCGAGGGCGAGGCCCCGCCGCCACAGGCTGCGATCTCCGAGGATGCGGTGATCGGCATGCTCAAGACGGTGTTCGACCCGGAGATCCCGGTCGACATCTATGAGCTCGGCCTGATCTACGCGATCGAGATTGGTGACGGCGCCAATGTGAAGGTCGAGATGACCCTCACTACACCCTCCTGCCCCTCGGCGCAGGAACTGCCGGGCATGGCGGAGGAGGCGGTGCGCCTCATCCCCGGAGTCGGCGATGTGAAGGTCGAGATCGTCTGGGACCCCCCCTGGGACCAGACGCGGATGAGCGAAGACGCCCGCCTCGCGCTTAACATGTACTGAGGATTGCGCCATGAGCACCACCACCGAAGCGCCCCGCACACGCCGCGCCCTGCCCCCGCTGATGACCCTGTCTGAAGGTGCGGCCGAGCGACTGCGTGCGCTCTACGCGAAGGGTGAACAGGGCAAGCTGCTGCGCGTCGCGGTCAGCACCAAGGGCTGCTCGGGCATGAGCTACGATCTCACCTGGGTCGACGCCGCCGGCCCCGGCGATGAGACGGTGACGGATAAGGGCGTGACCATCCTAGTCGACCGCAAGGCCACGCTGTTCCTGATCGGCACGGTGATGGATTACGAGGTGAAGACGCTCTCGGCCGGCTTCACCTTCACCAATCCCAACGAGAAGGGCCGCTGCGGTTGCGGCGAGAGCTTCCACGTCTGATCCATACCGCCCGCGCGTTGCGCGGATGACGGCCCGCTTGCATGCTGGCTCGATAGCGATGGCATCGGAGCAGGCATGGACAGCATCAATCGCCGGGGCGCACTCGCGCTCGGCATCGGCAGCGCGGTGCTGGCCCAAAGCGCACGCGCACAGGCGCCCTGGCCGACGCAACCGGTACGGCTGATCGTCCCCTACGCTGCCGGCGGTCCCTCCGATATCATCGCGAGGTCGCTGCAAACCCCGCTTCAGAGCGTGCTCGGCCAGTCCGTCGTGATCGAGAACCGCGCCGGAGGCGGCGCCATCATCGGAAGCGAGGCGGCCGCGCGATCCACCGACGGCCATACCTTCCTCGTCGCGGACAGCCCGCACACCATCATCCCCGCCGTGCAGGCGCGCGTGCCGTATGACCCTGCGGGCGACTTCAAGCCGGTGTCGCTGGTGGGTGCGGTCACCATGCTGCTGATGGTGAATGCCGGCCTGCCGAGCCGGAGCTTCGCCGCCTTCATCGCCGATGCCAAGGCACGGCCCGAGGCCGTGACCTTCGGCAGTTCCGGTGTCGGCAGCCTGACAGACCTACTACCGAAATGGCTCGGCCTGCTTGCCGGCGCACGGTTCACCACGGTGCCCTATCGCGGTTCGGGGCCGGCGCTGCTCGATGTCGTCGCGGGACAGATCAATGCCATCTTCTCAAGCACGCTGGCCGCTTCGGGACCCCTGCGCGACGGCCAGGTACGGCCGCTCGGGGCGGCAAGCGTCGCTCGACTCGCTGCCTTCCCCGATGTCCCCACGCTGCGCGAGCAGGGCATCGACCTGGTGTCGAGCAACTGGTGGGGCGTACTGGCAGCAAAGGCGAACTCCGCCACCGCGGTCGAGCGCATGAACGCAGCGCTGAATGTCGCGCTCGCCGATCCAGGCGTGGTCGAGCGCTTCGCCGCGCTTGGCATCGAAGCGCGTCCGCGCGGCGCGGCACCCTTCGCCGAGCTGCTCGCGAGCGAATTCACCAATTGGGCTCGCGTCGCACAGGATGCCGGGGTGCGCGTCCAGTGACCGGCCTGGCCGGCTTCCTCGCTTCCGTGCGGGCCGATGCGCCGCGGCTGGAGGCGGGCTTCGCAGACATCTGCGCGACAGGCGGGCGCCTGCAGGGCACGCCGAGCGCCGATGCGGCCTTCACGCTCGTCGATCAAGCCCTGGCCTCCATCGGGACGGGCACCCTCGCCCGGCCGCGCACGGCCTATCACGGGTGGAGCGTCGATGCCGCCAGCATCACAATCCCCGGCGAACCCGAGCCGGTGCCCTGCGCGGCGCTGGTCGGATCGGTCTCAACCGACCCGGCTGGCGTGGTGCTGGAGATACTCGATCTCGGCCGCGGCGCGCCTTCGGATGTGGCCGCCGCCGGCGACGCAGTGCGCGGGCGCGCCGTGCTGGTGCGGCACGAATATGCCTTCGCGACCGACACCATCCACCGCCGCGTCAAGCTGCGCGCGGCGACCCAGGCAGGGGCGGCGGCCATCATCATGGTGCAGCCGGTGCACGGCTATGGGCCGGTCTCTGGCGGTGCGAATGCCTGCCCCGTGCCCGCCTTCGGGATTGGTGCCGAAGGGGCGGAGCGGCTGCGCGCTTCAGGCCGGGCGTGCTTCCTCAGCGCAACGCGGCTGCATCGCGCCGAGACACAGAACCTGATCCTCGCGATTCCCGGTAAGGGGCCGGGCCATGTGGCGCTGTCGGCGCATCTCGACGGCCATCCGATGGGCCAGAGCGCGATCGACAACGCGACCGGCGTCGCCGCTGCGCTGAGCCTCGCCCGCGCCGCCGCGCCGCTCGTGGCCGACCTGCCGCGGGGGCTGATGGTTTGCATCTTCGGCGCGGAGGAATGGTCGTTGTCGGGCTCTCGCGCCTGGCTTGCCGGCCTGCCGCGCGAGGCTGTCGCGGCGATGGCGATGAACCTCAACCTCGACAGCATCGCCGGTGCCCCGCGGCTGACGGCGATGACCTCGGGCTATCGCGCGCTGGGCGGCTTCGTGCAGGACGCAGCCAAGGCGGCGGGCTTCGATCTTGCGGTCCACTTGCCGATATCGGTCAGTAGCGACCACGCCAACTTCGCCCATCACGGCGTGCCCGCGATGCGCCTGATTGCCGGCTTCAACGAGCCGGACAGCGCGCTCGCCCGCTTGCTCACCGGGGCGGATACGCATGGCTGCGTGCCGCTGGCCGAACTGCACCGTGCGACGGAGGTGGCAGGTGCTATCCTGTGGCGTGCGCTGACCGCGGACCAAGCCGAGATCGACGCGCTGAGGCGCGACGTGGACAGCTCGGCCGAGGCCATGAAGGTGCTGGCACCCCTACCCGGCTGAGGCTCACGCCGTTGGCGGCTCCTCATCATCCTCGGGCAAGTGCGGCATGATGCGGTGGGAGGCCATGCCCGGCAGGAACAGCACCGCAAGTGCGGCGCCCGGCCGTCCCGCCCGCAGCGCGCCGTCCGCATCATTCAGCCGGCCGAGGATGGTCACGATCACCGCCTGCAACGCCATGGTGACGTAGCGGCGCGCGGCGAAGACGCTCACCGCGCCGAAGGCCAGCACCGTGCTGACTCCAGGCGCCGTCTCGATGCTGCGCCAGGCGAGCGTCACCGCCAGGGGGATCGACAGCAGCACGAACAGCCGCATCCCAAGCATGCGGTCGAGGTCGGTGCGGATGGCGCGGGGCAGCATTTTCCGCTGCCGCGCTTCCTCGCGGAGATAGCGGAACAGCTGCATGGGAAAGCGCCAGCCCGCGAGCAGGATCTGAGGCAGGGCCGGCAGCTCCATGTAGATGTTGGAGCGGAACACCGCGCCTTCGGCGGTCACCTCGTGCAGGTTCGGGGAGGAGAGCAGGCAGCGGAACACCAAGGCTGCATCGAAGCGCGCCCCCTCCAGATCCGCGCCCTGGAAGGTGGTGCGCTCGATGCGCGCACCGCGCAGGTCGGCACCAGACAACTCGGCGCTCGACAGCTCCGCGTACAGGATGCTCGCGCCGCGCAAATCGGCGCGGGAAAGATCGGCGGTGCGGATCAGGCAGCGATGGAAAGGGACGAACTCATCGGCCTCGGGGCGCAGGATGTGGCGCGCGGCCGCACCTGCGGCCTGGGGCAAGGGGCCGAGCAGCGCACGTTTCAGCACCGCGCCTGGCAGGCCGGCACCATCGAGGATCGCGCCGGAGAGATCGGCCTGGGTGAAGTCCACGGCACGGAGCACGGCGTTGCGCAGGATCGCGCCACGTAGGCTCGCGTTACGCAGACAGATGCCGCTGCCCTGGCAGCCGCGAAGGTCGGCGCCATTCAGCACGGCGCCAGCCAGTGTGTATGCGCCCGGCCAGTCGCGCAGCAGCCGCGTGAGGTCGGCACCTTCGAGCGTGATGCCTTCGTCCACCAGGCGTTCCAGCAGCGCGCGTGGGGAGGCGTCCGACGCGCCGCTGGCCAGGACGCGCCCCTCGCGGTCGAACAGCGTCGTGTTGCCGGACTCAGCCTCCACGCTCGCGTCCTTCGCGCCTGCCCGGCAGCATGGCGACGGACGGAGCCCAGAACCAGGCGCGCGAACGCGTCAGGCCTGCGCGCGCTCCGCCGCCCAATCGAGCAGACGGCCCCAACGCGGGCTCGAATGCAGCATGGCATAGAGGGGTGCCACCCAGCCGCGTCGGCGCCAAGCGAGGAAGGTCTCGTCCGGCAGGTCCTCGAGCTTGTCCGGGTCGATGGTGAGGAAGCCATCGACGCGCATGCTGCCGCCGGAGCGCAGCGTGAGGTCCGCCTGTTGCGGCCGCAGCAGCCCGGCTTCGTTCAGCGCCGCACCGAAGGCCACGGAATCCTGCAGCGCGGCACGAAGTGCGGCGGCAAAGCGCAGCGCGGCGGCGAGCACCTCGCTCGGCGCGCCATCGGCGAACAGCGGCTCGCCGGCCTTGGTCCCCAGCAGGGGCGCGCCGCTCTCGAGCGCGAGGACCAGCTTGTCCGGCGCATCCGTCGCCGGCAGCAGCAGGAAGGGATAGCAGCGCAGCCAGCCCGGCACGTAGGTGCCCGCCCGCCAGCCACCATCATCCTGCACCAGCAAGTTCTCCTCGGCCCTGATGCCGAGCACGGCAACCGGCACCGGTGACGCGGTCGCTGTCAGCACGATGGGGATTTCAGAAGCGGCGACGATTTCGGTCAGCCCCAGCGGCACCGCGTTGAGCTGGCGCGCGAAAGCGAAACCGGTTGCCCGGTTCAGGCGGAGGGCACCGTGGCGCCCGGCCTCCACGGCTTCCACCGCGCGGAATATGCCGGGGATGGGGCCGGCATCGGGGGCGGGATTGATCGCGGACATAAGGTCAGGCTCCTCGGGCCATCAGGGCTTGCACGGCGCGCAGCCATGCCTCCCAGGCGGTGTCGGCGGCAGCGGCCGCGGATTCGGATTCACGCGATGCCTGATTGAGGCGACGCTGGGCTTCGGCACGCTCCGCGCCGGTGCGGTCTTCCACCGCCTGGCGGGCGCGGGTCAAGCTTGCTTCGGAGACGCGCCACACGCGGACGCGGGTGCGCAATTCATCGAGCTGCCGGCGGACGCCCTGCAGCCCCTCGACGGTCGCCGCAAGCTCGGCGCGGCCGGGCGTGTCCGCTGCGGTGCGACCAAGGATCGCCTGGAGGTTCTCGAGCGTGCCCGGCCCACCCGGCAGGCGGCGCTGGTTCTGCTCGATGTCGAATTCTCGCCAGCGCAGCAGCACAAGATCACCAAGACCCGGATCCCAGAGCGGCACGTCCTGGCCGACCTGGCGTTCGAAGGGAAAGCGCAGCGTGGCCGGCGCTGCGGCGAGGGTAGACTCCGTGCGCAGCCCGAAATCGCCCTCCGCCACCACCGGGAAGCGGGGCGTCGCACCCGGACGGCGCGGCAGGTCGATCACCAGCGGCCCCCGACCCTCGCGCGGGTCGACTGCGATGGCGAGCTCCTCCGTCCGCGTGATCTCCAGCTTCACGACACCCCGCGAGGCGGCGACGCGCACCACCCGATCGGTGGAGGAGGAGGCAGTGGTGAACTGCACGTCGCGGTCACGCGCGAAGGCGAGCAGGCGCGTGTCGCCAACGGCCATGGTGCGTATTTCGGCATCGCCAAGGAAGGCGCCGGCCTCGTTGCCCTCCGCGCCATAGACGGTGGCGAGGCCATCGGGCAACGCGGTCGGTAGTGCATTGCGCAGGCGCAGCGCCGAGAGCGGGTTGCGCGCGGCGAGGTCCTGCACCCACCACACGCGCTCGGCCGGCAGGCGGGCATCGAGGAAGGGCACGTTCGCCGTCTCGCCAGCGCGGATGGTGACGGGTTCGCCGAGCACAAAGGCGACGCGCCCAGCCGTCGCGGCTGCCTGGATCGGCAGCGCCGGTTCCGAAGGCTGCTGCGGACGCGCGGCTAACTCGGCGACAGCGCCGCGCGAGGCCTGCCCCCCAGCCCCGGAGGACGGCGCCACACTCGGCGCGGCGCGCGTCAGCGGCGGCGGTGCGGGTGGCGGCGGGCGCGTGCCGGTATCGGCGGTGACGCGCACCGCGTCGGGCACGCGAACCGGCATCTCGATGCGCGGCACCCGGATGGGGTCGTAAAGGGGCTGGTGGAATGCAGCCGCCTCGCCGGAGACAAGAGCAAGGCGAATCCGGTCCCAATCGGCGCCCGAGGCATTCTCCACCACCGCCCAGCCCTGCAACCGCGCCATGGTCTGCGTCGAGCCAGGTGCCGGGACCAGCAGGCGCCAGGATGGCTTCCAGACCGGCGCGCCGGTGACGTACAGCACCGCGACATCGCGGGCGCGATCGGCGCGGAGTGCGATCTCCACCCGCCGCTCATCATTGGTGCGCGAGGCGGCGACAGCCTCCGCCGCGCGTGCGACGCGGCCGGCGAGGGTGCTGTCGGAGAGGCGGATATCCTCGCCCTCCCGCAGCAGGATGGTGACGAGGCCGGTGGGCGTGATCAGCGTCACGCGCAGACCGGCCGGGACCTCCGCGGCATCGGCAATGCGTCCGGTCGACCCGCCCGCGGTCGCTTCCTGCCCGCGCAGCGCGGTGATCAGCGCGGCGCGGGACGCGAAGTCGCCGGGGCGCAGGGGCAGGCCGCGGAACGCTTCCTCAGCGAGGTCGCGGGCCGGCAGGCGCACGCCCTCGACCGTGCCGGCGGGGTCGGCCACCACCAGGCTGCGCAGCAGGTCGTCGATGTCGTCCGTGGGCGCGCGGAAGGTGGCAGAGCCGCCGGCCGCGACCTCTCCCACGCGCTCGATCTGGGCAAGGCCGCCAGACGACAGCGTGACGCTGCGCACCGGCAGGTCGGCGGCCGACAGTGCGGTGCTGCTCAGCAGCAGCAGGGCAAGGCTTATGCGGCGCATTGGCGGTCTCCCAAGGTGGCGCGGAGACTAGAACATTCATTCCGCGCGACGAAACCCGTTGAGTAGGCCGACCCAGGGTGGGGTGCGAGAACTGCAGTGGCGCGGCAGTTGGTGGGCTTGCGGTGCGGGCGCTGCAGCCGCGCTACGGCAGTGATACCGCGCCGGCCTTGCCACCATCCATGGCGGCGGCGATGTCGTCGCGCACCGCGGGAATGCGGCGGTAATAGTAGTGGCCGGTATTGCCGTCGCTGGTCACGTCGAGCGCCTTGGTGCCGGTGCAGTCGATGCGCCGCACGCCCTTCACCTTGGCGAAGTCGAGCCCGGCCTCGCCGCGCTGCCCCAGGCGTTCATGCCCGTTCACACCCTGACTGACCTTGAGGATGTCGTCGGCCTGGCTCGCGTAGATGTGGACGCGCTTCGCGATCATCTGCAGCGTCTTGATCCAGGCTGGGGCCATCCCCTTCGGCGCGCTCTCATGGTCACCGGCGCACAGGAACGCCTCGTCGAACAGGATCGAGGTCGGCGCCTGCGGCCGCGAGAGCGCCGCCGCCAGAAGCTGGTGGCCCATGCTGTGCGCCATGAGAAAGCACTTGCCGCCCCGCTTGCGCACCGCCTCGAACACCGGGACCAGCCGGTCCAGGGCGCTGACCAAGCCATCGGCGGAATCCGTGGCGCGCCTCTGGTCCGATAGGTATTCCGCCGCCGCCGGGGTGATCAGCCGACCATGGACCAGTGAGACGAAGGGCGTGAAGGCCAGCGTCGCCAACGTGCCCACCACGCCCTGGATCGTCACGGTTACGCCCGGCGAGGGCCAGGTGAAGGTGAGCGCCGTACAATCGGCCGCCGGCACGCCGGACGCGGCAAGGAAATCGCGGTTGAACGCGGCCCTGGTGATGGCGTCGGAGAAGGTGTTGGCGAAGCCGTGGATGAAGAACAGAAGGTTGGTGGCCTTCTTCAGCTCGCTCATCGCCGTGGCCGAGAACTCATCCTCCGCCGCGGCGCCGATGGCTTCGATGACGCCCTCCTGCAGGGCGCTCGTATCGGCTGGCGTGACGCGGGCGATGCCGGTGCGCAGCCGGCCGTCGCCGAGCGCACCCGAGTAGTTTTCCGGCAGGCTGGCGGGGCCGATCAGGTCACGATTGGTGATGAAGAACACGTCGGGCATCGGAGCCTCCCCTGTCTAAGGGAAGTCTCCAACCGATCGCCTGCCGGATGCAAAAACAATCTGTCGGCGGGGCGCAAGTATACGCCTTGCGCGGTTCAGCCCTTGTGGCGGGTCACCAGTCGGCCAGGCTTTTCCCCAGTGGCACCCTTGGCCGCGGTGAAGGTGGGCACGCCATTGGCCCAGACCTCCTCAATGCCGATCGAAGCCTGGATCGGCTGCTCGAAGGTCGCGACGTCGATGACCGTGTGCGGGTCGAACAGCACCAGGTCGGCATAGGCGCCGGGGCGGATCTCGCCGCGATCCACCATGCCGAACAGCTTCGCGGTGCGCCCCGTCATCTTGTGGACCGCCGTCTCGAGCGAGAACAGGCCGAGTTGGCGTGCGTAGAAGCCCAGCACGCGCGGGAAGGTGCCCCACAGGCGCGGGTGCGGATGCGCGTCGTGCGGGATACCATCCGAGCCTATGACGGAGAGCGGGTGCGCCATGATACGGCGCACATCCTCCTCATCCATCTGGAAGGTGATGGCACCCGCGGGCAGCAGCTTCTCGGCGGCCGATTTCAGGTCCGTGTTCCAGCCGCGCGCGATGTCGGACAGGTCGCGGCCGGCCATCTCCGGGTGCGGCACCGACCAGGTGCAGATCACCCGCACATCGTCACGCAGCTTGTCCGGCATCATCACCGTGGAACCGGCGGGATAGGGGTACATGTCGTAGGCGACGTCCTGCATCTGCGACGCTGCCTCCAGCAGCGCGAGCGTCTGCGTGCTACGGCCGTAATTCTCCGGCATCGAGCATTTGTGGTGGCTGATCCAGACCTGCACGCCGGCGCGCGCGCCGATCTTCAGCGTTTCCTCGATCGAGGCGCAGACGCGGTCCGCCTCGTCACGCATGTGCGTAGCGTAGAGGCCCTGGGTCGGGCGCAGCGCCTCGGCCACCGCGATGACTTCCTCCGTGGAAGCCTGCGCGTTGGGGGCATAGTACAGGCCCGTGGAGAAGCCCGAGGCACCTTCAGCAAGCGACTGCTTGACCTTCGTGTGCATGCGGAGGATCTCGGCATCCGTCGCGCCGCGATAGACGTCGCCACCCATGGCCTCCACGCGCAGGGTCTGGTGGCCGACGAAGGCGTAGGTGTTGAGCTCGGAGCCCTTGGTCTTCAGCGCATGGGCGTAGTCGCCGAAGCTGTCGTACTGCCACCAGCTCTCATCGCCGAGCAGGTCGAGCGGCGGGATGGGGCGCGAGGTCTGGCGAAGGGGCGCGAGGCTCACGCCGCAATTGCCGACGACGACGGTGGTGACACCCTGGCTCAGCTTGCACAGCGTGCAGGCGGGGCCGCAGAGCACCGCGCGGTCGTCATGTGTGTGCGCGTCTATGAAGCCCGGCGCGAGGGCGCGCCCGGTGGCGATCACCTCGCGGTCCGCACTCGCGCCGCCGAGGTCTCCCACGGCCACGATGCGGTCGCCGGTCACGCCTACGTCGCCGAGCGCGCGCGGCGCGCCGGTACCGTCGAAGATGGTGGCATCGCGGATGATAAGGTCGCAGCGCAAGGCCATGGTCGTCTCGTTCCTGTTCCTGTGGCGATGATGGCGCGCGGGGAACCGGTGCGCCAGATGCGGCCTTGCCGCACCCTGGTTGCGGGGGCAGCATCGGCGTGTGACGCCGGCGGGGAACACCGCCGCCGCGGGAGGAGATGATCATGACAGACACCCCCACCGGCCGCAGGGCCGGGCTTCTGGGCGCGGGCGCGCTGATGATGGCGCAGGCGCTGCCGGCGGCCGCGCAGACCGCGCCGCGCCCTGCAACCTCTGGCCGCGGCCGCCCGCTGCTGCGCGGCTTCGCGCAGGACCGCCTCGCGCGCATTGCCAGCGTGATGCAGGCCGAGGCCGAGCGCGGCAGCTTCCCCGGCGCGGTCACCTACATCGCGCGCCAGGGCGAGACCGTGCATTTCGAGGCGCATGGACACCTCGACGCCGCCAAGACGCGCCGCATGACGCGAGAGGCAATCTTCCTGCAGGCGAGCATGACCAAGCCCATCGTCTCGGCCGCCGCGATGATGCTGGTCGAGGAAGGGCGGCTGAAGCTCGACGACCCGATCGCGGTGCACCTGCCCGAACTGCGTGACCTCAAGCTCGAGCGTGTGCGCGACGGGAATGCGGAGCTGGTCGCACCTGCGCGCCAGCCGACTGTGCACGACCTGCTGCGCCACACCGCAGGCTTCGTCTATGCCGACGCGGCGCCCACGGCGACCATCCGCGACGCCTACCGGTCCAACAACATCCAGGCCGGCGAGGGGCCGATTACCGGCGACGAGATGCTGCGCCGCCTCGCCACCATCCCGCTCGCCTTCGAGCCGGGGACGCGATTCTTCTATTCGATCTCTGTCGATGTGCTCGGCCTGCTGGTGGCCCGCGTCGCGCGCCAGCGCCTGGACCGCGTACTGGAGGAGCGCCTGCTCGGCCCGCTTGGGATGCGAGACACGGCTTGGTTCGTCAGCGCCGATCGCCGCGCGCGACTGGCCGAGGCGCCCGATACGGACCCGCTGAAGGAGAGCATGTGGCGCAGCTATCGCATCCTCACCGATGAGCGGGAGACGTCGTACCTGAAGGGTGGCGCAGGCCTGGTCTCGACCGCGGCCGACTATGCGAAGTTTGCGCAGATGATCGCGAGTAACGGCCAGTTCGGCGGGCGTCGGTACCTGGCCGCGCCGGTGGTCAACTTCATGCTGTCCGACCACATGATCGGTTTTGAGGGAACGCCGGCCGCCTCCACTGGGCCGGGCTATGGCTTCGGGTTGGGCTTCGCCGTACGTCGGCAGGATGGAATGGGCACAGCGCCGGGCAGTGCGGGCGATGCGATGTGGGCGGGCGCCTGGGGCACCAGCTTCACCATCGACCGCGCGGAAGGGCTTGTGGCGATCCTGATGGCGCAGGGGCCGAGCAACCGCGGGCGCACGCGGATGATCTTCAAGGACCTGGTCTACGGGGCGATGGTGGAGAGCATTCGGCGCTGAGGTGCGGGCGGGGGGACGCTACCCCCCGCCCCTTGCTCAGGTCTTCGTGCCGTAGACGCGGCGCGCCGCCTCCGCGCTCACCAGCCCATCCGCCACGTCGCGCGCGACCAGCGCCGGGTCGCGCGCGGTGGGGTCGCCCATGCCGCCGCCGCCGGGCAGCTTGAGCAGCAGGCGCCTTCCCTTCGGCACCACCTGGAAGCCCTTGGTGCGCAACACGGTGCCGTTCGAATCATTCAGACCCACCCAGCCGGCCGCGCCATCGCCGCCGCCCTCGCGGCCCTTGGGTGCATTCGCCACGCGGTCGAAGATCGCGTTGACCGCGAACTCCGCATCGCCCTTGGCGCCGATCTCCATGATCTGACCGAAGCCGCCCCGCGTGCGGCCGGGACCGGCGCTGTCCGGGCGCAGCTCCTTCTTCCAGAAGATCACCGGGGCGACGTTCTCGGTCGCTTCCACCGGCATGGTGCGCACGCCGGAGGGGAAGGCCGTGCCGTCCAGACCATCCTTGCCGGGGCGCGCGCCGGTGCCGCCCGAGTTGAAGGTGATGACCTCGAAATCCGCGACCTCGGCTTGCTGGCCGCTGACCTGTGCGCCACCACGCAATGGCGGGTTCCACAGGCAGGACGACCCCTCCGCCACAACACGATCCGGCACCGCCTGGTGCAGGCAGCCCATCATCAAATCGGGCAGCAACTGCCCCGTCACATGCCGCACACTGACCGGATAGGGACGCGGTGCGTTGAGAATGCACCCCTCCGGGATCACCATGCGGAAGGGCGCGAGCGAAGCCCAATTGTTGGGGATTTCCGGGGCGACCACGACCTTGATTCCGAAGCATGAATAGGCACGGCAATAGGCCGGCGGCACGTTGATGCCGCGCTGCGACAGGCCCGAAGTACCGGCGAAATCCACCTCGATTGCGTCGTCGAGAATGGTCAGCGCCGCGCGCAGCGTCACCGGTGCCTCATACCCATCCGACTTGATGAAGGCGCTGTAGGTGCCGCGCGGAATGCGCGCGATCTCGGCCAGCGTCGCGGCGAGTGAGGAGTCGAAGATGTAGGCAGCGAGGTCGTCAATGGTGTCCATCGCGAACTCGTCCATCATCTCGACCAGCCGCTTCGCGCCGGCGTCGTTGCAGGCGCACAGCGAATAGACGTCCCCTTCAAGCTCCACCGGGGTCCGGCTGCCGACGCGGAGGAAGTCGAAGAAGGTCTCGTTCGGCACGCCCTGGTCGAAGCATTTGACGATGGGGATATACAGCCCCTCCTCGAACACGCTGCGGCCCTCGGGGCCCATCCCAAGGCCGCCGATGTCGATGATATGCGCCGTGTTCGCGAACAGTCCCACGATCTGGCCGCGACGGAAGGCGGGGGTCACCACGGTCAGGTCGTGCAGATGCCCGGTGCCGAGCCAGGGGTCGTTGGTGATGTAGTGGTCGCCCGGCTTCATCGTCTCGGCCGGGAATTTTGCCAGGAAGTGGCCGACCGATTCCATCATGGAATTCACATGGCCCGGCGTGCCCGTCACCGCCTGCGCCAGCATCCGGCCATGCAGGTCGAAGACGCCGGCGGAGAGATCGCCTGCCTCGCGCACGGTTGTCGAAAAAGCGGTGCGGATCATCGTTTGCGCCTGTTCCTCGACCACCGCGATCAGGCGGTTCCACTGGATTTGGCGCTGAATTTTTTCGAGCGCGTCCATCAGCGGTCTCCCTGCGTCAGTTCAAGATACCCAAGCCCATCCACACGGCAGGACCAGCCTGGCCCGACCAGCGTGCTCGTCTCATCCTCCGACACGATGGCGGGCCCCGCGATGCGACAGCCCGGCAGCATCGCATCGCGGTCGTAGACGGACCAGGGTGCGACCTCGCCGGTGCGCGTGTCGCGCACCTGCTGCACGCGGATCGCCGCAGGTGCGGCGGCATCCGCGACATCGGCCGCGGCCGCTACCTCCGGCACTTCGGTCGCCACCGTCACCGCAAAGGAGAGGATCTCCACATCGCTGCCGGGCACCGGGCGGTCATAGAAGCGCGTGTACTCCGCGTCGTACGCCGCGCGCACCGCGGCCACATCCGCTTCGGTCAGCGCGCGCGCGGGAAGGGCGACCGCGATCTCATGCCCCTGCCCCACATAGCGCATGTAGGCGATGCGGGTCTGGCGCACCGGCGCACCCGGCGCACCGTGCGCGACGACGCCCGCGGCCTCCTCTGCCATGGATGTCAGCAGCGCATTCACCGCCGCGACGTCGAAGCTGCCGAAGCGCTGGTAGAGCGACTTCACCACCTCATACGCCACCGGCGCGCGCAGGAAGCCGATGGCGCTGCCCACACCCGCTCCCGAAGGCACCAGCACGCGCGTGACACCGATCTTCTCCGCGACGCGATAGCCATGCACCGGCCCACCGCCGCCGAAAGCAATGATCGAACGCCCGGAAAACCCCTTCCCGCTTTCGATCGCATGCACCCGCGCGGCATTGGCCATGTTCTCGTCGACCATCTCAACCACACCCAGGCCGGCCATTGCCGGTGGCAGGCCGAGCTTGCCGCCGACATGCTCAGCCAGCGCCGCCAGCGCAGGCTCCACATGCAGCGTCATCGCGCCGCCCGCGAACAGCGTCGGCTCATAGCGCCCGAGGGCCAGGTTCGCATCGGTCACGGCGGGCTTGGTGCCGCCGCGCCCGTAGCAGGCCGGGCCAGGCATCGCGCCGGCACTCTCCGGCCCCACCGTGATCCGTCCCAGACTGTCCACCTGCGCGATGGAGCCGCCGCCGGCGCCGATCTCCACCATCTCGATCACCGGGATTCGCAGCGGCAGGCCGGAGCCCTTCTTGAAGCGCCCCACGCGGGCGACCTCGAAGGTGCGGCTCGCCTGTGGCGCGTAGTGGTCGATGAGGCAGACCTTCGCCGTGGTGCCGCCCATGTCGAAGGACAACACCTTCTGCAGCCCGCGCTCCTTCGCGACATGGGCGGAGAAGATCGCGCCCCCCGCAGGCCCGGATTCGACCAGGCGGATCGGGAAGCGCGCCGCCGTTTCGATGGTGGTGAGCCCGCCGCCCGACAGCATCAGGAACAGCGGGCAGGCCAGCCCCGCCTCGCGCAACCCGGTCTCCAGGCGGTGGAGGTAGCGCGCCATCATCGGCTGCACGTAGGCATTAGCGACGGTGGTCGAGAAGCGCTCCCACTCACGCATTTCCGGTGAGACCTCGGCACTCAGCGAGACCGGCAGGCCAGGCCAGGCCTCGCGCACGATGGCGGCGGCGCGGCGTTCATGCACCGGGTTCACGAAGGCATGGAGGAAGCCGATGGCGAGCGCCTCGATGCCCTCGCCGCGGAGGAAATCCAGCTGCGCGCGCACCGCCTGCTCGTCCAGCGGCAGGAGCACCTTGCCCTCATTGTCGAGCCGCTCCGGCACGCCCAGGCGCCAGCGGCGCGGCACGAGCGGCTGTGGCAGGTCGATGTTGAGATCGTACTGGTCGTAGCGGGCCTCATTGGCCAGCGCGAGCACGTCGCGGAAGCCTTCGGTCGTCAGCAGCGCGGTCTTCGCCCCTTTGCGCTCGATCAGCGCGTTGGTTGCGAGCGTGGTGCCGTGGATGACCAGTGCGATGTCGCTCGGCGCCATGCCGGCAGCGGCGAATATTTGCTGCGTGCCGGTGAGAACCCCCTCCTCCGGCGCCTGCGGCGTGGTCAGCGTCTTGGCGGTCCAGCGCTGGCCATCGCGCTCCAGCGCGAGGTCGGTGAAGGTGCCGCCGATATCGACGGCCAGGCGAGCGCTCATTCGGCAAAATCCTGGACAAAACGGGAGATGACGGCGGCGCCGTCGGCGAAATCCTCGATGCGCATCGCCTCGTGCGGGTTGTGGCTGCCGTGCTGGTTGCGCACGAAGACCATGCCCGAGGGGATGCCGGCCTGAGCGAAGGCAGCCGCGTCATGCCCGGCACCGGACGGCATCGCCTTGTGCGAGACGCCCAAGGCAGCGGCCGCGGCCATCAGCCCCGCCTGCACGCCCGCATCCATCAGGCTCGCGCGGCTGCCGCCCTCCGCACCGAGTTCAAAGCGCACGCCACGCCGTGCCTCGATGGACGCGACCAGCGCGTAGAGCCGCTCATAGACCAGATCGCAATTGCGCACGTCGATGCTGCGCACATCGAGCATGAAGCGCGCCTCGCCGGCGACCTTGGTGAAGCCGGCCTCCGCCGTCGTGCCGAGCGTGCAGAAGGTGCAGACCAGGGAACGGCCCATGGCGTCCAGCTCGCACCAGTAATCGTCCAGCTTCGATGCCAGCTCCGCCAGGGCGATCGCCGCGTCGCGGCGGAACTTGCGCGGCGTCGCACCGGAGTGGTTGTACTCGCCGACCACGCAAGCATTGCGCAGGCGCCGGCTGCCGGGGATTCCGGTGACGATGCCGATCGCGACGCCCTCCGCCTCCAGCACCGGCCCCTGCTCGATGTGCAGTTCGATGAAGGCGGCGGTGTCCTCGGGCGAGATCGCGCGCTCGCCCCGCTCGACGAAGCCGGGGTCGAAGCCTTCCTCGGCCATGTGGTCGGCAAGCGTGCGGCCGCTATCGGTGCGGCGTACGCTCAGTTCCTCCACGCCCATGGTCCCGAGGGCAGCGCGGCTGCCGGGGAAGGAGGTTGGGAACCAGGCGCCGGCCTCCTCGGCGCGGATGGCCATGACCGTGACATCGCGCGGGGGCACGAAGCCCGCGCGCTGCATGCCCGCCACCACCGCAAGCCCGGCGAGCACGCCCGTCGCGCCATCGAAGTTGCCGCCCTGCGGCACGGAGTCCAGATGGCTCCCGATGATCACGCGCTTGGCCGCGCGATCGGCCCCCGGCAGGGTCATGTAGAGATTGCCGATGGGGTCCGCCTTCGTCTCCAACCCGAGCGCATCGGCCCGCTCGCGCACCAGTGCATGCGCCATGCGCTCGCCCGGGCCGTAGGCCTCGCGCGTGATGCCGACGCCGTCGAAGCTCCGCTTCCGCAGCGTGTCGAACAACTCGGTCGCGAGGTCCACGTCCGGGGTGAGGTTGGGCAGGCTCATCGGGGCGCGACCATCACAGCAGCGACCGCACGCGGCCGCCGTCGATGCGCATCATCGTCCCGGTGATGTAGGCTGCCTGCTCGGAGGCCAGGAAAGCGCCGGCAGGACCGAAATCCTCTGGCACGCCGAGCCGCTGGGCCGGGATCTCCTTGGCGGAGGCGGCCAGGGACTGGTCCACGGTGATGCCCTTGGCCGCGGCGTTCTTGCCGGCGGTCTCCATGACGCGGTCGGTCTTGATGGTGCCCGGCGCGATCACGTTCATGGTCACGCCATCGGCCGCCACTTCGCCCGAGAGCGTCTTGAGCCAGGCCCAGATCGAGGCACGCAGCGTGTTGGACAACGCGATCTGCGGGATGGGGTGCTGCATCCCCGTGCTGCCGACGACGAGGATGCGGCCCCATTTCTGCGCCCTCATAGCTGGCAGCAGCCGCATGGTGATGCGGATGGGCGAGACGGTGATGCGCTGGAACCATGTGTGCAGGTCCGCCTCGGTGATCTGCATCGCCGTCCCCGGTGGCGGGCCGCCATGGTTGAGCACCAGGATATCCACGCCCCCCATCGCGGCGACGGCGCCATCGGCCAGGCGGTCCATGTCCTCACTGTTGGCGACATCGGCGGGGATGCCGACGCAGGAGGTCGCACCCAGCGCCATCAGCTCCGCAGCCGCGACATCGAGGCTCGCCTGGGTGCGGCCGGAGATGACCAGCGCGGCACCTTCGGCGGCCAGCGAATTGGCGATCGAGCGGCCCAGCCCCTTCGACGCGCCCATCACCAGGGCGCGACGGCCCTTCAAACCGAGATCCATATTCCGCGTTCCGCTTTCTTTGTGTGGGCCAAGCCTGCCGCCTTCGCGCGTGGGTGACAAGCGACCCCTAGGTCAGCCGCTCCATCGCCGGTATGGTAAGGCCAAGGACGAGGAACCGCATGACGAAGCCGACCCTGCTGCTGACCCGCACTTTTCCCGCAGCCGTGGAGGCGCGCGCCGCCCGCGACTACGATGCGCGGCTCGCCGCCGGCGACACCGGCTGGGCCAATGACAGCGCCGAGATCGCGCGCCGCGCCGAGGGCTGCGTGGGGGTCCTGTGCGCCGCAGGCGACCGCATGAATGCTGCAACAATCACGGCGCTGCCGGACAGCGTGAAGATCATCGCGACATTCTCGGTCGGGACCGACCATATCGACCTCAAGGCTGCCGCCGAGCGCGGTATCCTGGTCGCCAATACGCCCGACGTGCTCTCTGTCGCGACGGCCGAGATCGCGATGCTGCTGATCCTGATGGCGGCCCGCCGCGCCGGCGAGAGCGAGCGCGTCCTGCGCGCCGGCGCCTGGGCCGGCTGGACGCCCACGCAGTTCATGGGCGTCACGCTCGAGGGCAAGCGGCTGGGCATCCTCGGCATGGGGCGCATCGGGCGCACGCTGGCCACGATGGCGCGGGGCTTCGGGATGGAGATCCACTACCGCAACCGCAGCCAGCTGCCGCTCGACCAGGAACAGGGTGCGCAGTTCCACGCCGATGACGAGGC
>JAZKFA010000324.1:728-6272 GCA_040386655.1 Pseudomonadota bacterium | reverse complement strand
GCGACCAGCCGCTGCACCTTGTTGTTGGGATGAAGAAGGGCAAGGCGAGCGACGCCTTCCTCCGCCCGCTGCTGCCGCTGGCCGACACCATCCACGCGGTCGCCGAACCCGGCCAGCATCTGGCGATGGCGGTCGAGGACATCGTGGCGGCCTCCGGCGGGGTTGCCCAGCCGGGGCCGCATGTGGCGGATGCGCTCGCGCGCATGTCCGGCCCACCGGGGCGCGTGCTGATCTGCGGCAGCCTGTACCTCGCGGGCGAGGTGCTGAAGGCGGATGCGTGGACGGAGCCGCTCGCGCTCGCCTGAACCGTGGCATGTTGGAGCCACCCCGCGGGAGGCGAGCACCGATGGCTGAACCGATGGCGCGCCGCGCGATCCTTGTACTGGCCGGACTGGCCGCCGCGCGGGAGGCGCAGGCGCAGGACGCCGCCCCGACCGACCTGATGCCGGAATTCTGGAGCGTCTTCGACCGACACGCAGCGGCCGGCCACGACACGCGCGCGCTTGCGATCCGCGACGCGTTCTTCCTGCCGCAGATTGCCGCCTACCGCGCCGCCGGCGTGGGCCGTGTGGATTTCAGCCAATGGCTGCCGGGGTTCGTGCCGCTCGCAGACGCGACGCGCAGCCTCTCCCTTGCGCTGCCGGGGCTGTGGCGGGCGCATGTCGCACGCTTCGCCCAGGCACTGCCGGATGCCGGGCCGGCGACGGTGGTGGTGCTGCCCTCCTTCTCCTGGTTCGACGCGCGGGTGCGCGTGTTGCCAGCGGGGCCGGCGCTGTTCCTGGCACCCGATGGCGTGGTGCGCATCCATGGGGCGGCGGCCAATATCGGCGTCCTGCTCGACCATGAATCCTTCCATCTCTACCACCACCGGGTGAACCCGACGCTGCTGCTGCCGGGCGGCGATCCGCTCTGGCTTGGCATCTGGAAGGAAGGACTTGCGGTGCATGCCTGCGCGGTGCTGCGGCCGGGCGCATCACGCCGGGACGTGCTGCTCGGCGATGCTGCGCTTGCCGGCATCGACGCGGTGTTGCTGCGCCGGATCGCGGGCGAGGTGCTGCCGCTGCTCGGCGCCACGACGGTCGAGGCGCGGGGGCGCTACCTGTCCTATGGCTATCGCGGCGACATCCCCGCGCGCAGTGGCTACGCGCTCGGCTTTGCCGTGGCCGCGCGCGTGGCAGCCGAGCGTGGTCTTGGCTTGCCGGCGCTCGCGCGGCTGCCGGCGACCGAGGCAGAGGCACTGCTGCGCGCGGCGCTGGTGGCGATGGCCGGCTGACGCCGTCTCGCGGCGGGGCGCGACGCGATGTAGTCTCGTCCGCGGCAGGACAGGGGGGGGCGGCATGGCAATCTGGGTGCGATACCGGCGCGGCGATGCGGAAGGCTTCGGCGTGCTCGACGGCGCGATGATCGAGGTCCATGCGGGCGACATGTTCGCCGACCCGGCGCCGACGGGGGAGGAGGTTGCGCTTGCCGCCGTTGCCCTTCTTTCGCCCGTGCGCCCGGGGCGCTTCATCGGGCTATGGAACAATTTCCATGAGGCGGCGGCGAAGAACAGCCTCGCCATCCCCGCAACACCGCTGTGGTTCCTCAAGAATCCCGGCTGCGTCGTGGGGCCGGAGACGACGATACGACCGCCCGCGACGTACATCGGCCGCACGGTCTACGAGGGCGAACTGGGCGTCGTGATCGGCGCGCGCTGCTCGGGTGTGGACGAAGCGACGGCTGAGCGCGCCATCTTTGGATTCACCTGCATCAACGACGTCACCGCGCTCGATCTCTTGAGCGAAGATCCCTCCTTTCCGCAATGGGCCCGCGCGAAGGGCTGCGACGGCTTCGGGCCCATCGGGCCAGGCATCGCGACAATGCTGGACTGGCGAACGGCGCGCGTGCGTACGGCGATCAATGGCCGCGTGCGGCAGGACTATCCCCTAGCGGACATGATCATCCCGCCCGCGCGGATCATCGCGCTCATCTCGCGCGAGATGACGCTGGAGCCTGGCGACGTCATTGCCTGCGGCACGTCACTGGGGGCGATGTCGATGAAGCCGGGCATGGTGGTGGAAATCACGATCGAGGGCATCGGCACGCTGCGGAACACGTTTGAGGGCGCAGGTTGACGGAGCGTCATTGCCCGATCTTCAGCGTACACCGGGGCCGCCAGTGCAATTGGGGACGGCATTTTCGGTCCTGCGATTGAACGCAAACCGCTCGGGGCGCGCCTTTTGCGCGCACCGCGAGCGCGAATGACCGGGCGACGGTCGTACGGCGAAAGGCAAGCCGCCGCAGGCGGCGCCCGTCTCTTGTGGGCACAATATTAGCCCGGCGGAGGTCCTGACATCCAGAACACTTCGATGATGTGGCCGTCGGGGTCAGCGAAACCGTGGCTGTACATGAAGCCCATGTCCTTAGCCTCGGCGTAGGTCGAACCACCCGCGGCGATCGCCTTCGCCACCAGTGCATCTACCGCCTCGCGGCTCTCGCAATCCAGCGCCAACAGCACCTCCGTCGACTGGGTCGCGTCGGCGATTGGCTTCGGCGTGAACCCGGCGAAGAAGGCATGCGTCAGCAGCATGATGTAGTTGTGCTCGGAGAGCACGATGCTGCTCGCCATCTCATTGGAGAATTGCGGGTTCGTGGCGAAGCCGAGCGCGTTGTAGAACGCCGTTGCGCGCGGCAGATCTGTGACCGGCAGGTTGACGAAGATCTTCTGTGCCATGGTCTTATCCTCCGTAGCAGCCCGCGCTCCGCGCCCGTGCACGGACCAGCGCAAGCACGGTCGCGCAGATGGGCGCCGAAAGGCCCGTCAGCTCACCCAGTTCCACGATGACGCCGAGCAGCGCGTCGATCTCCATCGGCCTCCCGCGCTCCAGGTCCTGCAGCATTGAGGTCTTGTGCGCGCCGACTTCGGCGGCACCGGCGATGCGCTTATCCACGTCGATCGCGAAGCGGATGCCCAACGCTTCGCCGATCGCCTGCGCCTCCAGCATCATCGCGCGCGCGACGCCGCGCTGACCGGCATCAGCGGTCAGCACGTCGAGCGTGGCAGCGGTCAGCGCGCTGATCGGGTTGAAGGCGAGGTTGCCCCAGAGCTTCACCCACAGCTCGTCACGGATCTTCGGGCGGATCGGCGCCTTGAAGCCGGCGGCAATCAGCGCCTCGGACAGGGCCGCGATGCGCGGGGTGCGGCTGCCATCGGGCTCGCCCAGGGTGAAGCGGTCGCCGTAGGAATGGTCGATGATGCCGGGCTCCGGCACCTCGGCGGCGGGGTAGACGATGCAGCCGATGGTGCGCTCGGGCGGCAGCAGCGACCACACCGCGCCATCGGGGTCCACGCTGCGCAGGCGATGGCCCTCATGCGGGCCGGGATGGGCATGGAAATACCACCAGGGGATGCCGTTGACGGCCGAGACGATGGTCGTCTCCGGCCCGATCAGCGGCGCGATCTGGGCGGCCGCGGTCGGCAGCGCATTGGCCTTGAGCGTGACCAGCACGTAGTCCTGCGGCCCGGCCTCGGCGGCGGTCGCGACGCAGCGCGGATGGGTCACGATCTCCTGCCCGTCGGAGCGCAGGGTCAGCCCGCGCGCCTGCATGGCGGCGAGGTGCGGGCCGCGCGCGATGACGGTGACCTCGACATCGCCCTTGGCCGCCAGCTTCGCGGCCATCAGCCCGCCGATGGCGCCGGCGCCGAACACACAAAGCCTCATCGCGACATTCTCTCCGCAGGCGGCCCCGTTACCCAGGACATCCTGCGCGGATAGCGGCTTTGCGACGGGTATGGAAGTGACTTGTCCCGGCGCGGCCGTGCCTCAGTATCTGTGGCGGATTGGGATGTTGTGCTCGAGGCGGATCATGTTCTCGGTGATGGTGGCCGGCACCGCGAGCGGGTTAGGCAACATGTATGCGCCGAGGCCGACGGTGAAGTTCTCCTCGTCGTCATACTCGTCCTTCTTGGTGCCATAGGCATTGTGCCAGGCATGGATCAGCTCATGCGCGAGGCCGATGAAGGGCGGCCGCTGGCCAACATTCGGGACGACCCAGATGTTGGTGTTCCAGGCGACGCCGCTGGGCGACCCGGTGCCGTTCTTGGCGTTCAACTCACTGACCGGCGCGGCCTTGCTGCCGCCATCCTTCACGTCCAGCGCGGCGCGGTAGATCTTCACGATCCCGCCCCAGCCGCCGAAAGTGACGGTGGCATTGCGGGCGGAGATCTCCGCGAGCAGGCGCGCGCCGACCGGCTGGGAGGCGATCTTGGCCAGCGCCTCCTTCACGGTGGCGGCAAAGGTTGCGGCGCCGCCGCCGGCGTTATCAATCTTGATGCCCGGGTGGGTTCCGGCGTTGTAGTCGACAAGGGCCATGGGTGTGTCCTTCGCAGATATGCAGAATGCCCCCGCATTCCTTATCGATACCATAATGAATAATGGCGCACTCGAAAAGATGGGTTTTCCCCGATCAGGTCGCCGGCTTTACCGGTTGCGCAAGGTGGATGGTGTGGCCCTGGTCGTCTACGAGGATCAGTTCCCGCGTGCCCCAGTCGGTGTCGTGCGGCGGGGATCGCAAGGCCGCACCGCGCGCGAGCAACGCCGCGGCCGCGGCGTCCACATCGTCGGTTTCCAGCCACAGGTGCAGATGGTCGCCCTGCGCGACGAAGGCGATGGACGGGTCGGGTGCGTCGACGCGCTTGAGATGGATCACCTGCGCGCCGGCCTGGATGCCGGCGTAGAAATCACCCACCCGGAACGCCAGCGCCTGGTTCATGACCTGGGTCCAGAAGGTGATCGATGCCTCCAGATCCGTGGTGCGCAGCTGCGGCGCCACGCCCAGGACGCGCACCGCGTTCAGCCGGTGATGCCGAGCTTCTCCGCCAGGCCGATGCGCATCAGCTTGCCCGTCGCGCCCTTGGGAATTTCGGCCAAGAAGACGATCTTCCGCGGCACCTTGAAGTCCGCCAGGTGCTTCGCGGCGAAATCGCGCAGCTCGCGCTCGGTCGCGGACTGGCCTTCGCGCAGCACGATGGCCGCGCCGACCTCCTCGCCGAGCTTATCGTGCGGGATGGCGAAGGTCAGGCACTGAGCCACGCAGGGATGGTCGCTGAGGATGCCATCGACCTCGAGCGGGGAGACCTTCTCGCCGCCGCGGTTGATCAGCTCCTTCAGCCGGCCGGTCAGCAGCAGGAAGCCATCCTCATCCAGCAGGCCCTGGTCGCCGGTGCGGAACCAGCCATCGGTGAAGGCCTTCGCGTTGGCCTCCGGATTGGCTTCGTAGCCCAGCGTCACGTTGGGGCCGCGGATCACCACCTCCCCGATCTCGCCCTGCGGCAGCAGCGTGCCGTCATCGGTCATGATGGCGAGCTCGGGGCCGGCGGCGAGGCCGACGAGGCCCGGCTTGCGCGGCCCGGCAAGCGGGTTGGACGCCATCTGGTGCGCGGCTTCCGTCATGCCGTAGCTCTCGACCAGCGGCGCGCCGAAGGTCTTCTCCAGCTGCTGCATGACCGGGCCGGGCAGGGAGGCGGAGGAGGAGCGCAGGAAGCGCAGCCGGGCGCGGGCGATG
>JAZKFA010000324.1:0-718 GCA_040386655.1 Pseudomonadota bacterium | reverse complement strand
GCCGCCGCGCGATGACCTCCGCATTGCGGGCTGCGCGTGCGAGGATGGTCTGGTGCATGGTGGGGACGGCCGTGTACCAGCTGGGTCGTTCCTCATCGAGCCAGCGGAAGAATTTCAGCGCGTCGAAGCCCGGCGTGCAGATCACCGAACCACCGGCCGAGACCGAGGACAGCACCGCCGCGATCAGCCCATGGATGTGGAACAGCGGCATCACGTTCAGGCAGGCATCGGCTGGCGTCAGCGCGAGCGTCCCGCCGATGTGGCGAGCGGAGGCGGCGATGTTGGTCTGCGTGAGCGGCACGATCTTGGGCCGCGCCGTGGTGCCGGAGGTGTGCAGCACGAGTGCCACGTCGCCGGGCTCCGCCGGGCCGGGATGCGTGGCAGTTCCCGCCACACCGCCCGAGAGCGTGAAGGCGCCGGCCGCATCGCCGGGCGTGAGCTCCAGCACCGGCACGCCGAGCCGCGCGGCGGCCTCCCGCGCCGGGGTCGCGTGCCCCGAGGCCACCACGACGGCGCGCGCCTTGAGGTCGGCGATGTAGAACTCGAACTCCTCGCCCCGGTAGGAGGGGTTGAGCGGCGCGGTGGTTGCGTAGGCGGCGATGGCGAGGAAGGCCGTGGCCATCTCCGACCCGTTCGGCAGCACGATGGCGACGCGGTCCTGCCGTCCGATGCCATGCGCGTTCAGCCAGGCGCCGGTGTCCGCGACCAGCGTGCGGAG
>JAZKFA010000323.1:0-2710 GCA_040386655.1 Pseudomonadota bacterium | reverse complement strand
TGCCCTCAAGCGCCGGGCTTCCGGCGTTCGCCCATCCGGGCTTGCGGCCCACGCGCGGGCCGAAGCTCATGCAGCCGGCGTGATCACCACAGCAGCGGATTGCGCAGCATCGCCGCGATCTTCTCCGCCGCGATTGCCAGCAGCTTCTCGCCCTTCTCCGCACTCGCGGTGCGCGCGTCGCCAACGACGCCGCTCGGCGTGATGGCGGCAAAGCTTTTGCGCCGGAACAGGTTGGCGGGCTGGCCCTCCACGCGCGTGCTCATTGGGCCATGCGCGTCGGGGAGCTTCTCCGGCCGTACGCAGCCGGGCGCGAGCGCCATGATCATCGATGTCTCCGCCTCGCAGGCGTGCATGACGTTGGACTGGGTCTCCAGCACCGGCGCGAATGCATCGCCGATGATGTGCCAGTAGGTCCCGGCCGCGACCGCAATGCCGAGCTCGATCGACAGCTCCGACCCCGCGACCGCCACGGCTTCCGCATTGCCGCCATGGCCGTTGAGCAGCATCACGCGGGTGAAACCGCAGCGCGCGGCGGACCGCACCACGCCACGGATCACGCCGAAGAAGGCCGCGTAGTCGAGCGTCACCGTGCCGCCGAACGCCATGTGGTGCTCGGCGAGGCCCGTCCAGATGCAGGGCGTGACCACCGCATCCTCGCCCAGCAGCGCCGCGACGCGTGCGGCGACGCCCGTGGCGCAGAGGATGTCCACCCCGGTCGCGAGGTGCGGCCCGTGCTGTTCCATCGATGCGATGGGCACGATGCACAGCGCGCCTGCCTTTGCCCGCGCGTTCAGCTCGGCGGCCGTCAGCCGCATCCATTCATTCTCGATCATCATTCATACCCCTTCATCAGGTCGCTTCGCAGGAACGCCGCCGCCTGGGCGCGGATGTCTCGCAGCTTCGTCGGCGCCATCTTGCGCAGGCCCATCAGCGGCATCGCCATGCGCGTATTCTTCGCGAATGTCTCCGCGTGCCGCGCCACGAAATCCCAGTAGAGCGCGTTGAACGGGCATGCATCGGGCCCAACCGCCTTCTTCACGTCGAAGGCGCAGCCCGGGCAGTGATTGCTCATCCGGTTGATGTAGGCGCCGGAGGCCGCGTAGGGCTTGGACCCCATCACCCCGCCATCGGCGAACAGCGCCATGCCATGCGTGTTGGGCAGCTCCACCCACTCATAGGCATCGGCGTAGACGACCAGGTACCACTCGTTCACTGCGCGAGGATCCAGCCCCGAGATCAAGGCAAAATTCCCCGTCAGCATCAGCCGCTGGATGTGGTGCGCATAGGCGTGGTCGCGCGTCTGGGTGATGGCCGCGCGCAGGCAGGCCATGGGCGTATCGCCGGTCCAGTAGAAATCCGGCAGCGGACGCGTGGCCTCCAGCGCATTCGTCTGCGCGTAGTCCGGCATCTTCAGCCAGTACAGGCCGCGCACAAACTCGCGCCAACCGAGGATCTGGCGGATGAATCCCTCCACCGCATTCAGCGGCGCCTGGCCGTCCCGCCAGGCATCCTCCGCCGCGTGGCAGCACTCCGCGGGCAGCAGCAGGCCGGCGTTGAGACTGGTCGAGACCAGCGCGTGGAACAGCGTGGCCTCCCCCTCGGCCATCGCGTCCTGGAAGTCGCCGAATTTGGCCAGGCGATGCGCGACAAAGTCGTCCAGCGCCTCGCGCGCCTGGGCGGCCGTCACCGGCCAGTCGAAATCCGCGGCATCGCCGAAATGCGCGCCGAAGCGCTCCGTGACCAGCGCCATAACCTCGCGCGTGATCGCGTCGGGCGGGAAGCGCTGCGGGTGGGGCGGCGCGATGTCGCGCGGCAGCGGCTTGCGGTTGGCCGCGTCGTAGTTCCAGCTGCCACCCGCGGGCTCGTCGCCCTCCATTAGCAAACCGGTCTTGAGGCGCATCTCGCGGTAGAAGAACTCCATGCGCAGCTGCTTGCGCCCCTTTGCCCAGCGCGCGAAGGCATCGAGCGGACACAGGAAGCGCGTATCGCCGCGGATCTCCACGGCGACGCCGGTCACGTCCTGCCAAGCGCGCATCGACTGCAGCACGCGCCATTCGCCCGGTTCGGTCGCGATGATGCGCTCGGGTTTCAGCCGCGCCGCCGCACGCGCCACCTCGCCCGAGAAGCTGCCCGTATTGCCCTCCGCATCCAGGCGCACATACGCCACGCGCACGCCCTTCGCCTCCAGCTCGGCCGCGAAGTGGCGCATCGCGGAAAGCACCAGCACGATCTTCTGCTGATGGTGCGGGACGTAGGTGCACTCATCCTGCACCTCCATCATCAGCACCGTGTCGCGCTCAGGGTCCAGCCCCTCCAGCGCGGATAGCGCGTGGCTGCACTGGTCCCCCAGAACGACCCGCAGCGCGCCGCTCATGCCGGGACGTAGGTGATGTCGTTGCCGTCCTCGCCGCGTGCGTCGAGGCCGATCCAGCGCCCCGCCACGTCGTAGCGCGCGACAGCCTCAACCTCGCCATGGCAGGCGCAGATCTCGCGCCCGACCTCCCAGGTGAGTGCGAGCAGCTTCCCCGTCGTGGTCCCGAAGATCGGCACCCGGCCGAAGCGCTCCCGCTCCCACCAGGACAGCGGCGCGGCGTCCGCGGGCAGGCGCTGCGGCCCCTCGGTGCCATCGAGCAGAACCGCACCCGGGACCGCCTCGCCCCGCACCTCCACGATGCGGCCATTGCGGTTGAGTCGGGAGGTGACGCGGCGG
>JAZKFA010000322.1:9878-10416 GCA_040386655.1 Pseudomonadota bacterium | reverse complement strand
CGGAAGTCGAGACGCCCGACGCGGGGACGCTGGTGGTCGGCGAGAGTGTCGAGCTCGGTTATGTGGACCAGAGCCGCGACAGCCTCGATGGCAGCAAGACGGTGTGGCAGGAAATCTCCGACGGGATGGACATGATCCCGATGGGCAAGCGCCAGGTGCCCTCGCGCGCCTATTGCGCCGCGTTCAACTTCAAGGGCGGGGACCAGCAGAAGCCGGTGGCCGTGCTGTCAGGTGGCGAGCGCAACCGCGTCCACTTGGCGAAGATGCTCAAGCGCCCGCACAACGTCCTGCTGCTCGACGAGCCTACGAACGACCTCGACGTCGACACGCTGCGCGCGCTGGAAGAGGCGTTGCAGGATTTCGCGGGATGCGCGGTCATCATCAGCCACGATCGCTGGTTCCTCGACCGGCTCGCCACGCACATCCTGGCCTTCGAGGGCGACAGCCACGTCGAGTGGTTCGAAGGCAACTTCCAGGCCTACGAAGCCGACAAGCGCCGACGCCTGGGCACCGCGGCCGACCAGCCGCACCGGCTGAA
>JAZKFA010000322.1:0-9868 GCA_040386655.1 Pseudomonadota bacterium | reverse complement strand
GGAGGGCCCGCTGCCCGCGGAGGGCCCGCAGCCCTATGACGGGCTGCCCGGCGCGCATGCGGGGCCGGGGCGCATCCTGCGCACCCCGAGGCTGATGCTGCTGCCGCCCGGCGAGGAAATGCTCGCGGACCTGGCGCGGCTGAAGGCCGATGCGCGCGTCTTCGGCCCCATGCTGCACGGGGTACGCACGCCCGAACGCACGCGGGAGGAGCTGGAAGACGACATCACCTTCTGGCAAGTGCGCGGCTACGGCACCTGGTGCGTCTTCCTGCGCGAGGCCGGCGATTTCCTCGGCCTGTGCGGCTTCATGGAACGCCCCGACGGGCGCGGCGTGGCACTGCGCTACGCCTTCTGGCCGGAAAGCCGCGGCCATGGCTATGCGCGGGAAGCCGCGCGTGCGGCACTCGACTTCGGGCATCGCGCGGGGCTGCCGCGGATCATCGCGGTGGCGCGAGAGACGAACCGGGATTCGATCGAGGTGGCGCAGGATATCGGCATGGCGCCGGCGGGCGAGTTTTCCCATCAGGGCCACCGCATGCTGGTCTTCGAGAGCCTCGCGCCAGCCCGCTAGCCGCTCGTGGCCTCAGACCAACTGCTTCGAGAAGACAATGCTGGGTGGGTTCGGCGTGATGCCCTGCACATACAGTGACCAGCCATCGCCGCGCCGCACGCCTACGAGGTTGGCGTGGTGCGTGCCCTCGTAATCCGCGCGCGTGAAGTAGCGCACGCCGCCGGCATCATTGGTGAAGGGCGGCTGGTTGGCGGTGAGATTCACCGCCAGCCCCAGGCCACGATTGGTGTTCGGCGGCTGCGGCGCGCGCGTCGGCTCGATATGGGCGCAGTGCATCGCCTGCTTGTTCGTCGAGTACATGAAGGCGCAGCTGGTCAGCATACCCGTGACCATGATGTCCGCCCCGGCATTGGGCAGCTGCAGGCCATCGATGCCGGCCACCAGCGTGTCCTTGTTGCGCATCGGCACGCTGAGGGCCGGGAAAGGGTGGGCACCAGGCGGCGAGCCATGCTGGGCATGCACCTCGGTGATGCGGAAGGCCTCGTGCAGATCCGCCTGCGCGCGCGGCACGTCCACGATGTAGAACTGGCCTGGCCCGACCGTGCGCGACGCGATCGAGACGATATAGTGCATCAGGAAGTCCTTCGTGGTGGGACCACGCAGGAAGCCCAGGGCTTCGGCCGGGGACATGGTACACACTTTCTGTTGTGTATACGCAACGTCCCCCGCACGGCGCCCGCGGTCAAGGAAAACCGCCTTGCGGGGTCAGCGCCCCTCGCGGGACGCCAGCTGGGTGATCTGCTGCTGCATCGCACTGAGCAGCGCGCCGACCTGGCCGCCATTGCGCTGGATGACCGAGGAATACTCGCTGCGCGTCGTCAGCCGCATCGAGGTGCCCTCGGCGATCACGTCCACCACCTTGGGCTGCCCGCCGACCTCCGCCACGCGCCAGTCGAGCGCGAAGGAGGCGCTGTTGGGACGGTCCACCTGGGTCGTCACCAGCACATCCTCTTCCGAGCGCTGCTGCGTGCGGCCGACGGTGAAGCGCACGCCCTGGTATTCCCCGAAGCGCGCCGAGAGGTTGCGGATGATGATCTCGTCGAACAGCTGCAGGTACTGGCGCTGCTCGGCCTCGCTCGCCTGGCGCCAGTAGCGGCCCAGGATGAAGCGGCCAGTGCCCTCGATGTCGATGGCCCGGCGCAGCACCGCGGCCACCCGCTCCCGCCGCTGGGCGACGGTGCCGGAGGTGGAGTTCAGCTGCGCGACCAGGTCTCGGCCGGCCGCCTCGATAAAGGCGGTAGCGCGGGCCGGGTCGATCTCGGCCTGGGCCGGGCCGATGGCGGCGGCGAGGCCGAGGCCGGCGGTGCCGAGGAGGAATGTACGACGGGAAACAATCATCGGTGTCTATCCTAGCGAAGCGGGACGCTGAGGCCGAGGCCGCGGCTCACGCCGGTGCCGGTCGACTGGGCTTGGCCCCGCTGAGCATCCTGGTTGCGGATGGCGGCATTGCGGCGCTGCCGGTAGCCGGAGCGGAAGGTGGCGTAGGGGTCGAGCGAGCCTTCCCGGACCGGGGTTACGGTGGCGATCAGCCCCTCCCGCACATCGAGCACGGTCAGGCCGGTGCGGGTGAGGCTCAGCGCGTCCACCACGGCGCCCTGGCCGAAATAGGTGAGGGGGTCGGAGGCGAAATCCACCGCCGTGCCGGCGAGGTCCCGCGGATTTGAAGGCCCGAGGATCGGAATGAACAGGAAAGGTCCCTCGCCCACGCCCCACACCGCCAGCGTCTGGCCGAAATCCTCGACGTGGCCGGGCACGCCCCAATCCTCGCTGACATCGAGGATACCCGCGATGCCCAGGGTGGAATTGACCATGAAGCGGCCCAGCGTGATCCGCGCCCGCTCGCCCTCGCCCTGCAACAGGTCGTTCAGCAGCACCACCGGCGTGCGGAGGTTGGCCAGAACGTTGCGGATAGAAAGGCGCACCGGCTCCGGCACCACGTAGCGGTAGCCGCGCGCGGCAGGCTCCAGCACTGCTTGGTCGATCGCGTCATGAACCGCGTAGGAGACGCGATTGGCCGGCTCCAGCGGATCGTTGTTCTGCTCGAACTCGGCGACCGCATCGGGGTCTGCAGGATCCGGGCGGGTGGCGCAGGCAGAAAGCGCAATGAAGGTGGCCAGGGCCAGGGCATGTCGAGATCGCATGGGCGCACCGTTAGCAGTTTTCCGCGGAAAAAGAATGTATCCTCGCGTTTCGGCCCGCCACCGGCCTTGTCACCGCCCGGGGCAGGCGTCAGTTACCGCTCCATCCTCCTCACTCCGCCGGATATTCCATGGACCTGCCCAGCACTGAACACTCCGCCGGAACGCTGCAGCGCTGGCTCACCGGCCCGCGCATTCCCAGCCTGCCGAACCTGGCCGAGCTGCCGGCCCCACGCCTGTCCTTCGAGTTCTTTCCGCCCAAGACGGACAAGCTCGAGGAACAGCTCTGGGCCTGCATCCGCCGGCTGGAGCCGCTTGCGCCGCGCTTCGTGTCCGTCACCTACGGCGCCGGCGGCACCACGCAGGAACGCACCCACGCGACCGTCGCGCGCATCGTCACTGAGACGAGCCTGACGCCCGCCGCCCACCTGACCTGCGTCGGGGCGACCGAGGCCGAGGTCGAGGCGGTGGCCCAGCGCTACTGGGATGCGGGGGTCCGCCACATCGTCGCCCTCCGCGGCGACGCGCCGGCCGGGCAGGACACCTACCAGCCCCACCCCGGCGGCTACGCCTATGCCACCGACCTGGTGCGCGGCCTCAAGCGCATCGCCGATTTCGAGATCTCCGTTGCCGCCTACCCCGAGGGCCACCCGGGCGCCTCCTCGGCCTCCGACGACCTCGAGAACCTCAAGCGCAAGATCGACGCCGGCGCCACGCGCGCGATCACCCAGTACTTCTTCGACACCGACACCTACCTGCGCTTCCTCGACCGCTGCGGCGCGGCCGGCATTACCGTGCCCGTGGTGCCCGGCATCCTGCCGGTGACGAACTTCGCCCAGGTGGTGAAGTTCTCCGCCATGTGCGGCACCAACGTTCCCGCCTGGATGGCCCGCCTGTTCGAAGGCCTGGACGAGGACGCCGAAACGCGGCGCATGGTCGCGACCGTCGTGGCGGCCGAGCAGGTGCGGCTGCTGCAGGCCAACGGCGTGGACGAATTCCACTTCTACACGCTGAACCGCCCCGACCTAGTCTACGCCATCGCTCACTTGCTTGGCGCTCGCGCCGCGCGCTGACCGCCGGGCGGGCGTCAGGGCCAGGTGTAGGGCTTCAGGCCCTCGAGATACTTGGCGGACTGGCCCTGGTGCCATGGCGTGCGTGCACCGACCACACGGATCGTCATGACCGGCGCCTTGTTGGTCGCCGAGCCCCCGGCGAGGTTCCAGATGGAACGCATCGTCGCGCCTGATTCCGTCATCTTGCCGTCGTAGATCCACCCCACCGTCACGCACCCCTCAAGGTCCGACGGCACGGTCGCGGGGTGGAACAGGATACCGGCGCGGACGAGCTTCTTCGGATCTTCCTTGGATGGCACCATCTGCTGGTGCCAGGGATTGATAACGTAGCCGAGCCGCTCATGAAGATAGCTGGAGGAATTCTTGTACTCGCCCTCGTCGAGCGCGACCTTTCCGAGGCGTTCAAACCCCTCCCAGTAATGTCCGGCGATCTCGATGGCGCCGCAACGGGCGTGGTAGGTCACGCCGTTCTTCTGCTCGGTGACATAGGTGTCGAAGCGGGTCCAGGTCAGTACCTTGGCTGCCATGACAGTGGTCTCCGGCCTGCCGCGAAACATTCCCCCCGGACGCTGGCGGGGTCAATGTGAAACGAGTCCAACCTAGAATGGTCGCCGTGGTTGAGGACATCCGGCGCTGCGGCCCGTCAGACCGCAATGAACGCCCCCCGGGACTGCCTCAGTGGCCGAACAGGTGCACCGCCTCGGGCGCGAAGAAGCCGATGCCCGTCAGCACCACGCCGGCCAGGCCCAGGACACCGCCCAGAATGGTCAGCAACGGCACCGAGGTGACGATGGCGGCCGAGGCCAGCACGATGGCCACCTGGAAGGCGGCCGAGCCAACTTCGTAGTGGTGATAGGCGGCCATGGACCGGTCCCGGACCTGTTCGGCAGCGCGGGCGCGGGCGGCCAGCTCCCGCCGGCCTTCGCCGGTGCCGGGCTCGCTCTCCCAACGTGTGGCGCTCTCGCGCCAGCTGTCGATCTGGCGGGTCATCGCCGCGCGCCGCGCCTCGTCGGCGGCGGCGAGGTCGAGCGCGCTCTGCTCGGCCGCGGTGCGCACGGTGGTCTGGCGGATGGTGCGCGCCTGGAAGAAGGCCCAGAGGTTTGCTGCCTCGATGTTGCGGGTCAGCGCCTCGGTCTGCGCCGCCTTGGCGCCGGTTTCGGCCAGCGCGAGGAACAGCGCGAGGATGGCGATGAGAAGTGCGGTGCCCTTGTTGCCGCCGCCGTGGTCGGCGCCGTGTCCGTGACCAGCCATTGCAAAGCCCCCTGGCGCATGACGCGGCCAAGGCGGGATCGCCAAAGCAGCGCATCATGCTTTGCGCCACGCCAGCCCGCTTCGCAGAGCGAATCGGGCGGAGCGTGACGAGGGGCGCCTAGCCGGGTCGTCCGGTGTTGTCCACCGGGCGCAACGTTCAGGCCTTCGCCAGGGCCGCCTCGATATCGGCCATGGAGTGCCCGGTCAGGTCCTTGGCGATCTCAACGACCACCATGGCTTCCAGCGCCTTGTGGTACTTTTTGCGTAGCTCACCGAGGGATTTCGGCGTCGCAATCACGGCAAGCGCCTCGAACCCCTTGCCTAGGGCCTGGGTATTCAACCAGGCGGCGACGGAGGCCACGAAGCTGTCCTCCTCAAGCCGGCTGTCATCGGGATTGGCGGCGCTGCTCGCGTGGCGTCCGCCCGAGGACTTGTTCTCACCGCTGAGTTCCGGCGTCTCGAGCGCGATCAACTCGGGCGCACCGACCTTGCCGGTGTTGCGGAACAGGCGAAGTTTTTCACCGTCGATGACGGCGACCGTCGCACCCAGTGGCAGAAGCATGTGATGACCCCTTATCGTATCGGACTAACGGCAGGGGCACCGGGCAGTTGCACGGGATCGCGAGAACACCGCCAGGGAACCGTGGGGTCCGCGGATGGTGAAGCGAGGCGCGCCGGGTCGTGGAACCCTTCCGGCCGGGGGGAATGGGCCACGCGCTCAGGCAGCGACACCCTTGCTCGTCGAGTACTCGAAGTGCAGCGCCTGGCCCGGGAACACGCGGGGATGGATTGCGTGCGCGGCCATCGCGGCCTCTGAAAACCCCTGCAGGATCAGCTTCAGCTTGCCCGGATAGGTCGCGATGTCGCCCACCGCGAAGATCCCCGGCGTGGTCGTCTCGCAGGTCGCCGGCGTGATCGACAAATGGTGCCGCTCCAGCGCCAGGCCCCACTCCGCGATCGGGCCCAGCTCCATCGACAGGCCGAAGAAGGCCAGCAGGTGGTCCGCCTCGACCAGCTTTTCCTCGCCCTTCAGCGTTGCCAGCACCACGCCGGTCAGGCGGTGGCCGTCGCCCTGCAGGCCGTGCAGCTGGTAGGGGATGGCGAGGTCGATCTCGCCCCTGGTGGCGGCCGCGTGCAGCTGGTCCGACGTCTCCGGCGAGGCCCGGAACTTGTCGCGCCGATGCACCACGGTCACGCGTGCGGCGATGTCCTTGAGGCTCAGCGCCCAGTCCACCGCGCTGTCGCCGCCGCCGGCGATCACCACGCGCTTGCCGGCAAATTCCGAGCGCCTGGCCACCATGTAGCGCACCCCGCCCGAGGCCTCGTAGGCCGGCAGGTTGTCCAGCGGCGGCCGGTTCGGCCCGAAGGCGCCGGCCCCGGCGGCGATGATCACGGCGCGCGCGGTGACCGTGTCGCCCGCGGAGGTGGTGAGGATGAAATCATCCCCCTCCGCGCGCAGCCCCTCGACCCGGCGTCCCAGCAGGTAGGTAGGCGAAAACGGCGCGGCCTGGGCTTCGAGCTGGTGGATCAGCGTCGCCGCCTCGATCCGCGGATGGGCTGGGATGTCGAAGATGGGCTTTTCCGGATACAGCGCGCTGCATTGCCCGCCGATCGCCTCGAGCGTGTCGATGACGACGCAGCGCATCTTCAGCATGCCGCATTCGAACACGGCGAAGAGGCCGGCGGGGCCGGCGCCGATGATGGCGACGTCGGTCGTGAGGGTCTGGCGCATGGTGCTCCCCTGAGCGCGGGGGGGTGTGATAGAGGACGCCGCGGCAGGGAGCAAAGCCTGGGGTGCGATTGCAGTTGGTCAACCTGGACGCCACCGAGTCGCTGGCGGCGCGGCTCGCCCCGCGACTGGCACCCGGCGACGCGGTGTTGCTGGAAGGCCCGCTGGGCGCGGGCAAGAGCGCCTTCGCGCGTGCCCTGCTCCGTGCACTGTCTCAGGATCCCGGGCTGGAGGTGCCCAGCCCGACCTTCACCCTGGTGCAGAGCTACAACCTGCCCGGTGGCCATCAGGCGCATCACTTCGACCTCTATCGCCTGTCCGGCCCGGCGGAGATCGGCGAGCTCGGCTGGGATGAGGCGCGGGAGGGTATTGTGATCGTGGAATGGCCGGACCGGCTGGGCGCGCTGGCACCTGACGGCGCGCTACGCATCGCGCTCGACTATGGCGAGGCGCCGGATGCGCGCCGCGCCGAGCTCTCCGGCTGGGATGAGGGGCGACTGCCGTGATCGACGCCTTCCTCGATGCCCATGGCTTTGGTCCCGCTGCCCGCGCGCCGCTGCCCGGGGATGCCAGCTTCCGGCGCTACACGCGGCTGCTGGGCGGCCCGCGGCCGGCGATGCTGATGGAGAGCCCCGCCGAGCCGGTGGCGCCCTTCCTCACCGTGGCGCGCCACATCGCGGGCATCGGCCTCTCCGCCCCTGAGATCATCGCCGAGGACCTGGCGCGCGGCCTGCTGCTGATCGAGGATTTCGGCGACGCCACGCACGCCGCGCTGCTCGATGGCGGGACGGTGCCGGAGCCGCTCTACGCCGAGGCGGTCGCGGCACTTGCGGTGCTGCATGAGGCGCCGCCTCCGCCGGGCCTGCCGGCCTGGGACGCGGCCGCGATGGCGCGCGCGACGGCGGCGACCTTCCTCGACTGGTGGTGGCCGGCCGCACTCGGTGTCCCGCCCACCCCCGCGCAGCGCGCCGGGTTGGACCAGGCACTGCACGACATGCTCGCGCCTTTCGCACAGCAGGGCTTCGTCCACCGCGACTATTTCCCCGCCAACCTGATGCGCCTCGAAGGCCGCGCCGGCGCCCGGGCCTGCGGCATCATCGATTTCCAGGACGCCGCCCTCGGCCACCCTGCCTATGACCTGGTCTCCCTGGTCGAGGATGCGCGGCGCGACGTCGCACCGGTGCTGCGCGCGGCGATGGTGTCCTCGTATCTCGCGCGCCGTCCGGGGCTCGATGCGGATGATTTCCGCGCCGCCATGGCCGCCTGCGCGGCGCAGCGGCACCTCCGCGTCGCGGCGCTCTGGGTGCGGCTCGACCGGCGCGACGGCAAGCCGCATTATCTGGCCCACGGGCCGCGCTGCTGGGCCCTGCTGGACGCGGCGCTGGAGCACCCGGCGACGCGCCCGCTGGCTGAATTTCTCGATGCGCATGTGCCGCGCTCCAGGCGTGGCAACCCCGGCGCGCCAAAGGGATTGGACGAGGCATGATCACCCTGACGCACGCGATGGTCCTGGCCGCCGGCCTCGGCACGAGGATGCGCCCGCTCACCGATGTACGACCCAAGCCGCTGCTGCCGCTCGGCGGGCGGTCGCTGCTGGACCACGCGCTGGATCGCCTGGCGGAGGCGGGCGTGCAGCACGCCATCGTCAACGCCCATTGGCGCGGCGAGCAGATCGCCCAGGCCATGCGCGACCGCCAGGCGCCGACTGTCACGGTGCGCGATGAGCCGGAGCTGCTGGAAACCGGGGGCGGTGTGTCGGCCGCGCTGCCGCTGCTGGGCGATGGCCCCTTCGCCGTGGTCAATGGCGACGCATACTGGCTGAACGGCCCGTCTCCCGCGCTCGCGCGCCTGGCCGCGGCCTTTGACGACACCGGGATGGACGCGCTGCTGCTGCTGGTGCGGACCGCCCAGGTTGAAGGCGAGGTGGGCCGCGGCGACTTCCTGCTCGACCCGCTAGGCCATGCGCGCCGGCCCCGGGAGCGCGAACTCGCCCCCTACCTGTTCGGCGGCGTGCAGATCCTCTCGCCCCGCCTGTTCGCGGGCGCACCGGAGGGCCGGTTCAGCCTGAACATCCTCTATGACCGCGCGATCGAATCGGGGCGTCTGTTCGGCCTGGTCCATGACGGGGTGTGGTTCCATCTCTCGACCCCGCGCGACCTCAAGCGCGCCGAGCTGGCGCTGCGCACAGGCTTGGCAAGGGCGCCGTTTTGAGGGGCCCCAAACCCGTCTTCGACATCCCGGCCGAGCGGCCTTTCCTCGACACGCTCGCCGCCGGAATTCTCGCCCGCACGCCCGACCCGGAGGCGCTGTCGCGCACCACCATCCTGCTGCCGACGCGGCGTTCCGCGCGCGCCCTGCGCGAAGCCTTCCTGCGCGCCGGCGAAGGCCGCGCCATGCTACTGCCGCGCATGCGCGCACTCGCGGGGCTGTCCACCGAGGATGCCGACGACCTCGCGCTGCCGGCGCTGCTCGACCTGCCGCCGGCGGTGGAGCCGCTGGTGCGCCAGGCGGTGCTCACGGGCTTCGTGCGGCAACGCCCGCCGCGCCATGGCGGCCCCGCCGTCGCCGAGCAGGCTTGGGCGCTGGCCGGTGAGCTTGCGCGCCTGTTCGACGAGATCGCCCTGGAGGAGCGCGACATGGCACTCCTTGGGCGTCCCGGAGACGGGTTCGCCGAAGAATGGCTCACGCGCCTGAAGGCCCTGGTGCCGGAGACGCATGCGCGGCACTGGGAAATCACGCTCATCTTCCTGCGCGGCATTGTCGCGGACTGGCATGGCTGGCTGCTTGAGGCGCGGCTGATCGACATCGGCGTGCGCCGGGTGCGCGCGCTGCTGGCCCAGGCGGAGGCATGGCGCGCCGACCCGCCCGAAGACCCCGTGATCGCGGCCGGCATCGGCATCGGCGGCACCGTGCCCGCGGCGGTGGCCCTGCTTGGCGCGATCCTCGAACTTCCACAGGGCGCGGTGGTGCTGCACGGCATCGACCAGGCCACGGCCGGTACGCTGTGGGACAAGATCGCCGACGCCCCGACCCACCCCTTCGCCAGCCAGGCGCGGCTGCTGGACGCTCTGGGCATCGCGCGCGCCGACGTCGCGACATGGCCGGC
>JAZKFA010000321.1:3263-9337 GCA_040386655.1 Pseudomonadota bacterium | reverse complement strand
GCGCGGAATGGCGCCTTCGCATGCGGGGTGCGCGTGCTCGCAGCGGTCGCGGAAGGCGCAGCCGGCGAAGCCCGGGGGGATGCGCGGTACGACGCCGGGGATGCTGCCCAGCGGCTCATCGCGGCGCACCTTGCCGGGCACCGGCACGCAGGCGAGCAGTCCCCGCGTGTAGGGGTGCTGCGGGGCGGCGAACAGCGCGGCCGTGGGCGCGCTCTCGACCACTTCGCCCGCGTACATCACAGACACCCGGTCCGCGATGCGCGCGACGATGCCGAGGTCATGGGTGATGAGCAGGATGCCCAGGCCGAGATCCTTCTGCAGTCCCGCCAGCAGCCGCAGGATCTGCGCCTGCACGGTAACGTCGAGCGCGGTGGTCGGCTCGTCCGCGATCAGCAGCTCCGGCGCGCACATCAGCGCCATGGCGATCATCACGCGCTGGCGCAGCCCGCCCGAGAGCTGGTGCGGATACTGGCCCAGGCGCAAGCCCGGCGCGGTGATGCCGACGCGCCCCAGCAGTTCGGCCGCGCGGTCCACCGCCTCCGCGCGCGTCGCGTTGCGATGGCGGCGCAGCACCTCGGTCATCTGCGAGCCCACGGTGTACGCCGGGTTCAGGCTGGTCATCGGCTCCTGGAAGATCATCGCCATCCGGTCGCCGCGCAGGCGGGACATCTCACGCTCGTTAAGGTTGCGGATGTCCTGGCCGGCGAAGGTCAGCACCTCTGCCTCCCGCCGCCCGCCCTTCGCGAGCAGGCCCATGATGGCGAGCGCGGTGACGGACTTGCCGCACCCGCTCTCGCCCACGAGGCAATGCGTCTCGCCCTTCTCGACGGTCAGCGCGGTGCCGCGCACCGCCGCGGTGGCCCCGAAGGTGACGCGCAGCCCGCGCGTTTCGAGCAGCGCACTCATCGCGAGAGGTCGGTGCCGAGCATGTCGCGCAGCGCATCGCCGAGCAGGTTCACGCCCAGCACGAGCACGAACAGCGTGATCCCCGGCACCAGAATCACCCAGGGCGTGAAGAACATGTACTCCTTGGCTTCCGCGATCATGAGACCCCAGGAGGGCAGGGGGGCGGGGACGCCGAGGCCGAGGAAGGACAGCGCGGCCTCCAGCAGGATCGCGAGCGCCATCTCCAGGGTGGCGACCACGGCCAGGTGCGTGGCGATGTTTGGCAGCACCTCCCGCAGCAGCACGCTGGTTTGCGAGCAGCCGGAGCACCAGGCCGCGCTCACGTAGTCCAGCGTGCGGATCTGCATGGTGGTCGATCGCGCGACGACCGCGAAGCGGTCCCACAGCAGCAGGCCCAACACCAGGATGACCAGGATGAAGCTGCTGCCCATCAGCCCCGCGACGGCGAGTGCCACCAGCACCACCGGAATGGAAAGCCGCGCGGTGATGAGGAACATCACGACATCATCCACGCGTCCGCCATAGAAGCCGCCCAGCACGCCGATGGTGGTGCCGATGATGCCCGAGGTGATCACCGTTGCGATGCCGATGATCATCGAGATGCGCGCGCCGTAGATCAGCCGCGAAAGGTAGTCCCGTCCCAGCTGGTCGGTACCGAGCAGGTTGCCGGGCACGCCACCCTCCATCCAGCTCGGCGGCACCAGGCGGCGGCCGAGGTCGATGGCGAAGGGATCATAGGGCGCGATCCAGGGCGCGAGGATCGCGACGACCAGCACGATCCCCACGATGACGGCGCCGGTGATGAAGCCCGCATTGCGCAGGATGCGCCGCGACGCGCCCGTCCCGGGGACCAGAACGGCACTCACGAGGTGCGCAGCCGCGGGTCAAGCACGGCGTTCAGCAGGTCCGCGAACAGCGTCAGCGCGATGTAGATCAGGGCGAGGACCAGCACCACCGCCTGCACGACGGGAAAGTCGTTCTTGCTGATGCTCTCCCACGCCAGGTAGCCCACGCCGTGCATGGCGAAGACCGTCTCGATAACAATGGACCCGCCCAGCATGAAGCCCAACTGCACCGCCGCGATGGAGACCACCGGGATCGCCGCATTGCGGAACCCGTGCTTGACCAGGATCGACAGTCGGCTGAGCCCCTTCGCGCGCGCAGTGCGGATGTAGTCCGAGGACAGCGCCTCGATCATGCCGCTGCGGGTCAGGCGCATCAGCGACGGGATGGCCGAGAAGGACAGCACGATCCCCGGCATGACGTAGTACTCCCACCCGCCCGTGCCCGAAATCGGCAACCAGGCGAGGTTGAGCCCCAACACCACCATCAGGATCAGCCCCAGCCAGAAGGACGGCATCGCCTGCCCGATGAGCGCCACCATCATCACGGCCCGATCCACCCAGGAATTCTCCCGCACCGCCGCGATGATGCCGAGCGGCAGCGCGATCACCACCGCGATCATCAGCCCGACCAGTCCCAGGGTCATGGTGATCGGCAGCCGGTGCGCGATCAGCGAGGAGACGCGTTCGCGGAAGAAGAAGCTCTCGCCGAAATCGCCCTGGACGGCGCGGAACAGCCAGTCGAAATACTGCGTCGTCAGCGGCCGGTTCAGCCCATAGGCCTGGCGGATCATCTCGATATCCGCCTGCGTCGCATTGGGTCCGGCGATGGAGATCGCGAGGTCGCCGGACAGCCGCGTGAGCGCGAAGCTCAGCGTCAGTACCGTGAGGGCCACGAGGATTGCGACCGTGAACCGGCGCAGGAGGAAGATCACCATCTGCGCGGACTCTAGGTGCGCTGCATACCGCGGTGCAAGGGTGCTCGGCAGGTACAGGCAGCCTGCGCCTGTGCACCCGCCCCTTTCCATGGCTTCATCCGTGGTGGAGCCTACGACGGCACGACAAGGAGCGACCCATGTCCAGCCAGCGGCAGATCAAGCTCGGCGTCTCGATGATCGGCCTGGGCTATCACCTGGCGGCCTGGCGCCACCCCGACGCGCCGGCGGGCGGCAACATGGAGCTGTCCCACCTCGTCCGCGTCACCCAGGCCGCTGAGCGCGGCCTGTTCGACATGGCCTTCCTCGCCGATGGTGTCGGCATCCGCTTCCACGACGAGCCGGCCGGCGCGCTCAGCCGCACCTCGAAGAACGTGCAATTCGAACCGCTGACGCTGCTCTCGGCACTGGCCATGGTCACCAGCCGCGTCGGCCTCGTCGCCACGGCATCGACCACCTACAACGAGTCCTACCACGTGGCCCGCAAATTCGCCTCGCTCGACCATATCTCGGGCGGCCGCGCGGGGTGGAACGTCGTCACCAGCGTCACCGACATGGAGGCGCAGAATTTCGGCCTCGACCAGTCCCCCGAGAAGGGCGACCGCTACGACCGCGCCGCCGAATTCGTCGATGTTGTGCGCGGGTTGTGGGAGAGCTGGGACGACGACGCCTTCATCCGCGACAAGGAATCGGGGCTGAACTACGACCCCGGGAAGCTGCACGTGCTGAACCATGTCGGCCCGCATTTCCGGGTGCGCGGGCCGCTCAACGTGGCGCGCACCCCGCAGGGCGCGCCGGTGATCGTGCAAGCCGGCGCCAGCGAGCAGGGCAGGGAGCTCGCCGCCGCGACGGCCGACGTGGTCTATGCCGCGGCGCAGACCCTGGCCGACGCGCAAGCCTACTACGCATCGGTCAAGGGCCGCATGGCGAAGTATGGGCGCGACCCGGACTCGCTGAAGATCATGCCCGGCCTCATGGCGATCCCCGGCCGCACCCGGCAGGAAGCGCATGATCGCTACGAGGTGCTGCAGGAATTGGTCCAGCCCGTCGTGGGCCTCGGCGCGCTGGCGAACTACCTGGGCGACCTCTCCGCCTACCCGCTCGATGGGCCGGTCCCGGCGCCGGTGAACGAACGCTTCCACAGCCGGGCAAGGATCTTCCTGGACATAGCGGCACGCGGGAACCTGACCATTCGCCAGCTTTACCTCGCGGTCGCTGGCGGCAACGGGCATCGCATGGTGATCGGCACGCCGGCCGACATCGCGGATGCCATGGAGGAATGGTTCCACAACGATGCCGCCGACGGCTTCAACATCCTGCCACCCTGGCTGCCCGGCGGTCTGGAGGATGTGGTTGACATGGTTGTGCCGGAACTCCAGCGGCGAGGCCTCTATCGCACCGCCTATGAGGGGGCGACGCTGCGGGAGAACCTTGGCCTCGCGCCCGCAACCGTCCGCCGCGCGACCGTGGCGGACATGCTGGCGGAGCAAACGCGGTAGAGGCCTCGCGCGAGCCGCATCCAGCCGAATTCAGGCGGCGCATGGCGCGGAGCGGCCGAAGGTGGCTTGACCAGGAAACAGAAGGGCGTCCTCTCCTGCCGACGCTCCCGCGTAAGCGCGATCGGGCAGACTGCGACTTGGATCGAGATCAGGATGGTGATGACCAACACAGCGCGCCTGGCAGTCGATATCGGCGGCACCTTCACGGACCTGGTCCTGGCGCTGCCGGGCCGTTCGCTCTCCATCAAGGTCCTGACCACGCCTGATGCACCCGAACGCGCCGTGCTCGAAGGCACCGCCACGATCCTCGCACAGGCCGGCATCGCCGCCGCCGACCTCGCCCTGGTGATCCACGGCACGACGCTCGCGACCAATGCCCTGATCGAGCGCAAAGGTGCGAAGACCGCGCTCGTCACCACCGAGGGTTTCCGCGACTCCCTCGAGATGGCCTACGAGCATCGCTTCGAGCAATACGACCTGTACATGGAGCGGCCCGAACCCCTGGTGCCGAGACCCCTGCGCTTCGAAGTGCCCGAACGCATCGCCGCTGACGGTGCGGTGCTGCTGCCGATGGAGGAGGCCGTACTCGACCGCATCGGGGCCGCCGTGCAGGCGGAGGGGATCGAGGCACTCGCCATCTGCTTCCTCCACGCCTACCAGAACGACGCGCATGAACGCCGCGCGCGCGAGATCCTGGCGCGCTACCTTCCGGCCGAAATCATCGCGATCTCCTGGGAAGTCTGCCCCGAGATCCGCGAATACGAACGCACCTCCACCACCGTCGCGAACGCCTACGTCCTGCCGCTGATGGAGAGCTACCTGCGGCGGCTGGAGGTTGGGCTCAAGGCGCTGGGCAGCACCTGCCCGCTGCTGCTGATCATGTCCTCGGGCGGCATCACCACGGTCGCCACGGCGCGCCGCTTTCCGATCCGGCTGGTGGAATCCGGACCGGCGGGCGGTGCGATCCTCGCGCAGGTCCTGGCTGCCGAGAACGGCATCCCGCGCGCGCTCGCCTTCGACATGGGCGGCACCACCGCGAAGATCACGCTGATCGACGACATGAAGCCGCAGCAGGCGCGCCACTTCGAGATCGCCCGTGCTGCGCGCTTCGTCAAAGGCAGCGGCATCCCCGTGCGGATCCCGGTCATCGACATGGTCGAGATCGGCGCGGGCGGCGGGTCCATCGCGCGCGTCGACGCGCTCGGCCGCATCACGGTCGGGCCGGACAGCGCGGGGTCCATGCCCGGGCCCGCCTGCTACGGGCGCGGCGGCACCCTGCCCACCGTGACCGACGCCGACCTCGTGCTGTCCTGGATCGACCCGTTACTGTTCGCGGGCGGCCAGATCACGCTCGACGTCGGGGCGGCGCGGGTGGCGTGCGAGGCTTCGGTCGCTGCGCCATTGGACATGTCGGCGGAGACGGCGGCACTCGGCATCACCGAGATCGTCACGGAGACGATGGCGAACGCCGCACGCGTCCATGCCGTCGAGAACGGCAAGGAAACCGCCGGGCGCACCATGATTGCCTTCGGTGGCGCCGCACCCCTCCATGCGGCGCGCATGGCGGCGAAGCTCGGCATCGACCGCGTGCTGGTGCCGGTCGGCGCGGGGGTGGGTTCCGCGCATGGCTTCCTCGGCGCTCCCATCGGGTACGAGGTGGTGCGCACGCGCCTGGTCAGCCTCAACGCCTTCGACGCTGGCGTGGTGAACGCCCTGTTCGACGCCATGCGCATCGAGGCGGAGGCCGTCGTCCGCCTCGGCGCGCCGGATGCCGCGGTGCAGGAGGCGCGCACCGGCTTCATGCGATATCGCGGCCAGGGACATGAGATCGACGTAACGCTTCCGGCGGGCGAATTCAACGCCCGCGAGCTGAGCGATCTCTGCGCGCGCAT
>JAZKFA010000321.1:0-3253 GCA_040386655.1 Pseudomonadota bacterium | reverse complement strand
CGGCGGCCTCTACTCCGGCGACGACGGCACGACGCGTTTCCGCGCCGCCTTCGAGGCGACCTACCAGGCGCTCTACGGCCGCACCATTCCGAAGCTGGAGATCGAGGTGCTGACCTGGACGCTGGCGCTTGCGGAGGCCAAGCCCCTGCCGGCCGAGATCGCCGATCCACCGCCGGCCGCCGCACCCCCGCCCATCGGCACACGCCGCCTCATCGACCCCGGCACCGGTGGTCCGGTCGAGGCCGCGATCTATGACCGCGCCACGCTTAAGCCTGGCGCGCGCATCGCCGGCCCTGCGGTGATCGTGGAATCCGAGACCTCGACCCTGGTCCCCGAGGGCTACCGTGCCGGCCCGAATGCCGCCGGCCACCTGCTGATCGAAAGGATCGCCCGATGAGCAGCGAGATCGGCGAGATCCAGATCCAGGTTCTCTGGAACCGCCTGCTGTCGGTGGTGGAGGAGCAGGCGCAGACGCTCGTGCGCACCGCCTTCTCGACCTCCGCGCGGGAGGCCGGCGATATCTCCGCGGGGCTGTTCGACATGCAGGGGCGGATGCTGGCGCAGGCCGTCACCGGCACGCCGGGGCACATCAATTCCATGGCGCGGTCGGTCGTGCATTTCCTCGATGCCTTTCCCGCCGCGACGTTGAAGGATGGCGACATACTCATCACCAACGACCCGTGGAAGGGCACCGGCCACCTGTTCGACCTCTCGGTGGTCACGCCGATCTTCCTTGGTGGCCAAGCGGTGGCGCTGTTCGCGTGCACGACGCATGTCGTCGACATCGGCGGCCTCGGCGTCAGCGCCGAGGGACGGCAGATCTACCATGAGGGCCTCTACATCCCGCTCATGTACCTGGCCCGCGAAGGCCGGATGAACGAGGACCTGCTCGGCATCATCCGCGCCAATGTGCGCGAGTCCGTGCAGGTGGTGGGCGACATCTACGCGCTGATCGCCTGCAACGAGAAGGGCGGCACGCGTCTGGTCGAGATGATGCGCGAGTTCAAGCTGCGCGACCTCGACACGCTCGGCGAGGAGATCATCACGCGCAGCCGGCGCGCCATGTCCGACGTGATCGCGAAGCTGCCACAGGGGTCCTGGTCGGCCTCCATGACGATCGATGGGTTCGAGGCGCCGGTCACGCTCGCAGCGAACCTGACCATCGCCGGCGACCGCGTGCTGGTGGATTACGCAGGCACGTCCGGCCTGTCCCGATACGCGATCAACTGCCCGATCTGCTACACCGATGCCTATACCGCCTTCGGCGTGAAGGCCGCGATCGCGCCGTGGATCCCCAACAACACCGGGACGCTGGATGCGGTGATCGTCACCGCGCCCGACAACACCATCGTCAACGCGCCGCATCCCGCGGCGGTGTATGCGCGCTCGGTGATCGGGCACATGCTGCCCGACGTTGTCTATGGCTGCCTTGACCAGGCGATGCCCGGCACGGTGCCGGCCGAGGGCACCTCCAGCCTGTGGAACCTCAGCCTGCTGGCCGGCCACGGGCTGACGGGGTCGGAGGGCTCCGCCGTCCGCGCGTTCAACGTCACGACCTTCCATTCCGGCGGCGCCGGTGCGCGGCCACGGCAGGACGGGCTTTCGGCCACGCCCTTCCCCTCCGGCGTGCGCAACGTGCCCGTCGAGATCACCGAGGCGATCACGCCGCTGGTCGTCTGGCGGAAGGAATTCCGCACGGGGTCGGGTGGGCCGGGGCGGCAGCGCGGCGGCCTCGGCCAACGCATCGAGATCCAGAACCGGGACCCCGCGGCCTTCGGCATCCAGGCGCGCTTCGAACGCGGCGAATACCCCGCACGCGGCCGCAGCGGCGGGGCGCCGGGCGGGCTTGGCAAGCTGTCGCTCGGGTCCGGTACGCCGCTGAAGTTGAAGGGCCTGCAGGTGATCCCGGCGGGCGACCGGCTCGTCGTCGAAATGCCTGGCGGCGGTGGCTACGGCGACCCGTTCGAGCGCGACCCGGCAATGGTGGCGCGCGACGTGCGATACGGGCTGATCGACGCGGATTGTGCCCGCACCAACTACGGCGTCGTGCTCGACGCGAGCGGTGGCATCGACCAGCCTGCCACCGCCGCGCGGCGCGGCGGAAGGAGCTAGCCGATCATCGCCCCTCAAGCCTTGCAACAGCGCCCGGCTTGAGGTCCGTTGGACCCTTCACCTCCGACAAGAAGCAGAGGCACCCGACATGTCATACCAGGATACGCTCGACCGCTATTCTCCCTATGCCTTGGCCGCGCTGAGGATCGCGACGGCCGTGATCTTCATCCTGCATGGCACGCAGAAGCTGTTCGGATTCCCCGCTGCGCCCCAATCCGGGTTGCCGCCGGCAATGTCGCTGCTCTGGATCGGCGCGGTGCTGGAACTTGGTGGTGGCCTGCTGATCCTGCTTGGGCTGTTCACCCGCCCGGTTGCCTTCATCCTCGCGGGAGAAATGGCGGTTGCGTACTGGATGTTCCACGCACCGCGGAATCTCTACCCGCTGCTGAACGGCGGCGACGCGGCCATCCTCTACTGCTTCGTCTTCTTCCTCCTTGTCTTCACCGGCCCGGGTGCCTGGAGCATCGACGGCGCGCGCGGCAAGGACGCGTCCGGTGTCCGCACCCGGCTGTGACCGGCAGGGCGGCGAGCGCAAAGGTGAGGTCATGAACAGGCCGACGCTTCTCATCGCCGGCGCCAGCGGCGCCGCGGCCACGCGTGTGCTGGAACAGGCGCAGTCTAGCGACGCCTTCGATGTCGTGGGCCTGTCGCGCAACCGGCCCCGCGCGGCCGGTGATTGGGTGGAGGCCGACCTCACGGATGCCGCCGGCCTTGCCCTTGCGCTGTCGGCGCGGCGCGACGTCACGCACATCGTCTATGCCTCCCGCGCGCCGCATGGCGAGACCGGCGTCGAGGATGTCGCGGCGAACGTCGCCATGCTGCGCAACCTGCTCGACGCGGCCGAGGCATCGCTGCCGCGCTTCGCGCACCTGCACATGATCCATGGCGGCAAGTGGTACGGGCTGCACCTCGGCCCCTTCCGCACGCCGGCGCGGGAGGATGACCCGCGCCACATGCCGCCCAACTTCTACTACGACCAGCAGGACCTGGTCGCCGCGCGCCAGGTCGGAAAGGCCTGGAGCTGGAGCGCGAGCCGGCCAAATTTCGTGCTCGATGTCGCACCCGGCCGCGCCCGCAACATCGTCTCGACGCTGGGCGCCTACGCGGCGATCTGCCGCGAGCTCGGCGTGCCCTTCGACTT
>JAZKFA010000320.1:529-9507 GCA_040386655.1 Pseudomonadota bacterium | reverse complement strand
CATAGGCGAGGTCGGCGGCGTGGATGCGGTGTTCGAAGGCGCTCTCGGCGGGGTCACGGTGCAGCATGGTCGTCATCCACCAAGAGAAGCGTTCGCCCTTCCAGATGCGTGCTAGGGCGGTCTCGGCATAGGTCTCAAGGCCCGTCGCGTCGCCGCGCGCGAAGAACCGCTCCAAGCCCTGCGCCAGCACCCGCACATCCGCGACGGCGAGGTTGAGGCCCTTGGCACCGGTGGGCGGGACGATGTGGGCCGCGTCGCCGGCGAGGAACAGCCGGCCGTGGCGCATGGTTTCACACACGAAGCTGCGCAGCGGGATGATGCCTTTCTGGAAGATTGCGCCCTCGGCCAGAGACCAGCCTGGTGCTGCGAGGCGCCGGTGCAGCGCGTCCCAGATGCGCGCATCCGGCCAGGCCTCGATGGCGTCGGCCGGATCGCACTGGATGTAGAGGCGCTGGATGGTGTCCGAGCGCGTCGTCAGCAGCGCGAATCCCTCCTCGTGGCGGGCGTAGATTAGTTCCGGCCAGGAACGCGGCGCGTGGCACAGGATGCCGAGCCAGCCGAAGGGGTAGACCTTGTGGTACTCGCGCCGCGCGGCTTCGGGGATGGCATGGCGCCCCGGCCCGTGGAAGCCGTCCGCCGCGACGATGAAGTCGCACTTCAGCAGGTGCGCCGCGCCCGCTTGGTTGAAGTGGATCGCGGGGCTGTCGCCCTCGATGCCGTCGAGCGCGGCGACGTGCGCCTCGAACAGCACCTCCCCGCCATCGGCCAGGCGCGCGGCGATGAGGTCCTTCAGCACCTCGTGCTGGGCGTAGATCGTGACCTGCTTGCCACCCGTCAGGCCCGCGAGGTCCAGGTGCTGGCGCACCTCGCCCACCTGCAGCGTCACGCCGTCATGAAAATGCGCCTCGCGGTTCAGGCGCTCCGCGAGACCCATCTCGCGCAGCAGGCGCACCACCCAGTCTTCGAGCATGCCCGCGCGGATGGTGCTCTCCACATCCGCCCGCGTCCGCGTCTCCACGATCACGCTGGCGATGCCCGCGCGGTGCAGCAGGTGCGCGAGGAAAAGTCCCGCCGGCCCGGCGCCAATGATGCCGACCTGCGTACGCAACGCGGGCATTACCCCCCGCGCCGCTGCGGCAGCTTCCAGCCGAGCGCCTTGCCCGCGATCAGCGTCTTGAGCACCTGCGCGGTGCCGCCCCCGATGGTGAACATGCGCACGTCGCGCAGCATCCGCGAATAACCTCGCGCGCCGAACATCTGCAGCGCGTCATTCACGATCCGGATCGCGGCCTCGCTCGCGAACAGCTTCGCCTGCGCGGCGAGGTCCGGGTCGGGGAAGGGACCGCCCGAGCGTGCGGCCGCATGCAACATCAGCCGTGACGCGGTCAGCTGCGTGCGCATGTCCGCCAGCATCCATTGCAGGCCCTGGAACTCCCCGATCGGGCGGCCGAACTGCTCGCGCTCGCGCACCCAGTCCAGCGCGTGTTCCAGCGCGCCGGCGGCGATGCCCATGGCGACCGTGCCCGCACCCACGCGCTGCGTGTTGTAGGCATCCATCAGCTCGGCGAAGCCGCGCGCGAAGCCGCCGGGCGGGCGCAGCACCATCTCATCCGCGACGACGAGGTCGGTGAAGACCAGCTCGCCCTCGGGCATGCCGCAGAGGCCCATCGTCGTCTCGCGCCGGACCATCTCGAGACCGGGGGTTCCGCGCACGGTGAGGAAGCCGCCGATGCCAAGCGGCGTGCCGTGCTCATCCTCGGCGCGGGCGAAGATCAGGTGCAGGCGGGACACGCCGCCGCCGGTGATCCAGTGCTTGGTGCCGTTGATCACCCACTCCCCGCCGCGCTGGCGCGCGACGGTGCGCATGGCCATCGCGTCAGACCCGGCCTCGGGTTCGGTGATGCAGATGGCCGGCTTGTCGCCGGCGAGCACCAGCCCCGCGGCCAGACGCTTCTGCGCCTCGTTGCCATAGGCCATGATCGCGGCGATGGCCCCCATGTTGGCCTCCACCACGATGCGCGCGGTGGCGGTGCAGGCGCGCGCCATCTCCTCGACGACGATGGCGGCGTCGAGCAAGGACCGGCCCTGCCCGCCATAGGCGCGCGGAATGGTCATGCCCATGAAGCCGTGCTCGGTCAGCGCCTCGACCACGTCCCAGGGGTATTCGCCGCTGCGGTCGATCTCCGCGGCGCGGCGGCGGACCAGCCCGTCGGCGAAGGCGCGGGCGCGGGCCTGAAGGGCGAATTCCTCGGGTGCGAGATGGGTCACGCCGGCGGCCTCATGTTGTTCTGTGGCCCCGTTTCTACAACGCTTCGCGCCGTTCCGCGAGCCAGTCCAGCGCGCCTTGCGCGGCGGCCACGCCGGTCGCGAAGCAGGCCTGCAGCAGGTAGCCGCCGGTCGGTGCTTCCCAATCCAGCATCTCGCCCGCGCAGAACACGCCCGGGCGCGTGCGCAGCATCAGCCGCGCATCCAGCGCATTCCACGCCACGCCGCCGGCCGAGGAGATGGCGCGGGCGATGGGGAAGGGCGCGTCCAGGCGCAGCGGGCAGGCCTTGACCAGGGCGGCGACATCCTCCGCCGCGTCACGGTGCAGCCCTTCCTGCACCAGCGCGATCGCCGCGGGGGAGAGGGCGAGCCGGCGCCGGAGATGGTTCGACAGGCTGTTCCCGCCGCGCGGTGCCGCGAGCTTCGCGTTGCATTCGGCGAGCGTCAGGTCCGGGCGCAGGTCGAGCGTGGCCATCGCGTGCCCGTCGCGCGCGATCGCGTCGCGCAGCGGGGCGGAGAGCGCGTAGACGACGCCGCCCTCGATACCGGTCTCGGTGATCATGGCTTCGCCGCGCACCGTCTCGCCTGCGAAGCTGAGCGCGATGCGCTTGAGCGGCTGCCCGGCCGCGCGCGCGCGGAGTGGCGCCGACCAGGCGACGGTGAAGCCGCAATTGCTGGGCGCGAAGGGGTGCATCGGCGCGTCCAGCAGCCCCGCCCAGGCACCGTCGCTCCCCAGCCGCGGCCAGGTCGCACCGCCCAGGGCGAGGATGACGGCGTCCGCCGGGACCGGTGCGCCGTTGAGAATTGCCTCGCCGGACTGCGCGAAGCCGCCGAATTCCTGGCGCGGATGCAGGGCGATGCCGAGGGTCGCCAGCCGCCCCAGCCAGGCGCGGAGCAGCGGCGAGGCCTTCATCGCAGCGGGGAACACGCGCCCTGAACTGCCGGTGAACACGGGCTGGCCCAGGCTCTCACACCAGGCGACCAGGGCCTCGGGCGGGAAGGCGCGCAGATAGGCCTCGAGGTGCGGCGCCGATGCCCGGTAGCGGGCGATGAACGCCTCCAGCGGCTCGGAATGGGTGAGGTTCAGCCCGCCACGTCCGGCGAGCAGGAATTTGCGCGCGGGCGCGGCCATGTGGTCATGGATCGCGACGCGCGTACCGGCGGCGGCGAGGGTCTCGGCGGCGATCAGCCCGGCCGGGCCGGCGCCGATCACGGCGATGGTGGGAGGCGTGGTCATGCGTGGCGTATAGCATCGCCGGCGACGGCGGGCTTGGGCCCGACAGTGATGATATGGAACCGAATCCACCACTATGCGGATATCGGTATGGTCCAGTTGATCACATGGGCCAGGGATGGAGCGCGCTTCAGCAGGGACAGGGCGACAGGAACCTCCTCCGGCTCCCGTCATCCCTTCCCGAACAGGCCGCTTCGCGCGAGGATCGCAGCAGATGAGGGAGCGCGCGCAATGAAGATGACGGTCGAGGTCGATTGCACGCCGGAGGAAGCCCGCCGCTTCCTCGGCCTGCCCGATGTGGTGCCGATCCACGCAGCGATGCTGGAACGTATGCAATCGCAGATCACCGAGATGACCGCCTCACCCGAGGCAATGCTCGCGGCCTGGACGCGCATGGCGCAGCCCAGCTGGATGGCCGATGCCATGGGCGCCCTGTTCAAGGCCACCACCACACCCAAGACGGAGACGAAGCCATGATGCTCGACAACACCGCGACCGGCGTCTTCGTCATCGCGCCGACGCCGTTCACCGACCAGGGCGCGGTCGATCTCGATTCTGCCGCGCGCATGACGGATGCCTTCCTCGAAGCCGGGGCGACGGGCATCACCCTGCTGGGCGTGATGGGGGAGGCGCCCAAGCTCGATGCCCGTGAGGCGCTGGAGGTGACAACGCTGGTGCTGCGCCGGGTGGATGGGCGCATTCCCGTCGTGGTCGGCGTCTCCGCACCCGGCCTCGCCGCGATGCGCGCGCTGGCCGATGGTGCAATGGCGGCAGGGGCCGCGGGCGTGATGATCGCGCCGGCGCCGGGGCTGCGCGGGGATGACGCCGTCATGGCCTATCTGCGCCAGGCGTCGGCGGCGGTGGGGAGCGCGCCTTGGGTGCTGCAGGATTATCCGCAGCTGACGGGTGTGCATCTGTCGGCGTCGATGGTGGAGACGCTGGCGGCCGAGGATCCGCGGCTGGTGATGCTGAAGGCGGAGGATCATCCGGGGCTCGACAAGCTCTCCGATATTCGCGCACGCATCGGCAAGCGGCTATCGATCATGGGCGGCAATGGCGGCATCTTCCTGCCCCACGAGATCGAGCGCGGTGCGGACGGCATCATGACCGGCTACGCCTTCCCCGAGATGCTCGCGCGCGTCTACGCGCTGTCGCGCGATGGGCAGCAGGAGGCGGCGCACGACCTGTTCGACCTGCACCTGCCGCTGATCCGCTACGAGCTGCAGCCTGGCCTGGGCCTGGCCGTGCGCAAGCACGTGCTGATGCGCCGCGGCTGGATCGCGAGTGCCGCGCTGCGCAGCCCCGGGCCGAAGCTGAGTGCGACGACGATCGCGGAGATCGAGTTCATCCTCGCACGGCTCGGGACGCGGGATCCGGCGTCTCGCCTGTGATGCGCAGCGAGGTCCGGCGCGTCGCGGTCATCGGCGCCGGGACGATCGGGGCGAGCTGGACGGCGTGGTTCCTCTCGCGCGGGCTGGAGGTGGTGGCGAGCGATCCCTCGCCGTCAGCGCCGGACCTGATCCGGCGGATGGTCGAGGGCGCCTGGCCGGGCCTCGCGCAGCTGGGCGCGGTGGCCGGTGCGGACCCCGGCAATTGGCGCTTCGAGCCGGACCCGGTGCGCGCCGTCGAGGGCGTTGATTTCGTGCAGGAGAATGCGCCGGAGCGGCTGGACGTGAAGCAGCCGCTGCTGGCGGCGATCGACGCCGTGCTGCCTGCGGATGTGGTGATCGCGTCCTCGACCTCGGGGCTGCTGGCGTCCCAGCTTTCGGCGCAATGCGCGCATCCGGAGCGGGTGGTGATCGGGCATCCGTTTAACCCGCCGCACCTGATCCCGCTGGTCGAGGTGGTGGGCGGTGCGCGCGCGAGTGCGGAAGCGGTGGCGGCCGCGATGGCGTTCTACCGCGCCATCGGCAAGCACCCGATCGCGCTGGCGAAGGAAGTGCCGGGGCACCTGGCGAACCGGTTGCAGGCGGCGTTGTGGCGCGAGGCGGTGCACCTGGTCGCCGAGGGTGTGGCGAGTGTGGCCGACGTGGACGCCGCGATCAGCGAGGGCCCTGGCCTGCGCTGGGCGCTGATGGGGCCACACCTGACCTTCCACCTCGCGGGCGGGGAGGGCGGGATGCAGCACTTCCTCGACCACCTGCTGCCGGCGATGCGGGGCTGGTGGGCGGATCTCGGCCGGCCGGATGTGGATGCCGCGCTGGGTGCCGCATTGGTCGCGGGTGTTGCGGAGGAAGCGGGTGGCCGCGACGTGCGCGCTCTGGCCAAGGCCCGGGATGCGGCATTGCTGCGCATCCTCGCCGCGCGTGGCGAGGGCTGACGCCGGGCGAGTTTTCACCGCGCGGCAAGTGGCATGGGAGCGCGTTCACTCGCGCAGAGCCTCGGCGTGCCTTCGCACGCCGCCCGGCCGAATGGCCGGCGCCGGCAGTCCGGCGAAAGGCACGCGAGCGGAGCGAGCGCCCGCCGCTTGAGGGCACAAAAAACGGAGCCTGATCCCGCCTTCGGGATCAGGCGATATTGTGCCCGCGGAGGACGTGGCCGAAGCCGGTCTTGCGCATCATCCCGTACATCCAGCGCTGGCGCACCTGGTTGAACTGGTCGAGCGTCATGCGGCTATTCGGGAGGTTTTCGGGATCGTGGTAGATGACCTCCGTCTCGCGCTTGCCGATGCCGATCAGGACCGAGGCGTGGCCGTAGCTCTGCCCGCGCACCGTCTTGCGCCAGTAGAAGAACACCGGCCCGTAGCGGCGCAGCAGCTGGTCGATCTGCATGCCGCCGAAATTGTAGTTCGCACGCGCGCAGTTCGCGACGGGCTCCAGGTGCTCGCGCTCCGCCAGCAGCACGTGTTCGGACTGACCGCCGTGATAGGTGTTCATGATGGCACGCGCATCCGAAGACCCGGTCGCGAAATGCCCCTGGAAACCAAGGCGCGAGCGCACTTCAGCCGGCAGGTTTCCGCTGTACAGCTCGGGCACGCCAAGCCGCGGGCCGGCTTCGAAATACCAGCCCACCATGTTGACGGACGCGTACCAGCAGCCGGTCGGGTCGTTGAGCACGCTGCTCTGTCCCGGCCGCATCAACTGGTTCGCAAAGGGGACGTCCAGATAGATTCCCATCGTCGCTCTGTTATCGCACCGAACCGCTTACGAAATCAAACCATACCCATGCTCGCGTAGCGCGCGACGGAGAGGTCGGCGCTGTCGATCTCGGTTGCCTTGCCACTCACGAGGTCTGCGAGAAGTCGGCCCGACCCGCAGGCCATCGTCCAGCCCAGCGTGCCGTGGCCGGTGTTCAGATGGAGGTTTGTGTACCGTGTTCCACCGACAATAGGCGTTCCATCCGGCGTCATGGGGCGGAGACCGGTCCAAAACTGCGCTTCTTCGGGGTTGCCTCCGCGCGGAAACAGGTCCGTCAGCGAGCGCACCAGCGTCGCGCGCCGCGGCGCCCGCAGACGCGTCGAGAAGCCGGCGAGCTCCGCCGTCCCGCCCACACGGATGCGGTCGCCCAGGCGCGTGATGGCGACCTTGAAGCTCTCATCCATCACGGTCGAGACCGGCGCCCCATCCTCGTCGCGCACGGGCAGCGTCAGGGAGTAGCCCTTCACTGGGTAGACCGGGATCCGCACGCCGATGGTCAGCGCGAGCGCCGTCGAGAAGCTGCCCAGCGCGAGCACATAGTGATCCCCGCTGACCTCGCCGGCGGAGGTGGTCACACCCGTCACCCGGTCCCCGCTGGTGGCAATGGAGCGGATCGTCTCGCCCTGGCGGAAGACGACGCCCTTCTCGGCCGCCATGGCGGCCAGGCGTTGGGTGAAGAGGTGCGCGTCGCCCGTCTCATCCTGCGGCAGGCGCAAGCCGCCCACGAAACTGCCGCGCACGTGCTTCAGCGCCGGCTCCTGGTCGATGCAGCCCGCGGGGTCCAGCACGTCGAAGGGCATGCCGAACTGCGCGAGCACGCGCGTATCCCCGCCGATATGGTCCAGCTGCTTCTGCGTGCGGAAGAGCTGCAAGGTGCCGCGCGTGCGGCCGTCATATTCGATGCCCGATTCCTCGCGCAGCTCGGCGATGGCGCGGCGGCTGTATTCGCTCACCCGCACCATGCGCGCCTTGTTGCGGGCATAGGCGGCCTCGGTGCAGTTCGCGAGCATGCGCGTCACCCAGCCATACAGCCGCGTGTCCATCAGCGGCCACACCACCAGCGGGCGGTTGCGCATCATCAGCCACTGCATGGCCTTGAGCGGAATGCCCGGCCCCGCCCAGGGGCTCGAGTAGCCGAAGGACACCTGGCCCGCATTGGCGAAGCTGGTCTCCATGCCTGGCGCGGGCTGGCGGTCGATCACCGTCACCTCATGACCGGCGGCGGCCAGGTACCAGGCACTCGCCACCCCCACCACGCCGCTGCCGAGAACCACGACCTTCATGCAGACAATCCCCTGGGGTGACGTATCGAAGCTATGCGGCATCCGTGCCAAAGTCAGGCGCAGGGCAGGTCGGTCATTCCGCCCGCCGTGGTTGGGACGTGTCGCCCCTTCGCCCGCATCGGGCAAGGGCGCGCGATGAGGGAGCGCCGCATGCGCCAGTATGAGTTCGTGACACTCGATGTGTTCACCCAGACCCGCTTCGGCGGCAATCCGCTCGCTGTCTTCCGCGACGCGCGGGGGTTGAGCGATGCCGAGATGCAATCGCTGGCGGCGGAATTCAACCTCTCCGAGACCACCTTCGTGCTGCCCCCCGAAAACCCGGAGAACACCGCGCGCGTGCGCATCTTCAACCGCGTGGCCGAGATGCCGTTTGCCGGCCACCCCAATGTGGGCACCGGCTGGGCGGTGGCGGACTGGGCGCAGGACGGGATGCTGCGCTTCGAGGAAATCGCCGGCCTGGTCGAGGTGCGGGTGACGCGCGACGCGGAGGGCGAGCTGACCCAGGCGATCGTCGCCGCCCCCCAGCCGCTATCCCTGGGGCCGGAGATGGATGTGGGGCTGCTGGCCGGGTGCATCGGGCTGGAGGTGGGCGACATCCTGACCTCGACGCACCGGCCCATCATGGCCTCCGTCGGCAATTCCTTCGTGATTGTGGAGGTGGCACCCGAGGCGCTGTCCCGGGCGAAGCCGGATATCGAGCGGTTCCGCGCCGCGGCCTGGGCCTTCCCCGCGCTGGGGCCGAACCGCCTGCCGGTCTACCTGCACGCGGATGCGGGGGAGGGGCAGCGCCGGGCGCGGATGTTCTCGCCCCTGTCGGGCACGATCGAGGATGCGGCGACGGGGAGTGCGGCGACCCCCCTGGTGGCGCTGCTGCTGTCGCTGAGCGGTGCGGAGGAGGGGCGGTGGGAGATCAGCCAGGGGGTGGAGATGGGCCGGCCGAGCCTGCTGCGCGCGGCGGCCTGGCGGGCGCCGAGCGGGATACGGGCGAGTGTGGGGGGGAGCTGTGTGAAGGTGTTGGAGGGGGTGGCGACGGTTTGATCACCTGACTTGTCAGAAGAA
>JAZKFA010000320.1:0-519 GCA_040386655.1 Pseudomonadota bacterium | reverse complement strand
TGATCGTATTTAGATGCTTATGAACTTTCAGCCCTTGGCACCATAACGAATCAAACGCATGCTGCACACACAGCGTTAGATCTCCCCCGCAAGACTAGGCAAACGTCATGCAACGCCCCACACGGTTTCAGATTCTTGGACTATTCGGGAATAGAAACGTTAATATCCCAATTAGCGGGAACGCTCTAATCCTAGTTGGACCCAATGGAATCGGTAAGAGCAGTGTGACGAATATATTCTATTTCTATGTGTCACGTCAGTGGGGCCGGCTTGCTGAGTACGATTTCTCTGAAATTGGCTTGTGGTTTGGAGACGTAGAAATTCGCGCTACTCGGTCTGATGTGCTTGGCCTAGCTCAGGTCGATCGCATCTCGACCGGCAGTTCGCTCCCTCCCAGAGTGTCTTCGTACTTCGAAACCCTCAGATCAGACGGCCTCCTGGATCTTCTGTTGCAGGCAAACCGCCTAAGTGCAAAAGATCGCGATAAGATCGCCAAATCGCTGCGAGTTTCACTTGAAG
>JAZKFA010000319.1:17436-39940 GCA_040386655.1 Pseudomonadota bacterium | reverse complement strand
TCGCTCCAGTGGCGGGCGCCGGCGCGATAGAGGGTGCCGCCGGCGTTGGGTGTGAGCGTGGCGAAGCCGACCATGAAGGCCGGGGATTGCGGGATCCAGCCCACGGTGAAGGCATCGGTGAAGACGATGCTTTGGTTGGGGATCACTTCGAGGAATATGCCGTCCATCGGCGGTGTTTCGGTGCCGTCGGGTCCGATCATGACCAGGCAGGATCGCCCTCCGGCGCGGAAATCCTGCTCTATGACGCGCGCCTTCCAGGGTTTCGGGCAGAACCATTCCTCGGTGCGCTGGGTCCACACCTTGAAGACGGTTTCCGGCGTGGCGTTGATCTGGCGCTCGATGGCGAGTTCATGGAGGGGCTGGGTCATGCGGGGTTTCCGTCTGCGGCGGCGCGGATGGCCGCGAGGTCGAGCTTGGTCTGGCGGATCATGGCCTGCATCGCGCGGCCGGCACGGACCGGGTCGGGGTCGCGGATGAGGTCGAGCAGCCCGTCGGGCACCACTTGCCAGCGCACGCCGAAGCGGTCCTCAAGCCAGCCGCACTGGATGGGCCGGCCGCCCATCGCGGTGAGCCCATCCCAGTAGTGGTCCACCTCGGCCGCGTCCTTGCAGGCGATTGAGAAGGAGATGGCTTCGTTGAAGGCTGCCGGCGGTCCGCCGTTCAGCGCCTGGAAGCGCTGCCCGGCGAGTGTGAATTCCACCATCAGGGCGGTGCCGGCGGGCAGAGGCGCGCCTTCGCCGTAGCGAGACATGGCGGTGATGGCGGAGTCGGGGAACACCGAGACGTAGAAGGCGGCGGCCGCCTCGGCCTCGCCCTTGAACAGCAGGCAGGGCGCGATCTTGGAAAGCTGTGCCATCGCCTCAGTCCTTCTGGCCGAGCAGGGCGAACATCACGCCTTGTGGGTCGCGGGCCTGCAGCACCCACTGCCCGCCCGGGACTTCGTGCGGGCCCATCAGCACGGTGCCGCCAGCGGCCTCGACACGCGCCTTCGCGGCATCGATGCCCGTGATGTTGAAGTAATAGAGCCAGGCGGGGCGGGGAAAGTTCGGGCTGTTCATCATGCCGCCGATGGGCGCGTCGCCATCGTGGAACAGCTGGTAGGTGCCCATGGGGCCCATATCCATCGCCTCGGCCGCGCCCCAGCCCAGCGTCTCTCCGTAGAAGCGCAGGGCCGCCTGCCAATCGGTGGTGTGCAGCTCGTTCCAGCCGGCATGACCTGGCTGCCCCAGCGCGTTGGCGGCGGCGGGCATGTCGCCCTGCGGCGTCATGACGTAGATCGCGGCGCCCTGGGGGTCTGCGACCATCGCCATGCGGCCAACCTCGGGCAGGGTCATCGCGGGCATCAGGACGGCGCCGCCGAGGTCGGTGATCTGGGTGACGGTCGCGTCCACATCCGGCACCCGGACGTAGCCGATCCATCCCGGGCGCATCGCCGGCTCAGTGGTGGCCATGAGGCCGCCGATCGGCGTCTCGCCCGCCTTCCAGAAGCGGTAGTCCATGTCCGGCTGCCCGCTCGGCTGCACCGTCCAGCCGACGACGTCGCTGTAGAACTTCGCCGCGCCCTCGATGTCCGGGGTGAGCAGTTCGTACCAGATGAATGGGCTGGGCATCGGCAACCTCCCTTTTGTCTATGAGCGTGGCGCCGCCTGGAACAGCAGCGTGATGTAGCGCCGCAGATGGGCGACGCTCTCGGCCGCGACGGCGACGTCGTCGCGCGCCTTGGCAAGGATGAAGGCGCCCTGGAGCACCGCCTGGGTGTGCTGCGCGAGCGAGGCTGCGGTGAAGCCGGTGACGCGATGCGCGGTCATCGCCGCCGCGATATCCGCCTCCAGCGTTCCGGCATGGCCGAAGATGGATCGCGCACAGGCGTCGCGTATGGCGGGGCTGGAGGCGTAGCTCTCCTGCACCATGGTGCCCACCAGGCAGGTGTATTCGGCCAGGCTGCCGGCCAGCAGCGCCTCACGGAAATCGATGTAGCCGAGCACCCTCGCCAGCGGGTCCGCATGGCCGTGATAGGACGCGCCCGCGAACAGTGCGCCGGTCATTTCGGCCCAATGCTCGGCGGCGGCGACGCCGAGGGCTTCCTTCGAGGGGAAGTGGTGGAAGAAGGCACCCTTGGTGACGCCCGCCGCGGTGCAGAGCGCATCGACGGAGGTGGCGTTGAACCCCTGCTGGCGCACCAGCCTGGTCGCGGCGTTCAGCAGGCGGGTGCGTGCACTGGGCGGCGGGGTCGGCGCTTGATCCATGGGAAAGCAGTAGACCAACCGGTTGGTATGCACAACCCTGGACAAGCCGCGCCGGGCGCACATCTTCGTGGTAGGCTTTCTCGTCGAACCCGGCATCGGACACACTCGCCGGGGGCGGCACGGATGATCGGGTTGAGCATGAACACACGGGCGGAAGCATGAGCCATCTGGACACCCTGGGCGCCCTGATCGACGCCGCGCGCCGTGCGGGCGCGGACAGCGCAGACGCGCTGCTGGTCAGGAACGCCTCACTCTCCGTCTCCCGCCGGCTCGGCAAAATCGAGCAGCTGGAGCGCGCGGAGGGCTTCGACATCGGGCTGCGCGTCTTCATCGGCCAGCGCCAGGCGCTGATCGCCTCGACCGACGCAGATCCGCGCGGCTTCGAAAAGCTGGCCGAACGTGCCGTCGCCATGGCGCGCGTGGTCCCCGAGGACCGCTTCGCCGGCCTCGCGGAGGCCCGGACCTTTACCTTCCCGGATCTCGACCTCGCCGATGCGGAGGAGCCGGCCGCCGAAGCGCTGCTCGCCCGCGCCGCGACGATCGAGGAGGCCGCACTCGCCGTTCCCGGCATCACCAACAGCGAAGGCGGCGAGGCCAGCTGGTCGCGCACGGAGATCGCGCTGGTCGCCTCGAACGGCTTCGCGGGCGGCTATGCGCGCACCAGCCACAGCACCGGCATTTCCGTCGTGGCCGGGCAGGGCACGTCGATGGAGCGCGATTGGGAGCATTCCTACACGGTCCATCTGGCCGACCTGGAGGATGCCGCCATGCTCGGCCGCCGCGCCGGAGAGAATGCGATTGCGCGGCTCAACCCACGCCGGCCGGCGACCGCGCGCATCCCGGTGGTGTTTGCCCCGCGTGTCTCGGGCTCGCTGCTCGGGCACTTGGCGGGGGCCATCAATGGGGCCTCGGTGGCGCGCGGGACGTCCTTCCTGAAGGACAGCATGGGCAAGCGCGTGCTCGCGCCGGGGCTGACGGTGCGGGATGACCCGAACCGGCCGCGCGGCCTGCGCTCCCGCCCCTTCGACGGCGAGGGCCAGCCGGGTGCGGCGCGCGCCGTGGTCGAGGATGGCGTGCTGACCACCTGGGTGATGGATGCGCGCAGCGCGCGGCAGCTCGGCCTCGCCAGCACCGGTCACGCGAGCCGCGGCACCGGCGGGCCGCCCGGCCCCTCCACCACCAATTTCTGGCTCGACCCCGGCCACGTCACCCCCGCCGAGCTGATGGGCGATATCACCGAGGGCCTGTACGTCACGGACCTCATCGGCATGGGGGTGAACGGCGTGACCGGCGATTACAGCCGCGGTGCCGCCGGCTTCATGATCCGCAATGGCGAGCTGGCCGAGCCGGTGAGCGAGATCACCATCGCGGGCCGGCTGCAGGAGATGTTCCTGCACATGGCGCCGGCCAGCGACCTGGAGTTCCGTCGCGGCACCGACGCGCCGACCATCCGCGTCGATGGCCTGACGCTGGCAGGGGCTTGAAGGCGGACATGAAGGCGATACTCGCGGAGGCTGTGGCCTCGCTCGCAGCACTTGCCGAAGGCCGCGCGGGGGATGCGAAGGCCACCGCGCAGCTCGCCATCGCGACGGCGCTGCAGATCCCCGACCTGCTCGATGCGGGGCTGCTGCGCCCGGGCGACCTCGATGACGAGGCGCTGGCGGCGATGGCGGTCGTCATTGATGCCGCTGCCGCGTTTGATGAAGAGGAAGAAACGCTGGCTGAATTCGTGGCCGAGCTGGAGGCCGACGACCTGCGCAACATCGCCACCGCGTCGCGTCCCTGGGCAGCCGCGGTCTATGCCGACATGGTCCCGGACAAGGCGAAGACGGGACGCTCGCAATCGGGCGCCGGATAACCTATATTCGCTGTAATGTTTATCCCAGCCGGAGACGTCGCTCCCATGCCCCGTAACCGCAACCGCACGCGAATTGGTCTTTTCGCCGCTGCCCTGGCCACCGGCCTGATGGCGTTCGCGCCTCTCGCCGATGCCCGCGTCGGCGGTGGCTCCTCCTCGGGGAGCCGCGGCAGCCGCACGCAGTCGGCGCCCGCGCCGACGCAGACTGCGCCCAACGCCGCGCAGCCGATGCAGCGCACGCAGCAGCCCACCAACCCCTCGGTCGGCTCGACCGGGACGGCGGGGGCAAGTGCCGCCGCCGCGGCGCGGCCCTCCGCCTCGCGCGGGTTCATGGGCGGGCTGATGGGCGGCCTGCTCGGCGCCGGCCTGATCGGAATGCTGTTCGGCGCCGGCCTGTTCGGCGGGCTCGGCGGCTTCGCCTCCATCCTCGGGCTGCTGTTCCAGGTGGCCCTGGTCGGTGGCGTGATCTGGCTGGTGATGCGGCTTATTCGTGGTCGCCGCCAGGAGCCGGCCTATGCCGGCGCCGCGGCCGGCCAGGGTGGCAACACCTACGCTCGCCAGGCGACGCAGATGCCGATGGGCGGCGGCGCCGCGCCGATGCACGCCGCGACCATGCCATTCAACCCATCGCCGGCCGATTTCCAGGCCTTCGAGCAGGTGCTGAAGGGCGTGAACGCCGCCTGGACGGCGCGGGACATGGGCGCGCTTAACCGCCTGGCGACACCGGAGATGGTCGGCTACTTCAACGATGACTACGCCGCGCTCGACGCCCGCGGCTGGCGCAACGAGACGCGCGACCTCACCTTCGACGCGGGCGACCTGTCCGAGGCCTGGCATGAGGGCGGGCAGGACTACGCCACCGTCGCGATGAAGTTCTCCATGATCGATGTGACCCGCCGCGTGTCCGACAATGCGGTGGTCGAGGGCGACCCGAACCGCCGCACCACAGCGACGGAAATATGGACCTTCGTGCGCCCCCGTGGCGGCGATTGGCTGCTTTCAGCGATCCAGCAGGCCGCCTGATCGAGCGGCTATGACTTAGCCTTGAAAGGGCCTCACGGAAACGTGGGGCCCTTTTTCGTTGGCCGTCCCCAAATATGGCGCAATCATGGCGATTGCGCGGCACCGCTGCCGCATTTGCCCGCATTTGGGAGTTCCTTCGATGATCAGCATCACCACCCTGAGTGCCATTGCCGCCAGCACCGCAGTCGCCGGCTTTGCCACCGTTGGCTCCATCTTGTTTGGCGTGCAGGGCGCGGCCGTGATGGCTGCCGCCCCGATCCTGGGTCTCGTCTCGATCGGCACCGGCCTGGGTGCCGCGACGCTGGCGCTTCGCGGTCATTAGAATCCCGCCCGCCATGCATGGCGGGTAGCACTGTAGCGCGCGCCGGCGGGCCGCAGCGCCCTGGTAACGCTGGCGCCCGCCCCCTAGTCTCAGGCGTATGGCCCAGCCGCGCGTCGCCCTGTTCGTCACCTGCCTCGTCGATCTCTACCGCCCCAGCGTCGGCTTCGCCGCCATCACGCTGCTGGAGCGCGCCGGCTGCACCGTCAGCGTGCCGGAGGCGCAGACCTGCTGCGGCCAGCCCGCCTACAATGCCGGCGACCGCACCACGGCGCGGGAGATCGCCCGCGGCGTCGTCGACGCCTTCACCGGCTTCGACTACGTCGTGGTCCCCTCGGGCTCCTGCGGTGCCATGGTCAGCCACCACTACCCGTCCCTGTTCGAGGACGACCCCGAGTACCGCGGCCGCGCCGAGGCGCTGGCCGCCCGCACCCATGAGCTGACCGCCTTCCTCGTCGACATCATCGGCGTCACCGCGCCCACGGCCGAGCATGCCGGCATCGTCACCTATCATGACAGCTGCTCGGGCCTGCGCGAGCTGGGCGTGAAGGCGCAGCCCCGCGCCCTGCTCGGCGCCATCCCTGGCCTGACGCTCAAGGAGATGGCGGAGCCCGAAATCTGCTGCGGCTTCGGCGGCACCTTCTGCGTGAAATACCCCGAGATCTCCACGCGCATGGTCAGCGACAAGACGCGCGACATCGCCGCGACCGGCGCACAGACGCTGCTCGCCGGCGATCTCGGCTGCCTGCTGAACATGGCCGGCCGGCTCAAGCGCGAAGGCTCGCCGATCAAGGTGCGCCACGTGGCCGAGGTTCTCGCGGGCATCGCGGGCGACGTGCCGGCGATCGGCGACGCGCCATGAGCGCCGCCCTCTCCGCCGCCATCGCCGACCACGGCTTCCTGCACCTTCGTGGCAGCGCGATGATGCCCTTGCTCGGCGATGGCGTGGCCGCACTGCCCGACTTCATCGCGAGTTGGGAGAGGCTGGAGACCGACAACCACATGCGCGACGGTGGCCGCTACCGCCAGCGCCGCATCGCGAATTTCTGGGCCGAGCCCGGCATCCCCGGCCATGTCCGCGGCGAGCACCGGCCGCACTTCCAGGCCGTGGTGCACAACACGCTCAATGGCGGCGTCGACCGCTGGTTCGCACCGATGGAAGACGCGATCGGCGCGAATGCCGCGCTGCAGGCCATGCTCGACCTCGGACGCGATCTCGCCGACAGCCTGGCGGGCGCGCAGCGCTGGTTCGTCGAGGCGCATCAGTTCCGCATCGAGGCCGCGCCCGGCGCGCCTGGCTACCCGACACCCGAGGGCGTGCACCAGGATGGCGTGGACCTGGTCGTCATCGCCATGCTGCGCCGGACGAACCTCGCCGGTGGGGAGACGCTGGTCGAGACTTTGGACGGCAAGCCGCTGGCGCGCTTCACGCTGCTCGATGCGCTGGACAGCGCTATCCTCGATGACCGTCGCGTGCGCCATGGTGTCAGTCCGATCGAGCCGGTCGATGCCGCGCTGCCCTCCGCGCGGGACGTGCTGGTGCTGACCTGGAAGCGGCGCTGAATGCCCTCGCCACGCGCAATCCCGCTTCGAAAGCCCCTTTTAACCCTCGCGATGCCTTGATTGCGCCATGCCGACGCTCCACGATCCCCTAATGCGGCCCCTCATCGGCATCTCCTGCTGCGTCAAGGCGTTCGGCACCTTCGGGACGCCGAACCACGCGGCCTCGAACAGCTACGTGCACGTGGTGCTCGGCGCGGTCGGCGGTGTTCCCGTGCTGCTGCCGGCGGCTGGACCCGAGGTCATCGCGGAGCTGCTGCCTCGGCTCGATGGGCTGATCCTGACCGGCAGCCGCAGCAATGTCTGGCCTGGCCATTATGAAGGCCCTGACCACGCGCCGGGCACGCCCGAGGATCTGCAGCGCGACGCCACCACGCTGCCGCTGATCCGCGCGGCGGTGAAGGAAGGGCTGCCGACCTTCGCGATATGCCGCGGCATGCAGGAACTCAACGTGGCCCTCGGCGGCAGCCTGGACCAGCGCATCCAGGACCTCGACGGGCGTATGGACCACTCGACACCATCCGAGCAGGCACTGCCGGCGGTGCGTGTGGGCAAGGCGCATGCGGTGCGGTTGGCTGGCAATGGCAGGCTCGCGGCGATGCTCGATGGCGCCGCGACGCTTGAGGTGAATTCGCTGCACAACCAGGGCGTCCAGCGCCTCGCACCCCGGCTGAATGCAGAGGCTTGGGCACCGGACGGCACCATCGAGGCGGTAACCTGCCCGGATGGCTGCGGCTGGCTGCTGGGCGTGCAGTGGCACCCCGAATACGATTGGGAGCGGGACCACTTCAGCCGGCGCATGTTCGAGGTGTTCGGAGAGGCCTGCCGCGCCTGGGCCGCGCGCCGCGGCGCGCCCGTGGGACCTGTAACGCTCGCCGCCGAATGATGGCTTGGGCAACACATGTGGCCGAACGCCGCGGGTGCGGCGAGCCAAGCCGCGGGACGCGGCGCCCGGCGCCTGAGCGCAACCTTCCGGGGGGCGCTCTCGGCACCCACCGCGAGGCCGAATGGCCGAACGCCGGTCGTCCGGCGAGCCAAGCCGCGGGACGCGGCGCCCGGCGCCTGAGGTCATAATAAGAGCGCATATCAGGCACACGCGTTTGGTATTGATTTGACACGTGAATTCGCCGTGCCAAGTCGCTATGTTGAACATACCGGCGTCTGTTGCCGGCGGACGAGACCGGGCTCCCCTGCCGGCTCGCCCGACCATTCCGATCGGAAAATCGCGTACGGCGCCCGGTCACCCCCCTGACCGGGCGCTTTTTTTCGCCGTCTTTTCGCGACCCCGTTTGCCCTGGGGATTGCGCGGACGGGGCGCGCCGCTATCGTCCCGCCCGAACAAGCCCCGGAGATCCTACCTTGCCCTCCTATGTCGTCCCGCCCCCCGCCGTCGCCGCCCTTCCGATCGTGGGCAGCGATGCGCTGTTCCCGGTTCGCCGGATCTTCTGCGTCGGCCGCAACTACGCCGAGCACGCCATCGAGATGGGGTCCGACCCGACGCGCGAGCCGCCCTTCTATTTCGCCAAGCCCGCCGATGCGCTGGTGATCAACGACGCGGACATGCCCTACCCGCCGTCCTCGAAGCAGCTGCACCACGAGATGGAGCTGGTCGTCGCCATCGGCGTCGGCGGGGCGAATATTGCCGTCGAAGACGCGCTGAAGCATGTGTGGGGCTACTGCGCAGGCCTCGACATGACGCGCCGTGATCTGCAGAACGAGGCCAAGAAGACCGGCCGCCCGTGGGACATGGGCAAGGGCTTCGACCACTCCGCGCCAATGGGCGCGCTGGTCCCCGCCGCCGGCGTTGACGTGTCCAAGGGGCTGATCGAGCTCAAGGTCAACGGCAAGGTGCGCCAGACCTCTGACCTGTCGAAGCTGATCTGGTCGGTGCCCGAGGTGATCTCGAACCTCTCGCACCTTGTCACGCTCGCACCCGGCGACCTGATCATGACCGGGACGCCGGAAAACGTGGCGGCCGTCGAGCGCGGCGACCTGCTCGAAGGCGTGGTCGAGGGTGTCGGTACGGTGGTGGTCAAGATCGTTTGAAGACTCCGCTGCGCGTTGCGACCTGGAACATCAACTCGGTCCGGCTGCGCCTGCCGCTGGTGGGGGACGTCGTGCGCGACCTCGCCCCCGACGTGCTGTGCCTGCAGGAGACCAAATGCCCCGATGAGCTGTTCCCTGCCGAGGGCCTGCGGGCCTTCGGCTTCGAGCACATCGCCCATCGGGGGATGAAGGGCTACAACGGGGTGGCGATCCTCTCGCGCATCCCGTTCAGCGTGCGCGCCGATGACCCGAACTGGTGCGAAAAGGGCGATTGCCGGCACCTGGGCGTGACGCTGGCCACGCCTGCGGGACCCGTGGATATCCATGATTTCTACGTGCCGGCGGGGGGCGATATCGCCGACCGCGCGGTGAACGTGAAGTTTGCCCACAAACTGGATTTCGTCGCGGAGTGTACGGCCTGGAACGCGGCGCGTGGCCCCTCGCGGCGGAGCGTGCTGGTCGGCGACCTCAATATCGCCCCGATGGAGCACGACGTCTGGTCGCACAAGCAGCTGCTCGACGTGGTGTCACACACGCCGGTCGAGGTCGCGGCGATCACCGAATGGCAGCGCGCGGGGTCCTGGCATGACGCGCTGCGCCACTTCGTGCCCGCTGAGCAGAAGCTCTACACGTGGTGGTCCTATCGGGCGCGCGACTGGAAAGCGGCCGATCGCGGGCGGCGGCTGGACCATGTCTGGGTCAGCCCGGACCTGGCGGACGGTCTGCGCTCCCACACCATCCTCAAGGCGGCGCGGGGGTGGGAGCGTGCCTCGGACCACGTCCCCGTGCTCGTCGAAGTCGCGGTCTGATCGCCGTTACTTCGTGACGGGAATGCGTGGGTTGTTGGCCACGGGTGGCGCGGCACTGCCGGTCACGCGGAAGCTCTGCGGCCAGGGGCCGTATTCGTAGGAGACGACGCCGTTGCGCTGCCCGCCGGGGTAGCGCTGCTGGCCCTGCCCGCGGGTCACGGTGACCACGCCGCCGCGTGGGCTGATCGCCCCGGCATGGACGGCCGCCACGCAGACCGCGCTGTCATCGGTGTAGACGTCGACGCCCCAGATCGGCAGCACCGTCGAGGCGGCTTCCGCGGAGCAGGAGCAGGTCAGGGGCGCCGGCGTGTTGGGAGCCTCCGTCAGCACCCCGGGGCAGGCCAGCGGGACGGCATTGGCGGCCGCAATGCCCTGGCCGAGGCGCCGCACCGTGGCGAGGATGGAACCGCGCACGGCCGGTGAGCGAGGCAGCGTCGCGCAGCTGCGTCGCGTCGTCGCTCCACACCACGGCATCGCCATCATAGGTGTGGCCCGTCGCGGGGATTGTGATGCCGGTTGCACGGGTGCGGAGCACAAACCCCATGGCAACGGTGCAGACCGGTACCTGCCCCACGGTGACGCTCAGCGTGGCCGCGGTGATCGCGAGCGTGGGGCGGCCGGGTGCATTGCCCGGCGCGCGGACCAGCAGCCCGTCGGTCATCGGCACGCGCTCGGCCCCTGGTGTGATGGTGATGCCGGCTGGGGCGAGTTCGCGGCGGATGCTGGCCATCAGCTCGGCGGCGTAGGGCTCGGTGATGCCGCATTCGGCGATGGAGGCGTCGCGCCCGACGAAGGCGATGTAGGTGTGCAGGGGGCCGAGGCCGCGCAGGCCGGGGAAATCAGGACCGGTCTGCGCCGAAGCCGCGCTGGGTGCCAGCAGCAACGCCAGGGCGGTGAGCAGGCGGTGCGGGGTCGGGTTGTCTCGCATGGGATGATCTCGTCTGGGAGCGTTGCATGGCTCCTTGAGCATGGCGCGGCTGGGCGGCGCTGACATGCGAAATTTCGTTGCCGCGATTTGTCGCCCGGGGGCAGCCAGGGTAGGAGCGAGGGATGATGCTACTCGCCCTTGATGGCGCCCTTGCGCGCTGCTCGGCCGCGCTGTGGCGCGATGGCGCCATCCTGGCTCAGGCTAGGTGCGACGCCGCGCGTGGCCAGGCGGCGCTGCTGCCGCCGCTGGTGACCCGGGTCCTGGCGGAGGCAGGGATCGACGCGACCGCACTCGACGCCGTGGCGGTGGGCGTGGGACCAGGCGGCTTCACCGGGCTGCGCGCGGCGTTGTCGTTGGCGCAGGGCCTGGCGGCGGCGGGCGGCGTGCCGCTGATCGGCGTGACGACGGGTGAGGCGCTGGCCGCCGCCGTACCGGCCGAGCGTCGGCAGGGCCGCGCGATCTGGTCGGTGGTCGACAATCGCCGCGGCAGCATACTGCTCGAGCGCTTTGCACCGGGTATCGCGACGCCGGACGGCCCGCCCCAGATCCTGGCGCTTGATGGCCTGCCGCGACCCTCCGGCCCGGTGGCGATGGTGGGCGACGCCGCCGCGCCCGCCGCGGCGCGCCTGGCGGCGCGGGACCTGGACGTCATGCTGACGGATGCGCGTCTGCCCGAGGCCTGGGCGCTCGCGACCATTGCCGCCGCACGGCTCGCCGGGGCGTTGCCGCCGCGCGACGCCACGCCGCTCTATGCCGAACCACCGGCGGTGCGCGGCGGGTGATCCTGCGCCCCGCGTTTGCGGCGGAGGCAGAGGTTCTCGCGGCCATTCACGCCGAGGCTTTCGCGTCACCCGATTGCTGGGGCCCGGCCGCGATCGCGCTGATGCTGGAAGCGGAAGGCGGGTTCGGCACGCTCGCGCTCTCGGGCACGCCGCCCTTCGGCGACGAGCCGCTGGGGTTCGCGCTTGGGCGCGCCATGGCGGATGAGGCGGAGGTGTTGACGCTGGCGGTGCGGCCTCGCGCACGTCGAGCGGGGGTGGGGAGTGCCTTGTTGGCCGCGCTCCGCGCAGCGGCGCGGGATCGCGGCGCCAGCGTGCTGTACCTGGAAGTCGCGGAGGGCAATGCCGGCGCTCTTGCATTGTATAGCGGGCAGGGCGGCGAGGAGGCCGGGCGCCGGCGCCGCTACTACTCGGACGGCTCGGATGCGCTGGTGTTGCGCTTCAACCTTTCTTCTGGATGAGAAGTCGGGTCGTGCCGTCGGCCAGGTCGTCGATCGACAATAGTTTGTGGCCCTGTTCTGTCGCGGTGCGGGGAACATTCCTGCGTGCTTCGTCGCCGCGCAGAAGCACGGCCAGTTTGGCTCCTGGAGGCAAGCGATCCAGGGCCAAACGAACGTGGACAAAGGTCATGGGGCAGAGTTCGCCTGTCACGTCGATGCTTTGGTCTGGGGTTAACAACACGTTCATTTCTGAATTCACGGAAACTTTCCTTTATTCGTGGGCAGGCCATTGCAAGACTAAGTTATAAATGCGTATACATCCCAATCGACTGACATGGGCAAAGAACATGGCCGACAACGGCACCAATCCCGACATTCTTGGACTGACCGCAGAGATCGTGGCTGCTCACGTCTCCAACAACGCGGTGTCGCTGCCTGATCTGCCCGGCCTGATCCAGGACGTCTATCGTACCCTGGCCAATGTTGGCGCGCCGCCCGCCCCCGCGGCGGAGAAGCCGCAACCTGCGGTGCCGGTCAAGAAGTCGATAACGCCCGAGTATCTGATCTGCCTTGAAGACGGCAAGAAGCTGAAGATGCTGAAGCGCCATCTCAAGACGGCGTACAATCTTTCGCCTGAACAGTATCGCGATCGCTGGGGCCTCGGCTCCGATTATCCGATGGTCGCGCCGAACTATGCGAAGCATCGCTCCAACCTTGCCAAGAAGATCGGCCTGGGCACCAAGCCGCGTGGCCGGCCGCCGCGCGCCGGCCGCCAGCCTGCCGCCAAGGCCGTCTGACAGCGCTTCGCGTCGCGGAGGTTTGCCGGATCGCGCCGCACGGCTATGGTCGTGCGCCGCATCCTGCGTGAACGCCCCGAGGACACCGCGCTTTTTCGATGGACACGCGTCCGACATCCCGCCGCCCCGACACGAGCGGCAAGGCGCCGCCCGCGAGCACCGGGCGCGCTGAACCTTCGCGGATCGAGCGGCTCTGCATCGAGCGCGGCCTGAAGATGACAGGCCAGCGACGCCTGATCGCACGTGTGCTGTCCGAGGCGGAGGACCATCCCGACGTCGAGGAGCTGTATCGCCGCGCCCTCGCCCTGGACAGCAAGGTCTCGGTCGCGACCGTCTATCGGACGGTTCGGCTGCTCGAGGAAAAGGGCATTCTCGACCGACGCGACTTCGGTGGCGGGCGGGCCCGCTACGAGCCGACCGAGCATGGCCAGCACCACCACCTGATCGACGTGGAGACCGGACGCGTCATTGAGTTCGTCGACGGCGCCTTTGAGCAATTGGCTCAGGCGATCGCTGCGCGGCTTGGCTTTTCCATGGTGCAGTTCCGGCTGGAGATCTTCGGGCAGCGCGATGCCGACGATGCGGTCCCGCCGCCGCCGCCGGAGGCTGCGCGCTGATGCCATTGCAGGATGATGCCGGCTTCGGGGAGGTGCGCGCGCTCAATCTGGGTGTCCGCCTCGCCGAGACGGCGGCGGAGATCGATGCCGCCCAGGCGCTGCGCTACAAGGTCTTCTACGAGGAGATGGGCGCGGTCGCGGACCCTGCGACGGCTGCTTCGCGGCGCGATGTGGATGCCTTTGACGGCGTCGCGGACCACCTGCTTGTGGTCGATCACGACCGTGGCGATGGGCCCAGCTCGGTCGTGGGCACCTATCGATTGATCCAGAAGGCAGGCGCCGCGCAGCTGGGCGGGTTCTACTCGGAATCCGAATACGATCTATCCGTGCTGATGGCGTTGCCGGGGAAGATCATGGAGCTCGGCCGGTCCTGCGTTGACGAGGCCTACCGTACGCGTGCGGCGTTGCAGCTGCTGTGGCGTGGCATCGCGGCCTATGTCTGGAAGCACGACATCGAGGTGATGTTCGGCTGCGCGTCGCTGCATGGCACGGACCTCAAGGTGCTCGCGCCGCAACTCACCTATCTCTACACGCATCATCTCGCGCCGGAGCACCTGCGCCCGCGCGCCGTCGCCGACCGCTACGTGGACATGCGGCAGCTGGACCCGTCAGCTGTCGATGCGCGTGCCGCCGGCCTGGCGCTGCCGCCGCTGATCAAGGGATATCTGCGGTTGGGCGGCTTCGTCGGCGATGGGGCGGTGCTGGACCCGCAATTCAACACGACCGATGTTTGCATCGTCGTGAAGACCGACCAGGTGACGAAGAAATACTTCGATCACTACGAGCGCCGGCGCGAGGGAAGCTGAGCGACGCGGTCTAGGTTCCGGGCTGGAGCAGGCGCACCAGCCCATCGAGCTGATCGAGATTTTTGTAGGCGATCGAAAGGCTGCCGCCAGCGCCGCTGGTCGCGACGCGGACTTTCAGGCCAAGGGCTTCGGTCAGGGTGCGCTCCAGCGCGGCCACGTCGGCGTCCTGGGTGCGCATGACGTGGTTGGTCGCGGCCGGACCACGCCCGGCGGCCAACGCCTCGGCTTGGCGGACGTTCAGCCCCCGCGCGATGATCTGATTGGCGAGCTTCTCCGGTTCGGGTGCGGTCAGCAGCGCGCGCGCGTGCCCTGCGGTGAGGTGCCCGTCGCGGAGCAGGTCCCGCACATGGCTGGACAGGTTGAGCAGCCGCAGGGTGTTCGCCACATGGCTGCGGGATTTGCCGACAGCCTTGCCGAGAGCATCCTGGGTGAGGCCGAACTGCTCGGTCAGCCGGGCATAGCCCTCGGCCTCTTCAATGGCGTTCAGATCCTCTCGCTGCAGGTTCTCGACCAGCGCGGCGGCCATCGCCGTGCGGTCGTCGAACTCGCGGATGAGGACAGGCACCTCATGCAGACCGGCGAGCTGTGCGGCGCGCCAGCGGCGCTCACCACCGATGATCTGGAAGGCGCCGGCAGAGCCGGGCTTGGGCCGCGCCAGGATCGGCTGGAGGATGCCGTGTTCCCGGATCGAGCCGGTGAGTTCGTCGAGCTCCGCTGGATCGATCGGACCGCGCGGCTGGAAGGGGCCGGGTTCCAGCGCCTCGATGGGCAGGCTGCGGGCCGTGGATGCGGCCGTGGCGGGTGCCTCGCCCATCAGGGCCGACAGGCCCATGCCGAGGCGCGGAGGCTTTTTGCCGCTCATTTGGCGGTCCTTCTGCGGGCGAGGAGTTCATCGGCGAGAGCCTGGTAGGCGGCGGCCCCGGGCGAGCGGGCGTCGTACTGGGCGATGGGCAGCCCATGCGACGGCGCCTCGCTGAGGCGGATGTTGCGTGGGATCATGGTGCTGAAGACCTTTGCGCCAAAGAAGGCGCGGACATCGTTCGCCACAAGTTCCGAAAGATTGTTTCGACGGTCAAACATCGTGAGCACGATGCCTTCGAGTGCTAAGCGCGGGTTGAGCGAACGTGCGACGCGCTCGATCGTGCGGGTAATCTGACTGACCCCTTCCAGCGCAAAGAACTCGCACTGGAGCGGGACGAGGACGCTATCCGCGGCCACGAGGGCGTTCAGCGTCAGCAGACCGAGAGAGGGTGGGCAGTCGATGAATATGTCATCGAAACTGGCCATCTCTGGGACGGCCAGGGCGTCGGCAAGGCGGTGCTCGCGGCGCTCGGCGCCAGCCAGCTCGACCTCGGCACCGGCAAGGTCGGGGTCGGCGGGCAGGATCGTAAGGCGCTCGAGCATCGTTGGGCGGGTAAGGTCGGAGAGCTTCTGGCCCCCGGCCAGGGCGGCATAGGTGCCGGCGCCGCGGTCATGGCGCGGAATACCCAGGCCGGTTGAGGCATTCCCCTGCGGGTCCAGGTCGATCAGCAGCACCCGTCGCTTCTGCGCCAAAGCAGCGCCGAGATTGACGGCCGTTGTCGTCTTTCCCACGCCGCCTTTCTGGTTGGCGAACACGGTGATGCGTGGGGATTTATGCGCCGGCACGGGCGATCTCACTGAGACGGAGGATGGTGGCGTCGGCATCGGTGGCGCTCGGGTGCCGCTCGGCGCGCAATGTCCAGCCCCGGAGCGCATCGGTCAACTCGGCTTCTGCATTGCGGCCTTTGGGGAAGATGGCAACGCCGCCGGGGCCAAGGAATCGCTCGGCATGGACGAGCAGGGCGGCCAGCGGCGCGAGTGCTCGCGCCGTCAGGGCCGCGATTGGGGGCAGGGTGGTGGCCTCGATGCGGCTGGCATGAATGGTGACCTGCGGCAGGCCCATGCTGCGCGCCGCCTCTGCTAGAAAGGCCGCCTTTCGACGGTCAGATTCGACGAGGTGCCAAGGCCTGGCCGGTTCGGCTGCGGCTAGCACCAAAGCTGGAAATCCCGCGCCGGACCCGAGGTCGGCGCAAATACCCTGCGCGGGGAGTAGCGGCAGGAGCTGAAGGCTGTCGGCGATGTGACGCCGATCTAAATTCACTGCGTCGCCGGGAGAGACGAGGTTGATGCGTGGGTTCCAGGCAAGCAGCAGTGCTTTGAAGGCTGCAAGCCGTTTAGTGAGGTCCGGCGGCACTATGCTGTGTTGCCGGTTCGATCGCTGCGTGGGGCCATCAGGCGGCGCTCGCCCGGCGCAGATGCACGGCCAGTGCGGCGATGGCGGCGGGCGTAATGCCGGGAAGGCGTCCAGCGCTTCCCAGTGTGGCCGGACGCGCGTTCGAAAGCCGCTGGCGCATCTCGGTGGACAAGCCGGGAATCGCCGCAAAATCTGTGGCGTCGGGGATGCGCGTCCGCTCCTCGCGCGCGAGAAGGCGGAGTTCTGCGTCCTGGCGTTCGAGGTAAGGGGCGTAGAGCGCTTCGGCCTCAAGTTGGACCCGGACAGCGGATGGCAGATCGTGCAGCCAGGGGAAGGCACGTGCTGCTTCGGCCAAGGGCACCTCCGGCAATGCCAGCGTTTCGAGCGCCGAGCGGCGACGCCCATCCTGGTTGATGGAAATGCCCTGCGCTGCGAGCTGGGAGGGTGTAGCGGTCTCCGACCGGGCACGAGCGAGCGCATCGGCAACCGCAGCCTTGAAGGCGGCGTGCCGCTGGGCTCGCTCCCTCCCAACGCACCCCCAGGAGATGCCCAGATCCGTGAGCCTGAGCCCGGCATTGTCCGCGCGCAGTGCCAGGCGGTGCTCGGCACGGGCTGTCAGCATTCGGTAGGGCTCGGACACGCCCTGCAGGGTCAGATCATCGATCATCACGCCGGCATACGCCTCCGCCCGGGACAGCACGCAGTCCGGATCTTTCCCACCAGCGCGCTGGGCGGCATTGACACCGGCGAGCAAGCCCTGTGCAGCTGCTTCCTCGTAGCCCGTGGTGCCATTGATCTGACCCGCCAGGAATAGGCCAGGAATTGCGCGGAGTTCGAGCGTCGGGCGGAGAGCGCGAGGGTCGACGTAGTCGTATTCGATGGCATAGCCAGGCCGCAGGATGACAGCACGTTCGAGTCCGCGGATGGAGGCGATCATCGCCGCTTGGACTGCTTCGGGAAGCGAAGTGGATATCCCGTTCGGGTAGACGGTATCGTCGTCCAGCCCCTCGGGTTCTAGGAAGACCTGGTGATGGTCGCGGTCGGCAAATCGGGTAACCTTGTCTTCGATCGAGGGGCAATAGCGGGGGCCGGCGCCCTGGATGCGACCCGAATAGACGGCGGTCGCGTGCAGGTTGGCGCGGATCAGGGCGTGGGTTTCGGACGTCGTCGCGGTGATGCCGCAGGCGATCTGGCGGTTGGTAATGCGATCCGTGAGCCAGGAAAGCGGCTCTGGGTCGGCGTCGCCCCATTGCAGCTCCACCGCATTCCAATCGATTGTGCGTCCCTCGAGACGCGGCGGTGTTCCAGTCTTCAGGCGCGCCAGCGGCAGACTGGCCCGGTCCAAGGCGAGTGCGAGCGCAGTCGCCGCCGCATCGCCGAACCTTCCCGCGGGCAGCCGGCGCTCGCCGATGTGGATTTCACCGCGCAGGAAAGTGCCGGTCGTGACGATGAGCGCACCACAGCCGATTTCGTCGCCCGTCTCGGTAAGGACGCCGGTAATGGCACCGCGCGCATCGCGCCGGATATCGCTGGCCGTGCCCTCGATTAGAATAAGGTTGGTCGAGGCATCCAACAGGCTACGGATGGCTGCTGCGTACAGCTTGCGATCAGCCTGGATCCTCGGCCCACGCACCGCCGGCCCCTTTGAGGCATTCAAAACCTTCGCGTGGATGGCAGAGGCATCGCCGGCGCGCGCCATCAGCCCGTCCAGCGCGTCGATCTCTCGAACCAAGTGCCCCTTGCCCACGCCGCCAATGGCGGGGTTGCAGGACATCATGCCGATGGTGGTCAGGGATTGCGTCAACAGCGCTGTGCGGGCACCGCAACGCGCAGCCGCCGCAGCGGCCTCACAGCCGGCATGGCCGCCGCCGATGACGACGACGTCGAAACGCGAAGGACTCATGAAGGCGTTATAGCCGCCTCACTTGCCGATACAAAACTCGCTGAAGACAATGTCGAGCACGGCTTCAATGCCCACCTTGCCGGAGAGCTGTCCCAAGGCGCGGTTTGCTGCACGCAGCGCTTCGGCGACCAGTTCGGGGAGAGCAGCTTTGCCCGCTTCATCGAGCCATTCCGCCGCCTCCGTCAATGCGGCGCGGTGTCGCGGGCGCGTCAGTATCCCAGCGTTCCCGGCACGAGCGCTTGCCTCCTGTACCAGCCTTTCTCGGAGCGTGTTGAGGCCCGCGCCGGTGTGGGTCGAGATCGTCAGAGCGCCGGGGAGAGGTGGATGCCCGAGGTCGCACTTTGTGCCGATGGCAATTGCGTCCTCGCCGAGCAGCGAAAGGGAGTTTGTATCCGGCGCTTCATCGGCAGCGAACAGCACGAGGCGAAAATCGGCAGTGTCTGCGCGCGCCAGTGCTCGACGCACGCCCTCCGCCTCTATCGTGTCGCAGGCTTCTCGCAGGCCCGCCGTATCGCAAAGCGTGACCGGAATGCCGGCGAGGTCGACGCGAACTTCAATAATGTCCCGCGTCGTACCGGCAAGCGGGGAGACGATGGCCGCCTCCCGCTCCGCCAGCGCGTTGAGAAGGGATGACTTACCAGCGTTCGGGGCGCCAAGGATCGCGATTGTCAGCCCCTCACGCAGGCGCTCGCCGCGCGGAGCCTGCTCCAGCTCGAGCCTGATTTCAGTGGCAAGCTCCTCGGCCCCCTGGCATGCCCGCAGCCCAAGATCGCCAGGCAGACCATCCTCAGTGAACTCGATTGCAGCTTCTTGGTGCGCAAGAAGCACGGCGCACTTGGCCGACCAAGCGGACGTCCGGCGGGCCAGCGCGCCGCCTGCCTGCGCAAGTGCCTGCCGGCGCTGCGCGTCTGTCTCAGCTGCGATCAAGTCAGCAATACCCTCGGCCTCCGTTAGATCGAGGCGATCGTGTAGGAACGCGCGGCGCGTGAATTCGCCTGCTTCGGCGGGGCGAGCACCGAGACCCGCCAGCGCATTAGCAACGCCGGCGATCACAGCCGGGCCGCCGTGCAGGTGGAGCTCTGCAGCGTCCTCTCCGGTGTAGGAACCCGGGCCCGGAAACCAGATCACCAGGGCCTGATCCAGCGCCTCACCGCTTCGGTCTCGAAGGCGCCGCAGGCTCGCGCGCCGTGGCTCCGGGAGCCGCCCTGACAATGCCCGCAATAGCTCAGCGGTTTCCGGCCCTGACATGCGCAAAACAGCGACTGCAGCGCGCCCAGCACCGGTTGCGAGCGCAAAAATCGTCCCGTGACTCAACGCCCGGCGCAGTGCTTCACGTGAAACACATCATGGGTTTGGCAGCATCAGGTGTGCCGCGCGGCCGCCAGCCACCAAGTGTGCCTCAAGCACGGCATCCACATCGGCTCTCGTTCTGACTCCGTACCAGACACCTTCAGGGTAGATGACCATGGTTGGTCCATGCTCGCAGCGGTCCAGGCACCCCGCCATGTTCACCCGAACACCCGGCAGTCCCAACTCCTTGACCCGAACCTTCATGTAGTCACGGAGCGCTTCGCTGCCGGCTGCGGCGCAACTGCCCCGCTTATGGCCGTCCGGCCGCCGGTTGCAGCAGACGAAAACATGCGCCTGGAAATACGGCGCCGGATCGGCAGCATGGGTCACAATCAGCCTCGAAGTCAGTGAAGCCCTCATGTAGCGGCGCTCGCGACTGGTCACCAGGGCTGGCTTGACGCGCAGTGCCACAGGGTATTCCCATCCCGCCATGCCACAGCTCTCCTTCCTTACGCCGCTTGGCGAGATCACCGTCTCCGAGGAGGCTGGATCGATCATTGCGCTCGACTGGGGCCGCGGCCGGGACCAGGACGAGACGGCGCTGCTAGGCCAAGCGCGCGCGCAGCTGCACGACTACTTCGACGGCCGGCGCATGGCCTTCGACCTGCCGCTTGCGCCGGAGGGCACGGCCTTCCGCCAGCGCGTCTGGGCCGCCATGTGCGCCATTCCCGCCGGGCAGACCCGCAGCTATGGCGACGTCGCGCGCGAGCTCGGCTCCGCGGCGCGCGCCGTCGGCGGGGCCTGCGGGGCCAACCCCATTCCCATCCTGATCCCCTGCCACCGAATCGTCGGCGAGCAAGGAGGGGTCGGTGGCTATTCGGGCGGCGATGGCCCAGCTACGAAGCGGATACTTCTGGCGCTGGAAGCAGCGGCCATCAGCAAAGGGATTGCCTCGCGATGAACCATGCCATCCGCATCCATGAAAATGGCGGTCCCGAGAAGCTCCTGTGGGAGGAGGTGCCGATGCCGGCGCCGAAAGCCGGAGAGGCGCTGATCCGCCACATGGCCGTCGGCCTGAACTACATCGACGTCTATTTCCGCACCGGCCTGTACAAATCGCCCTCGATGCCCGCGACCATCGGCATGGAGGCCGCAGGCATCGTCGAGGCGATCGGCGATGACGTGACGGAAGTGGCCGTCGGCGACCGCGTCGCGTACGCCAGCGGCCCGATCGGCGCCTATGCCGAGGCCCGCACGCTCAAGGCCGATCGTCTCGTCAAGCTGCCCGACGCGCTCAGCTTCGAGCAGGGTGCCGCCATGATGCTGCAGGGCATGACGGCGCAGTACCTGCTCAAGCGCACCTATGCGGTGAAGGCAGGCGACACTATCCTCGTCCATGCCGCAGCCGGCGGTGTGGGCCTCATCCTGTGCCAGTGGGCGACGTCGCTCGGTGCCACGGTGATCGGCGTGGTCGGCACGCAGGCCAAGGCGGACCTCGCCAAGGCCCATGGCGCCGCGCATGTCATCCTGTCCGACGAGGATATCCCCGCCCGCGTGAAGGCCATCACCGGGGGCGCGATGGTGCCGGTCTCCTACGACAGCGTCGGCAAGGACACCTTCATGCCCTCGCTCGACAGCCTGGCACCGCTCGGCATGATGGTAAGCTTTGGCAATGCATCGGGCCCCGTGCCGCCGTTCGACATCGGCATCCTGGCCGCCAAGGGCTCGCTGTTTCTCACCCGCCCCTCACTCAACACCTACACTGCGAAGCGCGAGGACCTGGTCGCCTCCGCCAAGGACCTGTTCGAAGCGGTGGTCTCGGGCGCGGTAAAGCTCAGCATCAACCAGCACTTCCCGCTCAAGGACGCAGCCGCTGCGCACCGCGCGCTGGAGGCGCGGCAGACCACGGGCAGCACCGTCCTGATCCCCTGAGGCCCGCAGCGCGCTCAGCCGAGCGCGTCGATCGCCTCGGCAAGCCGGACATCGCGCGCCGAAAGGCCGCCGGCGTCGTGCGTGGTAAGCGTGATGGTCACGCGATTGTAGACGTTGGACCATTCGGGATGATGGTCCTGCGCCTCCGCAAGCAGGGCCACCCGGCTCATGAAGCCCCACGCCTGGGAGAAGTCGCGGAAGCGAAAGGCACGGGTCAGCGCGTCGCCGCCCGGCGCCAGCGCCCAGCCCGGCAGCCGAGCCGCCAGGCCGGTCCGCGCCGCCTCATCAAGCTTTTCGACAGCCATCCGCCCCTCCCTTGACCGCGGCCCCGCGGCGTCGCCATCTGCACCCCATGCGCCATGGCACGCCGCCCACCACCGAAGACATCCTGGACATGGCGGAGACAGCGCTCGACGCAATCCCCGCCGTGCTGCGCCAGAAGGTCCGCGGCACCGCGATCCTGGTCGAGGACGTGCCGGATGAGGAGACCCTCGCCGAGCTGGGCCTGGAGAATGTCTGGGAACTGACCGGCCTGTATCGCGGCGTTCCATTGACCCACAAATCCGCCGGCGACACGCCGATGGAGCCCGACACCATCCTGCTCTACCGCGAGCCGATCCTGCTGGAGTGGATCGAGACGGGCGAGGATCTCTTCGCCCTGGTGCGCAACGTGCTCATACACGAGATCGGCCATCATTTCGGCCTGTCGGATGCCGATATCGAGCGCCTCGAACGCGACGACTGACGCGTCCTTTGCGTCAGTGCGCGTGTTCGCGCGTCCCGGCCGCCTGCACCCGCAGCTCCACCGTCACCTCGCCGGCGCGGGCGAAGCGCAGCGTCAGTGGGACTGAGCCGCCCACGGCCAGCGGTGCCGAAAGCCCGATCAACATCATGTGCAGCCCGCCCGGGGCGAGCGTCTCTGTCGCGCCGGGTGCG
>JAZKFA010000319.1:0-17426 GCA_040386655.1 Pseudomonadota bacterium | reverse complement strand
CGTCGTCGCTCCACGCAACCCACGCCTCGCCGGTGTCGCGCCGGGTGCGACCGCGATGACCTCGACGGGGCGCATGCGCATGACCTCGCCGTCGCGCAGCATGGTGTGCAGTTCAACAGACCGCGCCGCCGGCGTGCTGGCGCCGAGCAGCCGGTCTTCCGCGGCGCCGTTGTTGCGGATGCTGAGGTACCCTGCCCCGGTACCGTTCGCACCCGCCGCCCGCGTCCAGGGATGGCCGATGAACAGGTCGCCCTGAGTGTAGTCATGCGCGGCGGCCGGCAGGGTCACCAGCAGGGCAGCCATAAGGGCGCGGCGGTCGAAACGCATCGGATAATCCTTGCTTTGCGCTGACAGGCCACACGCCCACAGCGCGTCCTTAGCCCATGCCGCGCGTGGGCGAAATCGTACCGGCCGCCTCAACGCGGCCGTTCAAGGCTTCCAGACAATCCGCTCCGGCGCCGCCTGATTGGGGTCGTAGCGCAGCCAGGTGCCGTTCTGGGCGCTGGTCCCGGTGAGCGCCAGGATGAAGCCCCAGTGTGAGACGACCAGCGTGTGCGGCCAATCCGGCCGCACCGCCATGGAGCCGCGGAATTCCGCGGCGCGCGCGATCACGCCCTCAGCACCTTCCTCCGCCTGCGGCCACCAGATCTCCTCGACATGATCCAGCGCCAGGTCAGGCCAATCCCCGGCCAGCTGGCTGATCGGCGTGCCGATGTCGCAGCTGAAGGCATAGCGCTCGCGCACCACGGGGGTGATCGTCACGGGGATGCCCAGCTTGCGCGCGACGGGTGCGGCGGTCTGCAGGGCGCGCGTATAGGGGCTGGCGATGATGCGCCGGATATCCTCGCCGGCCAGCGCCTCGGCCGCTGCTTCGGCCTGCTCGTGCCCCAGCGGCGTCAGCTTTGGGTCCACGATGCCGGGATCCTTCCGCGTCGCGGTGAAGTGCAGGTTGAATTCGCTCTGGCCGTGGCGCAGCAGGATCATGGTCGTGGGTTCCGGGCAGAGGTGCGAGGCTGGGCGTAGCGGGGTGGCAGGCGGGCGGCAATGCGAATTTGGCGGAGTTACTCCGGCCCGCAAGGCCGCGTCGTCGCCTCCGCGACCGAACCGCGTCCCGTGCGGCCGATCATGCAGGAGCCTCGAAAGGCGCAACTGCCCCACGCCAGTTGCAGCGGCGGCCCGGCGTGCTTATGTGACCGGGCTGCAAGGAGCTTAATATGCAAGGCGGGTTCCCGATCGACCTGATCCTCTTCGCCATGGTGGCCGCCTTCCTCGTGCTGCGACTGCGCAGCGTGCTGGGCCGTCGCCAGGGCTTCGAGCGTCCGCCTCAGGCGGAGCCGGGCACCCCTGCCTATGATCCGCGCGGCGCCCGCCCTGCCGAGCTCGACCCCAACCTGCCTGCCCCGCCCTCCTCCACCCGCCGCGGCCTGCCCGAGGCGAATAGCGCTGCGGGCCAGGCGCTCAACCGCATTCGCGCCGCCGACACCAGCTTCGACCCCCAGGGCTTCCTCAGCGGTGCCGAGGGCGCCTTCCGGATGATCGTCACCGCGTTTGCCGCCGGTGACCGCGAGACGCTGCGCAACCTGCTCTCGCCCGACACCTATGTGGGCTTCGAATCGGCCATCACCACGCGCGAGGCCGCCGGCGAAACCCAGCGCACCGAGATCCGTGGCCTGCACGAGGTCGCCATCGAGAATGCCGAGCTGCGCGGCAACACTGCCTCCGTCACTGTCCGCTTCGTCTCCGACCAGGTGAACCTTACCACCGCGCGCGACGGCTCCATTGCCAGCGGCGCTGAGGCCGTGATGGAGCTGACCGACGTCTGGACCTTCCAGCGTGAGATCGGCTCCAGCGATCCGACCTGGAAGCTGGTGGCGACGGGCGCTGCCTGACCGCGGCATGCGGTGGCCCTCAGCCCCGCTGCTGCTTTTTGCCCTGCTGCCTGTCGCCGCTCTCGCTGCCGATCCCCCGCCGGCGCGCGTCCTGCTCAGCCGTCCCGTTGCCGCCCTTCCGGTTTTGAGCGGCCGGCCGCTCACAGCGCCGCCGCTCCCCACCCCAACGCCTTATGCGGCGCTGCCGAACTGGCGCGGGGATTCCTTGCTCGATGCGCTGCCTCCGCTGCTGGCGAGTTGCGCCGTCGTAACCCGGCCCGACGCCGCGCCGCGCGGACAGGCCTTCCTCGCGCCCGATCTCTGGGCACCCGTCTGCACGGAGCTCTCAGCCTTCGCGGCGCGCCTGCCCCGCGTGCCACCGCGCCAGCGCAACGCCGCGCTGCGCTCCTTCATCGAGGCGCGCTTCGCACCGCAGGCGTTGGGCGAAGGCCTGCTCACCGGCTATTTCGAGCCGCAGCTGCGCGGCCGCCGCACCCCCGATGAGCGCTTCCGCACACCGCTGCACGCGCCGCCGCCCGAACTCGCCACCGCCGGCGCTCCGCCCCGCGCCGAGATCGAGGCCGGCGCCTTGTTCGGCCGCAGCCTCGAACTCGCCTGGCTGGCCGAACCCTCGGACGCCTTTTTCCTTCATATCCAGGGCTCCGGCCGCGTCGTGTTCGAGGATGGCGGCGTGCTGCGGCTCGGCTATGCCGGGCAGAACGGGCATCCCTACGTTGCCATTGGCCGCCTGCTGATCGAGCAGGGCGCCATTGCGCGCGAGGCGATGTCCATGCAGGCGATCCTCGCCTGGATGCGCCAGGAAGGCCCCGAGGCCGCCAATGCCCTGATGCGCGCGAACCCTAGCTACATCTTCTTCCGTGAGTTGCAGGGTCTGCGCCCCACACAGGGGCCGCCCGGCGCCCAGGGCGTGCCGCTGACGCCGCGCCGCTCGGTCGCGGTGGACCCGGATTTCGTCCCTCTCGGCGCACCCGTCTATGTCGCGACGCGCGACGGGGCGCACCGGCGCCTGACCATCGCCCAGGATGTCGGCGGCGCCATCCGTGGCCGCGCCCGGGTGGACCTGTTCCATGGCTGGGGCGAGGAGGCCGCCGAGGCCGCCGGTCGCCAGCGCGACACTGCCCAGTTCTTCGTGCTGCTGCCGCGCAATGGTGGCGACGCGACGCCGCGCCATGCCGCGCCCGAGCTACCCGAGACGCGCCTGCGCGCCACGGGGCCCGTGACGGGTGCCGCCACTCGCCCGGGGCGGCAGGGCGCCCGAAACGCCCGATCGGCGACCAGTCAATGAATGGTCATCCTGCTTCATCACCGCTTGGCACGGTCGAGCAGCGCCACCCCCAGCCCCGCCACTGAGAGGGCAAGGCCTGCCGCGAAGATCGCGACATGGCTTTCCCCCGTCGCGGCAAACAGCGCGGCCATTGCGAAACCGCTGAGGCTCTGCGTCACCGCAAAGCCGATGGTCGCTCGCACGAACAGCACCCCGGCCAGCATGCCCGCCCGCTCTCGTGCGGCCGTCAGCGCCACCGCGGTAATTCCCATGGCGGCGAAGCCCGAGACCAGCGCGGCGACGATGATGGATCCCTGGCCGGGCAGCAGCGTCAGCGCCAATCCCAGCACCTGCACGCCCAGCCACGCAATGTTGGCGCGGCGCCCGCCGATCGCGCTCGCGACCCGGCCGCCGGTCAGCGTGCCGGCGATCCCGCCCAGGCCGAACAGCAGCCAGATGAGCGAGCCTGCCGTGATGTCGAAGCCGCGCCCGCGCACCGCGAGGTCCGCCAGGTACACCATGACCGGCACCAGCCCGGCGCCGGACAGCGCGTAGGACAGCACGAAGGCGCGGGCCTGCGGGACCTCGCCCCGCATCGGGATGGCGCTGGCGGCCGCCGGCGGGTCCGGCCAGCGCCGGTGCGCGAAGACCAGCAGCCCCATGACGAGTGCGGCGAGCGCAAGCCAGGTTGCCGAGAGGCCGAAGGGCAGCGTCGCCGGCACCACAAGCGCCGAGAGCGACACGCCGGCACCGACGCCGCCGATGACCACGCCCGCCGCCGCACCGCGCCGCTCGGGTGCCACCACCGCCTGCACCGCGGGACCGGCATTGGCCATCAGCACCCCACCCGCCAGCCCCGCCACGCCGCGCCAGCCAGCCAGCCACCACAGCCCGCCATTCCAGGCGCAGGCGGCGAAGGCGAGTGCGATGCAGGCGAGGCCCGCGCTCAGGGTGCGCGGCACGCCATAGCGCCGCGCGAAGCCGCGCGCGGCCAGTGTGCCGATGAGGTAGCCCGCGAGGTTCACCGCGCCGATCAGCCCCGCACCGGTGCCTTCGACCCAGCCCGCCGCGACCATCGCCGGGAACAGCGGCACATAGGAGAAGCGCCCGAGGCCGATGCCCGAACAGGTCGCCGCTGCGCCGGCCAGCGCCGGGCGGAGGAAGCGCATGGGGGTCAGGACAGAAGGGCGGCGGCGCCGTCCCGCTCAGGCGCAGGCCCGGCCGCGCTGATGGCGCGCCTCACGCCGGGGCGATGCTCAGCGTCGCGCGCAGCCCGCGCCGGCCGGGCACCAGGAGCGCGTCGCCCAGGCTCAGCTCGCCGCCATGCAGGTGCGCCACCGCCTGCACCAGCGACAGGCCCAGTCCCGACCCTGGGCTGCTCCGCGCGGCATCGGCCCGGAAGAAGCGCTCCCCGGCGCGCAAGCGGTCGATGGGCTCGATGCCCGGGCCGTCATCCATCACCGTGATCTCGGCACCGCCATCGGGCAACGCTCTCGCGCTGAGCACCACGCGTCCATCATCCGGGGCAAACTTCACGGCATTGTCGAGCAGGTTGGCCACCGCCTGGAACAGCAGGTCGCGGTCGCCGACAACGTCGATCCGCGCGGGGATGCGCGTTTCCAGCACCTGTCCCCCGGCCTCGGCGGTCGCGCCGTAGATGTCGGCCGCATCGGCCAGCAGCGGCGCGAGGTCGAGCGGCGCGAAGGCGCGCCGCCGCGCGCCGGCCTCGGCCTCGGCGATGCGCAGCAGGGCCTGGAAGACGCGGCTGATGGCGTCGAGGTCGGCGATGCCCTGCTCCATGCCCTGGCGCAGCGCGGCCTCGTCGGGCGCGGTCGCCAGCGCATCCTCCAGCTGGGCGCGGGCGCGGGCGATCGGCGTGCGCAGGTCATGCGCGATGGCGTCGGAAACACCGCGAACACCGGTCATCAACCGGTCGATCCGCTCAAGCATGGTGTTCATGGTGCGCGCGAGGCGGTCGAACTCATCCCCCTGGGTGGAGACCGGCACCCGGTGCGACAGGTCCCCGCCCGCGATCGCCATGGCGGTCGCGAATGTGGGGCGCAGGCGCCGCGCGATGATCCCGCGCATGGCCGAGGCGCCCAGCACCCCGAAGGCCACGGCCGCGCCCAGCGACCAGACCAGCCCCTCGCTGAGCAGCTGGCGCAGGCGCAGCTTCTCGTCGATGTCGCGCCCCACCAGCAGCCGGTGCCCACCCGCGAGGTCGATGTCGTGCAGCCGCGCCTCGGTCGGCGCGCCCTCGCGCATGACGGTCGCGATGGTCCAGGCGCCGGGCGCATCAACGGCGGTGGGCCAGGCCTCGAGATTGCCGGCCAGCATGCGCCCATCCGGCCCGCGCAGCATATAGATCGCGTGGTTCTCGATATCGACGGCCAGCCGGTCGCTGATCGCGTCCACCACGGCGCTGATCCCGCCCTCTCGCCCGCGTTCGGACAGCGCGAGCGCATCGGCGCGCACCGTCGCATCCGTCTGCCGGTCGAGCGCGCCGGCGGTGCCCCACCACAGCACGGCGGTGAAGGCGATCACGGCGGCGATGAAGGTGGTGGCGAAGATCAGCGCGATGCGCGTGCCCGCGCTGCGCATCAGGCCCGGCACGGCGGCGACCGGCATTGGCGGCAGCGAGTGGCCGATGGTGTCGGCGCCCTCGGGCGCCGGGATGGGCGTGATCCGGGCCATCAACCCCGGCCTGTCACGGTTCGGCGCGGATCAGGTAGCCGGCGTTGCGCACGGTATGGATCAGCGGCCGGTCGAACCCCTTGTCGAGCTTCTGCCGCAGACGGCTGACATGCACGTCGATGACGTTCGTCTGTGGATCGAAATGGTAGTCCCACACCTTCTCCAGCAGCATGGTGCGCGTCACCACCTGCCCCGCGTGGCGCATCAGGTGCTCGAGCAGGCGGAATTCGCGCGGCTGCACGTCGATGCGCTTGCCAGCCCGCGTCACCGTGCGCGAGAGCAGGTCGAGCTCGAGGTCGGCGACCTTGAGGCGCGTGGCCGGCGTGTCCGAGGCGGGGCGGCGGCCCAGCGCCTCGACCCGAGCGAGCAGCTCGGCGAAGGCGAAAGGCTTGACGAGATAGTCGTCGCCGCCGGCCTTGAGGCCTTTCACCCGTTCATCGACGCCCGACAGGGCCGATAGGAACAGCACCGGCGTCTGGTTGGACTGCGCGCGCAGCGTCTCGACCAGGCGCACGCCATCCACACCACCAGGCAGCATGCGGTCCAGCACTAGGATGTCGAATTGCTCGGACGCCGCGAGGAACAGCCCGTCGCGCCCGTTGGGAGCGTGTTCCACATTGTGCCCGGCCTCCTGCAGGCCCTTGCGGACGAAACGGGCGACTTCGGCGTCGTCTTCGACGAGGAGGATGCGCAAATGCTGGCCCCTAGAACAAACCAGAGCAGTCTTAGCGCCGCCTAGGCGGACCGCGCTAGGTCGCCCCACGGCCAGCCAGACCAGATGCGCCACGCCTTGGCGCCCGGAGCGGCGTTGCGGGCCGCGTAGCGCGCCATCGGCAGCCAATTGCAAAGAACTGCAACGGACGCTCGCCGATGCCGCTCGCTGTTCCTTGCCAGGGCAGGCGCCCTAGCCGTTGTTTGGCGGCCGTCGCCCGATCTGCACCGCGACCTCCTGCGGCCGCCCCTCGCGCGTAAGCGTCAGCCGAACCGTCTGGCCGGGCGGCAGCAAGGCCACGCCCCGCACGAGAGCGCGCGACGTCTCCAGCGGCTGGCCATCGAGCAGCGTCACCACGTCGCCCTGGCGCAGCCCGGCGCGCGCGGCGGGGCTGTTGCGCTCGACGCCCATCACGATGGCCCCGCGCGGCCCGCGCCCCTGCTCCGAGGCGTCCTGCACGGCCACGCCCAGCCAGCCGCGCTCCACCCGGCCGCCGCGGACCAGCTGCTCGACGACGGGCCGCGCAAGGTCAGACGGCACGGCAAAGCCGATGCCGGCCGAGGCGCCGGAGGGCGAGTAGATCGCCGTGTTGATGCCGATCACCTCGCCGGCCATGTTGAACAGCGGCCCGCCGGAATTGCCGGGGTTGATGGGCGCATCGGTCTGCAGGAAGTCATCGAAGGGCCCGGCACCAATGTCGCGGCCGCGCGCGGAGATGATGCCCACCGTGATCGACCCGCCGAGCGCGAAGGGATTGCCGGCCGCGACCACCCAGTTGCCCACCCGCAGCGTCGTCGACACGCCCCAGGGCACCGTCGGCAGCGGACGGCGGCTATCCACCTTCAGCAGTGCGATGTCGGTCAGCTCATCCATCGCGATCAGTCGCGCGACCAGCTCCGTCCCGTCCTGCAGGCCGACGACCACGCGGCTCGCCGTGCCGACGACATGGCTGTTGGTGACGACGAAGCCGCTCGCCTCGATGATGAAGCCCGACCCCGCGCCGCGGATCGGCGGCGCGGTCGGCCCGCGCGGGCGGTCCTGCGGGGTGCGCCGCCCCGTGGCGCCTGCGTTGCTGCCGCTGACGTTGATGTTCACCACCGCCGGCAGCACGCGCTCGGCCAAGTCGGCGAAATCGGGCAGTGCCGCGCCGCGCTGGGCGAAGGCCGGCAGGGCGGGCATCACGGCGGCGGCGGCGAGGCCGGCGATCAATCCACGGCGCAACGGCATATCGGTCATCGTGAACCCTTGGTGATGGGGAGTCTTGGGCGAGCCTGGGGCTATGTGCGTCCGGAGGCCCGTGGCTTCAACTCTTCCAACGCGTGAAGCCGCGTAACGCTGCAAGCGGGCGCGTCATGCCGGCAGGCTCGGGTCTTCCGGCCAGGGATGGCGCGGGTAGCGGCCGCGCATGTCCTTGCGCACGTCGAGCCAGCCCGCCTTCCAGAAGGCGCCGAGGTCGCCGGTGACCGCGACCGGCCGCCCCGCCGGCGAGAGCAGCGAGACCTGCAATCCAACCCTTCCCTCGGCAAGCTTCGGCAGGCCCGCCAGGCCGAACAGGTGCTGCGCGCGCGCCTCCAGCGTCGGCACGTCGCGCGCGTAGTCGATGGCCGCCGAGCGCCCGCCGGGCAGTGCCACCCGTGTCGGCAGCGCCGCGTCGAGCGCGCGCCGCTGGGCATGGTCCAGCCGTGCGGCCAGCACCTCATGCAGGTCGATCCCCGAGAGTTCGGTGAGCTTGGTCCGCCCGGCGCACCAGGGTGCGAGCCATTCGGTGTCGGCGGCCAGTGCGACATCGCTCAAATCCGGCCAGGCCTCGCCCGCCGCACGGCGCATCCAGCCGATACGGGCCTGCAGCTGCCGCGCGGCATCGGTCCAGCGCAGGTCGCGCAGGCCGCGCTCGGCGGCGGCGCGGGCCAGCGCCTCGGCCATCAGGGCGGGGTCGACGCTGGTCAGCGGCGATTCCTCCAGCACCAGCGGGCCGAACATCAGCCGCCGGCGGGCGAGCACGGCGTCGGCGCGGGCGTCGAAGGCGGCCCCCTCCTCGCGCCGGAGGCGGACGGGGAAACGCGCCTCCAGCAATCCGCGGTCAAGCGGCGCGGCCATGCGGATGCGCGCCTCCGTCCCTTGCAGTTCCAAATCCGCCACAGCCAGCAGCGGCGCGCGGCGCAGCGGGTCGGTACCGACGAGGCGCGCCCCCTGCCCCGAGGCCAGCCGGAACGCGCCTTCCAGCGTCCCGCGCCGGGCCGCGATGCGGTCCGGAAAACCCGCCGCCAGCAGTGCCGCTGGGTCGCCCTGCGCCACGACCCCCGCGCCCACGCCGAGCCGGCGTCGGTGCAGCCCCGATGCGCGGCGGATGCGCGCGAGCGTGGCGCGGTCCACCGCCGGGTCATCCCCGCCCTGCAGCAGCGCGAGCCGCAGCCCGATATCCGCCGGCGCCTCCCGCCCGCGGATCGGGTCGCGTTCCTCCAGCAGCGCGGCGAGGTCGGCGGCGAGCGCCAGCTCGCCGGCGCCGCGCGCTTCCAGCATGAGCCGCGCGAGGCGGGGATGGGTGCCGAGACGCGCCATGCGCTGTCCCGTCTCGGTGATGCGGTCCGTGGCATCCAGCGCATCGAGGTCGCGCAGCAGGGCGCGCGCCGCCGCCAGGGCACCCGCGGGCGGCGGGTCAAGCCAGGCGAGGGCGGACGGCGCGGCCCCCCAGGCGGCGCAGTCGAGCGCGAGGCCGGACAGCTCCTCCTCCAGGATTTCGGGGCGGTCGGCGGCGGGCAGTCCGCGGTGCAGCGCCTCCGTCCACAGACGATAGGCCACACCTGGCGCCTCCCGCCCTGCCCGTCCCGCGCGCTGTTCGGCGGCGGCGCGCGAGATGCGCAGTGTGGCCAGACGCGACAGCCCCGTGGCCGGGTCCAGCCGCGGGGCACGGCGGAAGCCGCCATCGACGACGATCCGCACGCCAGGAACGGTCAGCGATGTCTCGGCGATCGAGGTCGCCAGCACCACGCGGCGGCGCGCGCCTTGTGCAAGTGCCCGGTCCTGCTCGGCGGGGGGCAGCTCGCCATGGAGCGGCAGCACGTCGGCGTCGAGGCCCGCGAGGCGGTCCGCCGTGCGCCGGATCTCGCCCCAGCCCGGCAGGAAGGCGAGCACGTCGCCGGCATGGTCGCGCATCGCTTCGCGGATGGTCCCCGCCATCGCCTCGGGCAGGTCGCGCGCCTCCTTCAGTTCGCGCGCGCGGTGGACCAGGCGCACCGGATGGGCTCGGCCCAGGCTTTCGATGATGGGGGCGGCATCCGGCCCGATCGTCGGAGCGCCGGATGGCGCGGAGGCGTGAATCGCTCCGGCAGACAAGAGCCCGGCGAAGGCGCCGCCATCGATGGTGGCCGACATCACCAGCAGCCGCAGTTCCGGCCGCAACCCGCGCTGGATGTCCAGGCACAGTGCGAGGGCCAGGTCTGTGTCGAGGTTCCGCTCATGCGCCTCGTCGAAGATGACGCAGGCCACGCGCTCCAGGCACGGGTCGGATTGCAGGCGGCGGACGAGCAGGCCCTCGGTCACGACCTCGATCCGTGTGGCCGCGGAGACGGCGCGGTCCAGCCGCGTGGACAGACCGACCGTCTGGCCCACCGTCTCGCCCAGGGTCTGCGCCATGCGGCGTGCGGCGGCGCGCGCGGCAACGCGGCGCGGTTCCAGCAGCAGCAGCTTTCCGCCGGCCATCCAGGGCGCGTCGCGCAGCACCAGCGGCACCAGCGTGGTCTTGCCCGCGCCGGGCGGGGCGATGAGGACGGCGTTGGATCCGGCGTTCAGGGCCGCAAGCAGGGCGGGCAGCGCGTCGGTCACGGGCAGGGCCGCCATGGGCAGGATCGCCGCCAGGCCGCCATCTTCAGTTGTCGTCATCGGCGATAGATGCGGCCCTGGCGGCCGGATGCCAAGCGCCGCTCAGGCCGGCCTCGCCTCGCGCTACGTCCCTCGCAGCGGGATGGCGAACCGGCAGTCCGCGAAGACCCGGCGCCATGGCGCGCCGCGAGCGGGGCGACAAGCAGCGCGGTAGCAGCCAGGCTCACATAGCCCAGCGCGTCCGTCGGCAGTCCTGTTCGCCCCTGCCCTGCCGCCACGAAGGCTCCGTGGCCCGCAGTGCGACGGTCAGGTTGAACACCGTAGGCGCGCCGACCGCTATCGCCGCCCCGGCGAGCAGGAAGGCCAGCAGCCTGCTGGAGTCCTACGGCAGGAACCCACTCACGCGCGGCTACGCGACCTTCTGCCAGGGGTGCGCACGTTCCCAACCCGCCGCCGCGCCCAGCAGCACGGCATCCCCAAAATACCGGCCGATGAGCTGGATCGACAGCGGCATCCCCGCCGAGGACAGGCCTGCCGGCAGGCTGATTGCGGGGTGGCCGGTCACGTTGAACGGCGTGCGCGCCTGGCGCGGATAGGTGCGCTCGACCGCCTCATGATCGTCGATGCGGCAGGCCGCTTCCATCGAGCTCGCGGTAAGCAGGATGTCGACCTCGTCCAAGGCGGCCTGGACGGCGGCGATCAGCTCGCGCCGGCGCCGCTGGGCCTGGACGTAGTCGGGGCCGGTGACAAAGGCGCCGGGCAGCAGGCGGCGACGGGTGACATGGGCGTAGTCGCCGGGGCGCTCGCGCAGCCAGCGCTCATGGATGGCACCCGCCTCGCTGAGCAGGATGGTGCGGTTCACGCCCGCGAATTCCACCAGGGAGGGCAGGACGACGTCGCGCACGACAGCGCCCTCGGCGGCAAGCACCTTCGCGGCGTTGTGGATGGCGTCGGCCATCTCCGCCTCGGCCGGCTGATCGGTTTCGAAGAAGTGGCGGACGAAGCCGATGCGCAGGCCTTTCAGGCCGGCGCCCAGCTTCGCCGCGAAATCCTCGGCCGGATACGCGGCGCTGCCGGGGTCGCCCGCGTCATGCCCGGCGATGGCGTTGAGCAGCAGCGCGCAATCCTCCACGCTGCGCGTCATTGGCCCCACATGGTCGAGCGTGAAGGCCAGCGGAAACACGCCGCGTCGCGACACCAGCCCGTAGGTCGGCTTGAGGCCGACGATGCCGCAATGGCTGGCCGGGTGCCGCACCGATCCGCCGGTATCCGTCCCCAGCGCCACGGGCAGCATCCCCGATGCCACCGCCGCGCCGGAGCCGGAGGAGGACCCGCCCGGGTGATGCGCCGTGTTCCACGGGTTGCGCGCGGGCGGGAAGGGCAGGTCGAAGGCCGGCCCGCCGATGGCGAACTCATGCGTCGCGAGCTTGGCCGGGAAGATCGCCCCCGCCGCGCGCAGCTTCGCCACGGCGGCGGCATCCGCAGTGCGGCGATTGTCGAGCAGGATCTTGGAATGACAGGTCGTCACCTCGCCCTCGAGGTCGATGATGTCCTTCAGCCCAACCGGCACGCCGTGCAGCGGCGAGCGTGGGCCGCTTGCCGCGATCTCGGCCTCCGCGGCCTTCGCGGCGGCAGCGGCCTTGTCCCACAGCGGCAGCAGGATGGCGTTGATGGTGGGCTGCAATTCGTCGCAGCGCGCCTTGCAGTCGGCCAGCAGCTCGACAGGGGAGAGCTGCTTCGCGGCAATCGCGCGGGCGGCGTCGCCCAGGCCCCAGGGCGCGCTCATGGCTTGGCGGCCGCATAGGGCGGGATGGGTTCGGCGGCGGGATCCGCGCAACGCGTGAAGGCGCGGGCGAGGCGCGCGGCGCTCTCGATCGCTTCGCGTACATCGGCCGGATGGTCGCGCCAGGCGACCGCCAGGCCATGTGCCTTGGCCAGGGCTTCCATCTCCAGATCCGTCATTCCACTGCCTTTCGCAACTCACTCACGGTGCAAGCCTAGCAAGCGCCGCGCCCGCGCGAACCCCACCGGGCGCGATGCGCGTCCGGACCGCGTAACTTCCCGCCGGGACTGGGCGAAACATCCAAGACCGCGCCGGGGACCGCCGCCATGAGAGACCGACGAACCGGCGCGCGCATCATCGTCCACCGCCGCCGCGCGCCACTCGCGCGGCCCCTTCAGGCGCGGTAGAACGCGATGCAGGGGTTCGAGCCCGCGCTTTTTTCGGGATGGGCGATGACGGCGGAGGCGGGGGAGTCTCGCAGCGATCGCGACATGCGCTGGTCGGCCCTCATGGCCGCGGCGCAGAACGGCGATGCGCGCGCCTATGACCGGCTGCTGCGCGAATGCCTGCCACTGCTGCGCAGCATCTGCCGCGCCCGACTGCGCGACGCCACCGACACCGAGGACGCCGTGCAGGACGCACTTCTCACGCTGCACCGGGTGCGCGCCACCTACGACCCCGCGCGGCCCTTCACCCCCTGGATCTCCGCCATCGCCGAGCGGCGCGCGCTGGACCGTGGCCGCGCCCGAGGTCGCCGCACGGGGCGCGAGATCGACATCGAGCATGCCGGTCCCATCATCGACCCCTCCACCCCACCGGCCGAACGTGGGCTGGAACGCGCCGAGCTGCGCGCGGCATTACGCGACCTGCCCGCTTCCCAGGCGAAGGCGCTGCAACTGGCCAAGATCGAGGAGCTGTCTTTGGCCGAGGCGAGCGCGCGTTCGGGATTGAGCGTCGGCGCGCTGAAGGTCGCGACGCATCGCGCGCTGGCGACGCTGCGCAAGCGGCTCGGGGCGCGCTGATGAAGACCGAGGACATGATCGCGCAGCTGACGGAGCACCTGGCCCCGGTGCGGCGCCTGCCCAGCCCCGCCACATTGACCCTGCTGTGGCTCGGCATCGCGCTGCTGGTGGTCGTCTCCGCCGTCGCGGTGATGGGCCTGCGCCCTGACCTGGACGCACGGATGGCGGCGGGGCTGGACCTGCGCCAGATGGCGACCGCGGGGCTGACCGGCGTGCTCGCCGCGCTGGCGGCCTTCCAGCTCTCCTTCCCCGACCGTGACCGGCGCTGGGCGCTGCTGCCCCTGCCCGCGCTGGTGCTGTGGCTGGGCAATCTCGGCTGGGGCTGCCTGCAGGATTTCGCCGCTCATGGGCCGGACGGCGTCCGGCTGACGACCAGCTTCCCCTGCCTTGCCTTCGTACTGGGCTTTGGGCTGCCGCTGTCGCTGGCCATGGCCTGGCTGGCGCGGCATGCCGCGCCGATCCGCCCCGGGCCGGTTGCGGTGCTGGGCGGGCTGGCGGCGGCGTGCATCACCAATATCGGGCTGACGCTGACCCACCACCTGGATGCGGCGGCGATGGTGCTGGCCTGGCACGGCCTCGCGATGCTGGTGACGACGGGTGCGGCGGGGCTGCTCGGCCCGAAGGTGATGAGGATAGCTGTGTAGTGCCCTCAGGCGGCGGGCGCAGGCTCCGCCTGCTTGCCTTTCGCCGGACTGCCGGCGTTCGCGCATTCGCGCTCGCGGAGCGCGCGAAGCGCGCGCGCACCGACGGGCGAGCCGACACAATCGGCCGATCCTGATGCTAGCCATTGGCCGGGGAGGGCGGCGCATCTGCAACCACGCCCGGCTGCGGCAGTTTGGAGTCCCGTAAGTCAAGGATCCCACCATGCCCAAGAAGCCAGACGTGCCCGGCAGCGCCCGTAAGGGCGATATCGATATGCGCAGCACCGACGCCGACGGCAAGCAGGCCGACGAGGTGCAATCCCATGCCGAGCGCGCGAAGAAGCAGCCCGCGGACGGCGACAAGCCGCGCGACGAGACCAAGGGAGCGTTCAAGGACCAGGTCGGGCGGTAGCCTTCAGCCCAGGGTGATCCCCGAAGACCGGATCACCTCGGCCGCCACTCGCCGCTGACCGTCCAGCCAGGCGGCGAATTCCTCCGGCGTGTTGCCCACCATGATGGCGCCGGCCGGGTCCATGCGTGCGCGCACGGAGGCGGCGCGCGTGGCGTTCCGGACCGCGGTGGCCATGCGCATGATGATCGCGCGCGGCACGCCAGCGGAGGCGAACAGACCGTTCCAATCGTTCATGTCGTAGCCGGGAAAGCCCTGCTCCGAGATGGTCGGCACCTCCGGCATCGTCGCGATGCGCTCGAGGCTGGTCACCGCAAGCGCGCGGGCGCGGCCGGTCTGGATTGGCGGGCGGACGGAAGACGAGGTGATCAGCACCGCGTCGATGCTGCCGGCGAGGATGTCCCGCGCCGCATCCGCCCCGCCGCGATAGGGCGCGTGCACCAGGCGGATACCCGCCGCGCGCTCGAAGGCCGCAAGGGCCAGGTGCCCCATGCCCGCGGCGGGCGGCGTGCCGACGCTGATCGTATTCGGCCGCGCCTTGGCGAGCTCGATGAATTCCGCCAGCGTGCGCGCCGGGAAATCCTGCTTCACCGCGATCACCTGCGGGAAGGAGCAGAACTGGCTGATCGGCACGAAGGCGGTGCGGTAGTCGAAGGCCAGGTCGCGCATCAGCACGGGGTTGGTGAGCTGGTTCGCGGCATCGACCAGGAAGGTGTAGCCATCCGCCGGTGCGCCCAGCGTGGCGTTGGCCGCGATCACCGCATTGCCGCCCGTCCGGTTCTCGATGATGACAGATTGGCCCAGCTCCTCGCCGACCGCCGGCGCGATGGAGCGCGCGGCGGTATCAGCCGCACCGCCGGCGGCGAAGGCCACCACCCAGCGGATGGAACGGTTCGGCCAGTCCGATTGCGCCTTGGCACCGCGGGACAGCAGCGGCGCGGCGAGGAAGGGCGAGGCGAGCAGGGCGCGGCGATGCATGGAACGGTTGTCTCCGGTTCTTTTTAGTCTTAGCGGTTGTCGCGGCCCATGCGGTGTTCGAAGGCGGCGATGTCGCTCTCATGCGTCAACGTGAAGGCCAGCTCGTCGAGGCCCTCCAGCAGGCTTTTCTTGGCGTAGGGATCGATGTCGAAGGACCACGTTCCGGCGGCCGAGGTCACGGTCTGGGCGGGGAGGTCGATGTCGATCTCCGCACCCGGCGTGGCCTCGGCTTCCGCCATCAGCGCGTCCACGGCGTCGCGCGGCAGGACCACGGCCAGCATGCCGTTCTTGACCGAGTTGTTGGCGAAGATGTCGCCATAGGAGGGCGCGATCACCGCGCGGAAGCCGTGGTCGTACATCGCCCAGACCGCGCTCTCGCGCGAGGAGCCGCAGGCGAAGTTGCGCCCGCCGAGTGCGATGCGTGCGTCGCGCCAATGCAGGCGGTTCAGCGGGAAGTCCGGGCGCTGCTCGCCATCGGGGGCCTGGCGCAGATCGTGGAACAGGAACTGGCCGTGATCGATCGCGCGCGGGCGCGAGAGGAAGCGCGCGGGGATAATCTGGTCGGTGTCGATATTGGCGCGCGCGAAGGGCACGGCGGCGGAGCGGAGCGTGATGAAGGGCTGCATGGTTCAGCCCTCCGCCATCAGGGCGCGCACATCGGTGAGGTGCCCCGTCACGGCGGCCGCCGCCGCCATCGCGGGGCTCAGCAGGTGCGTGCGTGCCCCGGGTCCCTGTCGCCCGCGGAAATTGCGGTTGGAGGTGGAGGCCACGCGCTCGCCCGGCGTGGCGATCTCCCCATTCGTGCCGAGGCACATGGAACAGCCCGCCTCACGAAATTCGAACCCGGCTTCGGTAAAGATGCGGTCGAGGCCTTCCTCCACCGCTTGGCGGCGCACCGGGGCGGAACCCGGCACCACCCAGGCGACAACGCCCTGGGCGACGCGGCGGCCCCGCGCGACCTCGGCGGCGGCGCGCAGGTCCTCGATCCGGCCATTGGTGCAGGAGCCGATGAAGACGCGGTTGACCATGACGGACTCCAGCGGGGCGCCGGGGGTCAGGCCCATGTATTCGAAGGCGTCCAGGATGGCGGCGCGGCGCTCGGGATCGGGCTCCGCCGCGGGGTCTGGCAGGCTGGCGGTGATCGGCAGCGCGTCCTCGGGGCTGTTGCCCCAGGTGACCATGGGCGCGATGGCGTCGCCGTCGAGCGTGACCTCGCGGTCGAAGACGGCGCCGGGGTCCGAAGGCAGGCGCTTCCAGCGTTCCAGCTCGCGGTCCCAGTCATGGCCGGCGGGGGCGAAGGGACGGCCCTTGAGGTAGGCATAAGTGGTCTCGTCGGGCGCGACCATGCCGGCGCGGCCACCCGCCTCGATGGACATGTTGCACAGCGTCAGGCGGCCTTCCATCGACAGGCCGCGGATGGCGCTGCCGGCGTATTCGATGACGTGGCCGGTGGCACCCGCCGCACCGATCGCGGCGATGATCGCGAGGATCACATCCTTTGCCGTGACGCCCGTGCCCAGCGTGCCGTCGATGGTGATGCGCAGCGTCTTCGGCCGGCGCTGCCACAGCGTCTGGCTGCCCAGCACATGCGCGACCTCGGTCGACCCGATCCCGAAGGCGAGTGCGCCCAGCGCACCATGCGTGGAGGTGTGGCTGTCGCCGCAGACGATGAGCATGCCCGGCAGGCTCAACCCCGCCTCGGGGCCGACCACGTGGACGATGCCCTGGTTCGCGTCCTTGAGGCCGAACATGCGGATGCCGGTCTCGGCGGTGTTGCGCTCCAGCGCATCGACCATGCCGCGGTGGCGGTCATCGGTGATGGCGTCGCGCTCGCGCGTGTCGGTGGGGACGTAGTGGTCGGGCGTCGCGAAGACACGTTCGGGCGCGCGCGGCTTGATGCCGCGCTGGCGCAGCAATTCGAATGCGGGGGCGGAGCCGTCATGGACGAGATGTCGGTCGACATAGAGCAGCGTCTGGCCGTCTTCGCGGTCGAGCACGCGGTGGCTGTCCCAGATTTTTTCGAACAGGGTGCGGGGGGCGAGTTCACTCATGCAGCGTGGTCCTTGGGTCGCGGCGCAAAACGGTGGCGCGGCGCACGCGCGATGACCCAGGGGCGATGCGCGGCAAGCCGTTCCTCCGTCAGGGTTGATCCCCTGCTTGGGGCCGACGCTGCGGCCAATGGCGCGCAGCGTCAAGGCGCGGTCAGTCCTGGTCG
>JAZKFA010000318.1:0-6984 GCA_040386655.1 Pseudomonadota bacterium | reverse complement strand
CGATCACGGCTGATAGCGGCGGAAAGTCGTAGCGGCGCAGCTGGCGCAGGGTCTCCAGCACATATGCCGCCTTGCCGATGCGCCGCTTCAGCCCGAGTTCGAGGTCGCGCACCACGGCGGCGTCGAACCCCGCGCCCAGCATCTGCACGAACAGCCGCGCCCGGCCGTCGGCGAAGCGCGCAAGGCCGGGGCGCAGCTCCACCATGCGCCCGGTCGCGAGCCGGCCTGCCGCATCCTCCGGCCGCATCGCGAGGCCCATCTCCCAGGCCAGCACATTGGCGGTGCCCAGCGGCAGCACGCCGAGCGCGGCATCTGAGCCGGCGATACCGCTGGCCACTTCCGCGATGGTGCCGTCGCCCCCGGCCGCGATGACCACCGCCTCTCCGCGTGTGGCCCCGTCGCGCGCCAGGCGCTCGGCATCGCCGGGGCCGGCCGTCTCCGCCAGCTCAGGCCGCAGTCCAAGACCGAGCATGGTGTCGAGCGCACGGGTCAAGCGGGCCCGGCGCCGTCCACCAGCGGCAGGATTGAAAACAACGAGCATGTGACGGGGCTTCTCGCAGCCAGGAGGTTACAATTTCAAGTCAGTATGACTTCGATATCATGACTGCGAATAAAGCAATGTTTTCACGCAGCCTTCATGCGGTTTCTTCGCGCGGCGGGATAAAGGCCGCGAACACACCGTGTACCCGATGTGCGCGCCTGACCGATTCGAGGCCAGAGCGGGCAGGAAGGACAGCTTCATGCACTCAACCGAAACCAGGCGTCGCTACCGAAGCATCTTCATATCCGACACGCATCTGGGCACGCGCGGGTGCCGGACCGACTTGCTGGTCGATTTCCTGCGGCAGGTGGAATGCGAGCACCTCTATCTCGTCGGCGACATCGTCGATGGCTGGCGCCTGAAGAAATCCTGGTACTGGGATGAGGACCACAACGAGGCGATCCGCCTGATCCTGTCGATGGCGCGCAGCGGCACCGCGGTGACCTACATCCCCGGCAACCACGACGAGATGTTTCGCGACTGGCTGGGCATCGGCCTGGAGCTCGGCGGCGTGCGGCTGCAGAAGGAGGCGGTGCACACGGCCGCCGACGGCAAGCGCTTCCTCGTCATGCATGGCGACGAGTTCGATGGCGTCATCCGCTATGCCAAGTTCCTCGCCCATCTCGGCGACTGGGCCTATGACTGGGCGCTGTGGCTGAACACCGGGTTCAACGCGGTTCGCCGGCGGCTTGGCTATCCCTACTGGTCGCTGTCGCAATGGCTCAAGCGCCAGGTGAAGGAGGCGGTCAAGGCGATCGACCGCTACGAATCCGCGCTCGCGAACGAGGCGCGCCGGCGTGGGTTGGACGGCGTGGTATGCGGTCATATCCACCACGCGGAAATGCGCACCATCCAGGGCATCGCCTACATGAACGACGGCGACTGGGTCGAAAGCTGCACCGCGCTGGTCGAACACGCCGATGGCCGCTTCGCGCTGGTCGACTGGGCCGCGGAGAACCGCCTCACCTTCGGCGCGCGCGGGACCACCCGCGTCGGTATGTCGGCCCAGGAGGCCGCGTGAACGACGTCGCGCCGGTGCTGCCGCAGCCTGATCTGGCACTCGGACGGCGCGCGCCGCTCCGCCTGCTCATCATCTCCGATGCCTGGCATCCGCAGATCAACGGCGTGGTGCGCACGCTGACGCTGGTGACCGACATTCTGCGCGCGCAGGGCGACATCATCGACGTCGTCGGGCCGGACCGCTTCGCGTCGATCCCGACGCCAGGGTACAAGGAGATCCGCCTTGCGCTGCGGCCGCGCCGGAAGCTGGAGGCGATCGCGCAATCCTTCATGCCGTGCGCCGTCCACATCGCGACGGAGGGCCCGCTCGGCTGGGCAATGCGCGGCATCTGCAAGGCGCGCGGCTGGCCCTTCACCACCGCCTATCACACGAAATTCCCCGAATACCTGCACGCGCGGACGCGCATCCCCACGCGCTGGTCCTGGGCGGTGATGCGCCGCTTCCACCAGGCCGGCGAGGCGACGCTCGCGGCCACGCAATCTCTGCGCGACGAGCTGACCGCGCGCGGCTTCACCAAGGTTCAGCCCTGGACACGGGGTGTCGATCTCGCACGCTTCAACACGACCGCGCGCGATCCGTTCGAGGGGCTGCCGCGGCCGATCTTCCTTTATGCGGGCCGCGTCGCGATCGAGAAGAACATCGCCGCCTTCCTGAACCTGGATCTTCCGGGCACCAAGGTCGTGGTGGGCGACGGGCCGCAGCGCGCGGCGCTGATGGCGCGCTTTCCGGACGCGTATTTCACCGGCTGGCGCGACAATGGCGCGCTCGCGCGCAGCTATGCCGGGGCGGATGTTTTTGTCTTTCCCTCCCGCACGGACACCTTCGGGTTGGTGCTGCTCGAAGGGCACGCCGGTCGCGGCCTATCCGGTGACAGGTCCGCTCGATGTCATCACCGATCCGCGCGTGGGCGCGCTGGACGAGGATTTACGGGCGGCGTGCCTTCGCGCGCTCGATTGTGACCGTGCGGGCGCCCGCGCCCATGCCGAGCGATATTCCTGGGAGGCCTGCGCCGCGCAGTTCCGCGGAGCGCTAAGCATCATCGGAACGGGGCGCTGACTTTGGGCCCTCAGGCCCTGGCCTCGCGCTCCGCGCGCTTGGCTCGCCGGACTCCCCGCCGTAGCGCCTTAGCGCTCCCGGCGGGCGCGAAGGCGCGCTTAAGTTTGGGCGCCTTCAAGCACATGGCCAAGGGCGAGGCGCCGCACGCCTGCCTCTGAGGTGATCCGCCCCTCGCTGGCCAGCGGCGCTCACGGGTGCTAACGCCAGCGTGAGATGCTGAAGCGATTGGGAAAACACCCGGCCATCCAGGCGATCCTGTTGCGCCTACTGGTATTCTATCTCCGGCTCGTCACGGCGACCACGCGCTGGACGCTCATCAATCCCGAACACGCCGCACCACTCGCCGCCGGGCAGGGGGTGATCCTCGCCTTCTGGCATGAGAACCTCGCCGTCTTCGCGGCGTGCTGGCGCGTTGCACTCGCGCGCGCGACGGGCGGCGCGGTACCGCCGGTCGAAATCCTGATCTCCGCCCATCGCGACGGACGGCTGATCGCGCGCATCCTCGCCGAGGCCGGTGCGGGAATCATCGAGGGCTCGTCGTCGCGCGGTGCAACGCCGGCGCTGCGGCGGATGCTGCGCCTGCTCGGCGAAGGCCGCGTGCTCGTCATCACGCCCGATGGCCCACGCGGGCCGCGGCGGCAGGCAGCGCCGGGCATCGCGCAGCTCGCGGCAGCATCAGGCGCGCCGGTGCTCGCCTGCGCCGCGATCACCACGCGCCGGCGCACGCTCGGCTCCTGGGACCGCATGGTGTTCCCGCTGCCTTTCTCGCGCGGGACCATCGCGCTCGCGCCGCCCATCCACGTTCCGCGCAACGGCGCCGAAGCCGCGCTGCCGACCATTGCCGCCGCACTCACCCAGGCGCGCGAGGCGGCAGAGGCATGAGCCTTGCGCTGCGCCTATGGCATGGAGCTGCGAGCGCGATCGCGCCGGCACTGCCGCTCTATCTGCGGATGCGTGTGCGGCGCGGCAAGGAGGTCGCTTCGCGTCTGGCCGAGCGCCTCGGCGAGGGTGCCGCGCGCCCGCCCGGCCCCTTGCTGTGGCTGCACGCGGCAAGCGTGGGCGAGACGCTGTCCGTGCTGCCGCTGCTGCCGCGCCTGCTCGACACGCGCCCGGCGCTGCACATCCTGGTGACGACCGGCACCGTCACCGCGGCGACGCTGCTCGCGCAACGCCTGCCGCCGGCGATTGTCGCGCGGGTGACGCACCGCTTCGTCCCGCTCGATGTGCCGGCCTGGGTGGCACGCTTCCTTGATGGCTGGCGACCGAACGCGGCCGTCTTCGTCGAGAGCGAGTTCTGGCCGAACCTGCTGGCGGCCGCCGCCGCGCGCTCCATCCCTCTTGCGCTCATCAACGCGCGGATCTCGCCACGCTCGCTCAGGCGCTGGGCGCGGCTGCCCGCCCTCGCGCGCGAGACGATGGCGCGCTTCACCCTGATCCTCGCACAGTCGGAGGCGGATGCGGAGCGCTTCGCATCCCTCGGCGCCACGCAAGCCATCGCCGCGGGCAATTTGAAGTTCGCCGCGGAGCCACTGCCCTTCGACGCCGACGCACTGGCCCGCCTGCGAGCCATGACCGAGGGCCGTCCCATCCTGCTCGCCGCCAGCACCCATCCCGGCGAGGAGGCCATGGTCGCGGACGCGCACGCGATCCTGCGCGAACGCTTTCCCACCCTGCTCACCATCCTGGCGCCGCGCCACCCCGACCGCGGCGTCACCATCGCAGAGAGCCTCGGCCTGCCGACACGGCGCAGCACCGGCGGCCTGCCCGAGCGCGAGGCGGGCCTCTATCTCGCCGACACGCTGGGCGAGCTGGGGCTGTTCTATCGCCTAGCCGACGTCGCGCTCATCGGCGGTTCGCTGGTGCCGCGCGGCGGGCAGAACCCGCTCGAGCCCGCGCGGCTCGGCTGCCCGGTGATCGCCGGACCGCACATGGATAATTTCGCAGCCATTACGGAGATGATGCATGACACGCATGCAATCCGCCGCTGCGACGCCAACCCGGGCGCGCTGGCGGAGGCGGTGGCCGACGTGCTATCGAACGCGGAGACGAGGCGGGCGATGGCGGATGCCGCAGCCCGCGTGACCGCCGGCCAGGCGGAATTGCCCGATCGGGTAGTGGCCGCCCTGCTGCCGCTGCTCGATGCCTCGGGCGCCAACGAAGGACGAGTGACGGTCGAGGCTTGATGCGCGCCCCCAATTTCTGGAGCGGCGGCGGTGGCGTGCTGCCCCTGCTGCTCTCCCCCCTCTCCGCCCTCTATGCCGGGGCCACCGCGCGGCGCATGGCGCGGCCCGGCTGGAAGGCGCCTGTCCCCATCATCTGCGTGGGCAACGCCACCGCTGGTGGCGCCGGGAAGACCACCGTTGCGCTCGACCTCGGGCGGCGCCTGGCCGATCACGGCCTCCCCCCGCATTTCCTGCTGCGCGGCTATGGCGGCAACATCAAGGGTCCCGTCCTGGTCAACCCGGCGCAGCACGACAGCCGTTCGGTCGGCGACGAGGCACTGCTGCTCGCAGCCGAACATCCCACCATCGTCAGCGCGGATCGCGTCGCCGGCGCGAAGCTCGGCGCCCAGAACGGCGCGCGCGCCATCGTCATGGATGATGGGTTGCAGAACCCCGGCCTGGCGAAGGACCTGTCGCTGCTGGTCATCGACGGCACTTCCGGCTTCGGCAATGCCCGCGTGATTCCCGCCGGTCCGCTACGCGAACCCGTCGCCGCGGCCGCGGCGCGCTGCCAGGCCGCGGTGCTGGTCGGCGAGGATGAATGCGGCGCGCTGGCGCAACTGCCGCCAGGGCTGCAGGTGCTGCGCGCCCGCCTGGTGTCCGGACCGGAAGCGGAGATGCTGTCCGGCCAGTCCATCTTCGCCTTCTGCGGCATCGGCAATCCCCGCAAGTTCTTCGCGAGCCTGCAGGAAGCCGGCGCGATCCTGGCGGGGCGTCAATCCTACGCTGACCACTACCCCTATGATTCCGGCGACCTGCGCGAGCTGCTCGCCGAGGCCGAGGCCTTGCGTGCGATCCCTGTCACCACGCGCAAGGATTTCGTGCGCATCCCGCAGGCGTTCCGCAGCCGGGTCACCGTGGTGAACGTTCGCCTGGAATGGGAATCTCCGGCGCAGATCGAAGCACTGCTGGAGCCGCTGCTGGCCCGCGTTCCGGAGACGGTGGGCTAGCGCGATTTGTTCCCGCAAGCGCCGCGCGCCGCCCCCGGCCGCTTGGCTCGCCGGACAACCGGCGTTCGCCCCTATGGGCTCGCGGCCCGCTACGGGGCGAAGAGGTCGCTTCTTCGTCTTGCGATGATCAGGCCCCGCCTGCACGCCGCCAGAGCCACCACGCGACACCCAGCGCCGCAAGCACCCAGATCGCCACAACGATCGCGAGACCGGCGCGGCTGACCGGTCGGCCCGCCCGCGCCAGCGCCGCGGCACGGAACTCCGCCATCAACGCCGCCGGCACCAACCGCACCGCCAGCATGATCCCCAGCGGGACGATCACCAGGTCATCGAGATATCCCAGCACCGGGATCGCATCAGGGATCAGGTCGATCGGCGACAGCGCGTAGGCCGCGACCGCCGCCGAGACCAGCTTCGCCGCCATCGGCGTTCGGCCATCGCGCGCCGCGAGCCATAGCGCCACCACGTCGCGCTTGATGCTCCCCGCCCCGGCCCGCGCGCCCGCCAGCCAAGCCATGCCCTCAGCCTACCGCACCATCACGGCCGCGTCGGATCGCGCGACAATCCCCGCGCCGCCAGCGCTGCCTCGTACTCGGCCCAGATCCGCGCCTGATCGCTGCCCAGCCGATATAGATAATCCCAGCTGAAGATGCCGCTGTCGTGGAGATCGTCGAACACGATCCGCACCGCGTAATGCCCCACCGGCTCCACCCGCATGATGCCGACATGCCGCCGGCCCGAGATGATGACCTTCTGCCCTGGCCCATGCCCCTGCACCTCGGCGGATGGACTCTCCACGCGCAAATACTCCGCCGGCAACGCGAACCGCGCACCGTCAGCAAACACCACCTCCAGCACCTTCTCCGCACGCTTCAGCCGCAGCTCCGTGACGAGGGCGCTCATGCCCGGAAGACAAGGCGGCGGCGCTGCCCCCGGCCCCCGCCAGGGATCGAGCCGATCCCCGGACCCCGGCATGCGTTGGTCCTGAGTTGGGTCAGGGCTGTGCTTGCTGAATGAGGCGGGTTGGGGAGGGCGCGCATCAAGGGAGGGACCTTCGGCGTAAGTGGCACAACGCGCCCCCTCCCCAACCCGCCTTGCCGCCGGCGAGGCTCAAACCCCTCACCCAATTCCAGAACCAGCAGATGGAGGTCGAGGATCGACACGATCCTCGCGGGGTCCAGGGGCAGAGCCCCT
>JAZKFA010000317.1:0-1804 GCA_040386655.1 Pseudomonadota bacterium | reverse complement strand
TGCGAGAGCGACAACCGCCTGCTGATGAATTTGCGCGTCGGCAGCCGCGTGCCGCTGTCGACCTCGGCCCTCGGCTGGGCCTGGCTGGTCGGCGCGACGCCTGAGGCGCGCGCCGAAGCCATCGCGGAGATCGAGGCGAAGGACGCGACGCGCTGGCAGCCCGCGAAGCGTGAGTTCCAGAAGGCGCTGGCCGAATATTCAGCCAAGGGCTGGATCATCAACGCGGGCATCCTGCACCGCGGCTACAACACCTGCGCGGTGCCGATCCTCGGCCCGGACGGTTCCGTGCCCTACACCATCAACTGCGGCTCGGCTGCGGTGACGCTGAGCCCGGCGCGGCTGCGTGCGGAGGTGGGGGCGCCGCTCAAGGCGCTCGCCGAGAGGCTGCGCCATGGGTTGAGTCCCCAGGAACTGCGCGCCTCGACCGGATAACGCCTCAGCGGAAGGCCCAGCGAAGGGTGCGCGCCACGCCGAACATGCCCGCCCGCAGCAGCGGCCGGCCGAGCACCGGGTTGGACAATCCGTGCATCCGCCGCGCCCAATCCGGCAGCAGGTCGATCGCCGCCTGGTTGCCCACTGCCTGCACGGGTGCCGTCAGCGGATCGGCAACAGCGGCGTTCAGCACCACGTCCCGCACGTCGCGCGTGCGCGCATCATTGCGCAGGTGCGGGCGGTAGTCCTCGATCAGGCGCAATGCGGCGGCACGGTTGACCGGCACGGGGTCGGCACCGAGCGCACGGGCGACCTGCGCCACCTCCGCGAAGTAGCGGTCCTGCGCGGCCAAGGGCATCCGCGGCTCGGCGTAGCGGCGCCAGGCGTTGAGGAAACTCAGCGCCTCGGTGACGTGCACCCAGGCGAGCAAGGTGGGGTCATTGGCGGCGTAGGGCGTCCCGTCCGGCAAGGAGCCGCGCACCTGGTCATGGATGCGGCAGACGCGCGCGATCACTGCCTCCGCCTCCTCGCGCCCGCCATAGGTGGTCAGCGCGATAAAGCGCGCCGTGCGGCGCAGACGGCCCTGCATGTCGGCGCGAAATCCGGAATGATCCCACACGCCCGCGAGCACCGGCGGGTGCAGCATCTGCAGCAACAAGGAGGAGACGCCGCCGATCATCATCGAGGTCACGTCGCCATGGACGCGCCAAGCGACCGAGTTGGGGCCAAAAAGCCCGTCCGTGCGGCGCATCACCGGTGCCTCGCCCCGGCTCCGATCGTTGAACAGGGCGACGACGCGCCCGGTGATGGCTGATTTCAGGGCGCGCGCGGGATCCGGCCGCGGCGCGCGGGGCGCCACTGGCGCGATTCGATCCGTCATGCCCCGCAGATAGTGCGCCGCGCCCGGATGGCCACCCGGGCGCGCAATCTGACCTTTGCGTTACGCCGCCTGGCGGCGGAAGGCGTCCAGGCTGCCGGCGTGGATCAGCTCGCTCGGCAGCTGGTGGCCAACGATGGATTCCGCCATGCGGCCGACCTCGATCAGCTTGTCGAGATCGACGCCGGTCTCGATGCCCATCTCCTCGCACAGCAGGACCAGCTCCTCGGAGCAGATATTGCCCGCAGCACCCTTCTGCCCCGCGAAGGGGCAGCCGCCCAACCCGCCTACCGTCGCGTCAAACCGGTCGATCCCCATTTTGATCGCGGCATGCGCATTGGCTACGGCGAGGCCGCGCGTGTCGTGCAGGTGCAGCGTGATGCGCTTGTCCGGCCAGCGGCTGCGGACCTCGGCCACCGTGCGCTCGATGCGCGGCGGGATCGCCCAGCCCATGGTGTCGGCCAGCGACAGGTCGGTGATGGTCACGCCGGCTTC
>JAZKFA010000316.1:0-4867 GCA_040386655.1 Pseudomonadota bacterium | reverse complement strand
CACCGATGCCGGCGGTTCCGTGCGCATCCCCGCCGCTTGGTGCGGTCTGGTGGGGGTGAAGCCGAGCTTCGGGCGGGTGCCGCAATGGCCACTCGGCGCCTTCGCCAATGTCGCCTGCGCCGGACCGATGACGCGCGGCGTTCGCGATGCCGCGCTGATGCTGAACACAATGGCGCGCTTCGACGCGCGAGACCCCTTCTGCCTTCCCGATGATGCCCGCGATTGGCGCGACGGCATCGAGGACGGGGTGCGCGGCATGCGCATCGCGCTGGTGCGCCGGCTGGGCTTCGACGCGCCGCTGGATGCGGAGGGGGAGGCGGGCGTCGCGTTGGCCGCGCGGATGCTGCGCGACGCGGGTGCGCTGGTGGAGGAAGCCGATCCCGGCCTGCCTGACACGCGCGCAATCTTCGGCCGGGTCTGGGGCGTGGCGCTGGCGAAGGTGGTGGCGGGCATCCCGGCTGCGCAGCACAACCTGCTCGATGCCGGCATGTTGGCGGTGGCGGAGCGCGAGGCGGCAATGTCGGCGGTGGATTTCCTCGCCGCCGACGCCATGCGGATCGAGGCCGCGCATGCCATGGCGCGCTTTCATGGGCGATATGACCTGGTGCTGACCGCGGCGACGCCGACCGCCGCCCTGCCGATCGGCGGCCCGGTGGTCGATGCCGCAGAGGCGCTGTGGCGCGACTGGGCGCCCTGGACCTTCGCCTTCAACCTGACGCGCCAGCCCGCGATCGCCGTCCCCGTGGGCCTGGACGATGCCGGGCTTCCGCGCTCCGTGCAGATCGCCGCCGCACTGTATCGTGACGACCTGTGCTTCCGCGCCGCGCGCGTGGTAGAGCGCGCCGTCACGCTGCCGGCCGCTCCCATGGTCAGCACCCCATAGGTTGGCCCGGGGAAATTCCTTCCCCGCCCTTTCTTCCTCCTGAGGATTTCTGCGATGCGTCTCGTCACTTACAAGCGCCCCGGCTTCCTCGGCGAGCACATCGGCGCACTGGATGCGCAGGGCGCCGTGCTCGATCTCGCCGCGGCGGATCCTGCGGTCTCGTGGGACAACATGCCCGCGCTGATCGGTGGCGGGGCGGCCATGCTGGAGCGTGCGCAGGCGGCCGCGGCGAAGGCGCCGGTGGTGCAGAACGCCATCTTGATGGCCCCGATCCCGCGCCCCCCGAAGAACGTGTTCTGCGTGGGCAAGAACTACCACGAGCATGCAAAGGAGTTCGCGGGGTCCGGCTTCGATGGCGGCGCGAAGGATGTGGTCCCACCCTTTCCGGTGGTGTTCTCCAAGCCGCACACCTCGATCATCGCGCAGGGCGAGCCCATCCTGGGTGACCTCGATCCGACCGGCGGGCTCGACTATGAGGGCGAGCTGGCGGTGGTGATCGGGCAGGGCGGGCGCGGCATCAGCCATGCCGACGCGATGAAGCACGTGTTCGGCTACACCATCGTGAACGACGTGACCGCGCGGCACCTGCAGAAGCGGCACAGCCAGTGGATCCTGGGCAAGGGACTCGACAGCTTCTGCCCGATGGGGCCCGCCATCCTGACCGCCGACGAGGTGCCCGATCCGGGTGCGTTGATCGTGACCACCTGGGTCAATGGCGAGCAGCGCCAGCACGCCCCGGTGGCCGACTTGATCTTCGACATCCCGACGCTGATCGTCGCCATCTCGGCCGCCATCACGCTCGAGCCTGGCGATATCATCGCGACCGGGACGCCGGCGGGGGTGGGCATCGGGTTCTCGCCGCCGCGCTTCCTCAAGAAGGGGGATGTCGTGCGCATCGAGATCACCGGCATCGGCGTGCTGGAGAATGCGGTCGCGTGAATCGCCTGCTGGACGGCTATCGCCGCTTCCGGGCCGTGACCTGGTCTGACGCGCGCGCCCACTACGAGGAACTGACGCAGGGGCAGAACCCCGAGACCATGGTGATCGCGTGCTCGGATAGCCGCGTCGATCCGCAGACGGTGTTCGGCGCCGCGCCGGGCGAGCTGTTCGTGGTGCGCAACATCGCGGCCCTCGTGCCGCCCTATGCGCCGGATGGCGGCTGCCACGGCACCTCCGCCGCGCTGGAATACGGGGTACGGGTGCTGAAGGTGCGGCGGATCGTGGTGCTGGGCCATGCGCTGTGCGGCGGGGTGCGCGGCATTGTCGAGGGCGTGCCGCCCGAGGCGAGCGACTTCGTCCGCCCCTGGGTGGGCATGGCGCATTCGATTCTCGAATGCATCCCTGCGGGGCTCAGCAGCGACGCCACGCTGACCATCGGCGAGAAGGCGGCGGTGCGCCTGTCGCTCGCGAACCTGATGACCTTCCCCTGGATCGCGGAGCCGGTCGCGGCGGGGGAACTGGCGCTTGCGGGATACCGGTTCGGCATCCATGACGGGGTGCTGTCGGAATTGCGTGGCGCGGAGTTCACGCCGGTTACCTGAGGGGTGATGCGCGCGGCCTCGCGTGGCCGAAACATTCGCGAGGTGGCGGGCGTTGATCGCGCAGGTACGGAAGTGGCGCCTTGAAGCGCCTTGAGGGGATCATGATGACCATCACACGACGCGCAGCACTCGGTGCCATGGGCCTTGCGGCCGCGCCTGCCGCATGGGCGCAAACCGATTTTCCGGGTCGTCCCGTGACCATGGTGGTGGCGTTTCCGCCAGGCGGGCAGGCCGATGTGGTGGCACGCCCGGTGGCGGCCTCGCTGGAGCGGCAGTGGCGGGTGGCGGTGCCCGTGCAGAACCGCCCCGGTGCGGCCGGCGAGATCGGCAATGCCTCCGTCGCGCGCGCAGCCCCGGATGGGCTGACGGTGCTGATGGCGCTCTCCTCGGTGGTGGTGCTGCCGGAGGCGGCGAAGCTGTTCAACCGCGCGCCGGCCTATACGCTCGACCAGCTCAAGCCGCTGGCCCTGGTCACCGCCGACCCGGTGCTGCTGGCGGTCCCGGCGGCGAGCCCGTGGCAGTCGCTCGAGCAGTTCCTGACCGATGCGCGGCGGCGGCCGGGGGTGATCCCGTATTCGTCCTCGGGGAACTACTCGGCGCTGCATTTGCCCATGGCGATGCTGGCGACGGCGGCGAATGTGGACCTGCTGCACGTGCCGTTCCAGGGCGGCGGGCCTGCGCTGACGGCGCTGCTGGCTGGCCAGGTGCAGGCGATGGCGTCGGGCCCGGGGCCCATTGCCCCGCACGTCAGGGATGGCCGCCTGCGCGTGCTGGCGAGCTGGGGTGCCAACCCAATCGCGGGGTTCGAGCAGGTGCCGACCCTGCTGTCGAAGGGCTTCGTCGGCGTGGAGTACTACATCTGGTGCGGCGCCTATGCGCCCGCCGCGACGCCGGAGCCGGTGGCCGCAAGCCTGCGCGCGGCCTTCGCCGCCGCCGCGCAAGACCCCGATGTTGTGCGGGCGCTGACCGCGGCGGGAAGTGCGATCGACTTCCGCGAAGGTGAGGCCTTCGCGCAGTTTGCGCAGGCGGATGCGGTGCGGCTGGCGGCCGTGGTGCAGCGGATCGGGCGGATCGACTAGGCCCGCCATCGCCTGCACCCGAAGCTGCCGGAGAACCGGGCTTGCCGATGCTTAGGCAGACCGGGCGATGTCGCAATCCATGATCAAGGCTGTCCCGCCGGTGGCTGTAGCGACCCGGCAGGACCGACCCGTTCAGGGATGCCCTGACGAGAACGCCGATTTGATTTCGAATTGTGAACCTGTGACGGCTCGTGTCGGCCGGCATACGCGCCGGAGGCGCTGCAGGTCATCCCCGGCGAGGAATTCGACAGGGTCCCGGGCATGCAGAAGCCCGCTGGCTTTGGGCATACCGCCGAGAAGAATACCGCTGATGGCATTCTGGGACGCATAGGCGACCGGATGCGTTCCAACTGACGGAGCCTGCAATCACCCGCTTGGCTCGGCGCATCGGCTCGATGCCGCAGGGTCGAGCGGCGGCGGCATCAGGCGCAGCGGCGCTGACCGGCGCGCAGCTGCCCGGCTACGGTTCCGCGCGCATGGCTTGCGGCGATCATGGAGCGTTGCTGCCGGTGCAGTGTCCCGGCGCGGTCACCCACCCTCCGCCATGCGGCTGGGCAGCAATTCGCCGCGGCGTTCCAGCACCGGGTAGGCTGCGGCCGCGACGATGTGAGAGTTGATCTGCTTCATGTCGCGCAGCAGGTCCAGGTGCAGCGCGCTGGTCTGCGCGCTGTCCAGCTGGCCGGATCGCAGCCGCGCGAAATGCGCCTCCGTCGCTGAACCTTCCGCGGTGCGGAACGCGACCTTCTCGGCCGCCAGAAGCCGGGCCGCGCGCAGGTCCTCGGTCATGAACAGGGCCGCGGCGGCGCGCAGGTTCGCGATCAGCCGGTCGAGCATGCCGAGCAGCTCGGTATTGCCGGGCTGGACGAGGGAAAGCCCGCGCTTGAGCCGCTTGGCCGCGTGCGGGAGGAGGTTGAGGTACACCACATCCCCGGCCTGCTCCATGTTCATCGCGAAGGCGAGGATGGCGTTCAGCCGGTGGTGGTCGGCCTCGCCGAGCTCGTCGGGGTCTATGGAGGTCAGGTAGGCCTTGATCGCGGTGTTGAGGCTGTCGAGCACGTCGTCGAGGCGCCGGGTCTCGCCGATCTGGCGTCGGTTGCCTTCGGCCAGCACGGTGCGGGCACCGCGCAGCATTTCTTCCAGCACGTCGGCCAGGCGCAGGGCTTCGCGCGCCGCCCCGCCGAGGGCGACGATGGGCGTCTCGCGCGCGGCGGGGTCGAGGTAGAGCGGGCGCGCGGGATCGGCGGCGTCGGCGCGGTCCGGCAGGAGCCAGCGCAGGAAGCCGGCGAAGGGGCCGAGCAGCGGCAGGAAAAGCACCGCGAGGGCCAGGTTGAACAGGGTGTGCACATGGGCGACCGCACGCCCGG
>JAZKFA010000315.1:0-2177 GCA_040386655.1 Pseudomonadota bacterium | reverse complement strand
GCGCGCGCTCCATGTGGCGATGCGGGCGAGCCTATCGGCAGGGCGAGGCTTGGCAAGGCACCAGCATGGCGCCGCGCGCGACTTCGTTGCAAAGGCCGTTGACATCCCGAACTCCAGCAGGCATCTTACGAACGTTCGTTCGGAGTATCCCGTGCCCACCACCCCGCCCATCCCCACCAAGGACCGCATCCGCCAGGCCGCCGTGCGCCTGTTCGCCGAGCGCGGGATCGACGCCGTCTCCCAGCGCGACATCGCCGCCGGCGCCGGCGTCCAGGTCAGCACGCTCTACGCCCACTGGACCGGCGGGCGGGACCAGCTGATCGCGGATCTCTTCGTCTCCGGCTACGCCGACTACGCCCGCCACCTCGCCGACGCAGCGGCCCCGCACGCCGCCTTCGCCCCCGCCCTGGATGCCATGGTCCGCGCCATCTGCCGCCTGCACGCGGAGGACGAAGCCATGTTCGCCTTCCTCCTGCTCAGCCAGCACCGCGGCCTTGACCGTGTCGGCGGAGGGGAGGCGGGCAACCCCGTCGATGTCCTCCAGCGCCGCGTCGAACGTGCCATCGCCGCGCGAGAAATTCCCGCGGCCGACGCGGCCCTGGTGACCGCCGCCATCGTCGGCGTGCTGGTCCAGGCCGCGACATTCCGCCTTTACGGCCGCCTCACCCGGGACCTGCCGGCGATGGCCGATGAACTCTGCCTCCTCTGCGCCCGGACCGCCGGGCTGCCCAACCCCGCAAGGACACCGCGATGAGCGACACCACCACCGCGCTGCTGCGCACCCGCCGCTTCCTGCCGCTGTTCGTGACGCAGACCTGCGGCGCGCTGAACGACAACCTCGTTAAGAACGCCATCGCCATCCTCGCGCTGATGCGCATGGCCGAGGCGGGACCGGCCTTCGTCGCCATGCTCGGCGGCGTGTTCATCGCGCCCTACGTGCTGTTCTCCGGCCTCGCCGGCGAGATCGCGGATAGCCACGACAAGGCGCGGATGATCCGCTGGACCAAGGCCCTGGAGGTTGCGCTGATGACCGGCGCGGCCATCGGCTTCGCCACGGGAAGTTTCGCGGTCCTGGTGGTCGTGCTGTTCGGCCTGGGCGTGCAGGCCACGCTGTTCTCGCCGCTGAAATACGGCCTGCTGCCGCAGCACCTGCGCGAGGAGGAGCTGGTCGCGGGCAATGGGTTGATCGAGGCCGGCACCTTCTCCGGCATCCTCGTCGGCACCATCGCCGGCGGCGCGCTGATCGGGCTGGAGACGGGGCCGCTGATCGTCGCCGGGCTGGGCGTGGCCCTTGCCGGGCTGGGCTTCGTGCTCGCGCTGCGCATCCCCGCCGCACCGCCCGCGGCACCGGGGCTGCGCATCGACTGGAACATCTGGCGGTCCAGCCGCGCGCTGATCACCATGGCGCGGCCCAATCGTCCCGTGTGGCTCTCCATCCTCGGCCTGTCCTGGTTCTGGACGCTGGGGGCCACCGTGCTCTCCGCCCTGCCGGTCATCGCGCAGACCTCGCTGCGCGGGGACAACTCGGTCGCCACGCTGCTGCTGACCATCTTCGCGGTGGGCGTGGGCGTCGGGTCGGTGCTGTGCGCGAAGCTGCTCAAGGGCGAGGTCAGCGCGCGCTACGTGCCCTTCGCCGCCATCGCCATTTCCATCGGCTGCGCCGACCTGGCATTCACCTGCTTCAGTATCGAAGGCGGCGCGCCGCTGGCGAGTTGGACCGCGGTGCTCGGCGCCCCCATCGGCTGGCGATTGCTGCTGGACCTGCTGCTGCTGGCGGTGGGTGGTGGCCTGTATTCGGTGCCCCTCTACGCCATCATCCAGGAGCGTTCGGGCGAGGGTGCGACGTCGCGCATGATCGCGGCAAACAACGTGGTCAACGCGCTCGCAATGGTCGCGGCTGCGGTGCTGACCAGCGCGCTGATCGCCGCCGGCGTCTCCTTCGAGGTCATCCTGCTCGCGACCGGGTCGGAGGTCGAGATTGCGGCCGAGATTCAGCGCCGGCTCGAAGAGCAGGGCGTTGGCGCCGACCTCGTGTCGATGCCCTCGACCGATTGCTTCGACCAGCAGGACGCGGCCTATCGCGAGGACATCCTCCCCGACGTGTCGAACAAGCAGATCCTGCGCGTCTCGATCGAGGCTGGGACGACGATCGGCTGGGAGCGCTACACGGGCTTGCA
>JAZKFA010000314.1:4273-5911 GCA_040386655.1 Pseudomonadota bacterium | reverse complement strand
GGACGTTACTGCTGCGCCGCGCCCGCCATCGTCGCCGCATAGCGGCTGACCGGTCGCCCAAGGCCGAGGTTGTCGCGCAGCGTGGTCCCCTCATAGTCGCGGCGGAACAGGCCGCGCGCCTGAAGGATCGGCACGACCTGGTCCACGAAGGCGTCGAACTGGCCGGGGAAGAAGGGCGGCATGAGGTTGAAGCCGTCGGCCGCGCCCTCGCGGAACCAGGTCTCCAGGGTGTCGGCCACCTGCGCCGGGGAGCCCACGACCATCAGGTGGCCGCGCGCGGCGGCAACGCGATAGCAGAGCTCGCGCAGCGTCAGACCCTCGCGCCGCGCCGTTTCCAGCAGCAGCGCGGAGCGGCTCTTCAGGTGGTCGCTCTCGGGCAGCGCGGGGACCGGAGCGTCCAGGTCGTAGCCGGACATGTCGGTGCCCAGCCGGTCGGACAGGACGGTGTTGGCCTGCTTCATGTCGAGGTTGCGGTTCAGCTGGTCGAACAGTGCCCGCGCCTCGCCCTGGTCGCGGCCGATGATGGGCATGAAGCCGGGCATGATCTTGAGCGAATCCGCGCTCCGCCCGTGTTGCGCGAGCTGCGCCTTCAGGCCGCGGTAGAAATCCCGCGCGTCGCCAAGGCTGTTCTGCGCGGTGAAGACCACATCCGCCGTTTCAGCGGCCAGCGCCTGGCCCGGCGCCGAACTGCCGGCCTGGATGATCACCGGCTGGCCCTGTGGGCAGCGCGGCAGGTTGAGCCCGCCGCGCACCGTGAAATAGGTGCCTTCGAAATCCGGCACGTGCAGCGTGCCGGGACGGACAAAGGTGCCCGCCGTTTTGTCCATGACGAAGGCGCCCTCGTCCCAGGAATCCCACAGCAGCTTGCATGCTTCGACGAACTCGCCGGCCATGGCGTAGCGCTCGGCATGGGGCGGGTGCTGCTTGCCGAAGACCGCGCCGTTCTTGGGGTAGGAGGTCGTCACCACGTTCCACGCCGCGCGCCCCCCCGACAGATGGTCGAGCGAGGAGAAGGCGCGCGCGACGTGGTAGGGCTCGGCATAGGTGGTGGATGCCGTCGCGGCCAGGCCCAGATACGTGGTGTGCGCCGAGAGCACGGAGAGCAGCGTCAGCGGCTCGAACTTGCCGATCGAGGAGGGGTGTTCGGCATAGCCCGTGGTGAAGTTGTCGGCGAGGAAGAACAGGTCGAACTTCCCGCGCTCGGCGGTCATCGCGATGTGGCGCATCAGCGCGAGGTCGGGGCCGCCGGGGATGGCATCGGGGTGGCGCCAGCCGGCGACATGGTGGCCCGCCGCCTGCACGAAGACGCCGAGCCGCATGCGCCCGTCCGATTGTGGTGCGGCCATCGCGCGGGCCCCCTTTGTTCAGGCGGAAATCAAGGCGCCCGGTGGGGCGGTGCGTCAAGCCGTGCGCGGCCTGCGCTCGCTCACACCGCCGCTTCGGCGAAGATGCGCGACACGTCGCCAGCCCATTCACCGTTGTAGCGGGCCAGCCAGCGATCGGCCTGGGTCATGCCGCTGGCGACGACTTCGTCCAGCACGTCGAGGTAGACCTCCTCGCCCAGGCCACGTGCCCGCAGCCCGTCGCGGCTGATGGCGAGCACGTCGCGCGCGACGTCGCGCAGCGTGCGCCCGGCAA
>JAZKFA010000314.1:0-4263 GCA_040386655.1 Pseudomonadota bacterium | reverse complement strand
GGCGCAGCGCCTGCAACTGGGGCACCGACCAGTCCCGGATCAGTGCCGCGGCGGCCTTCTGCGCGGCGTCGTCATAGATCAGCCCCACCCAGAAGGCGGATTGCGCGACCATCATGGCGGGGCTGCCGGCGTCGGCGCCACGCATCTCTAGGAAGCGCTTCAGCCGCACATCGGTGAAGACGGTCGTGATGTGGTCCGCCCAGTCGCCCATGGTGGGCTCATGCCCGGCCAGGCGATCCGCATGGCCCTCGAGGAAGGCGCGGAACGACACGCCGGCGGCATCCACATAGGCGCCGTCGCGGACGATGAAGTACATCGGCACGTCCAGCACCCAGTCCGCGAACATCTCGAAGCCGAAGCCGGGTTCGAAGGCGATGGCGGGGATGCCGGTGCGGTCCGGGTCGGTGGCGGTCCAGACGCGCCCGCGCAGCGTGCGCAGCCCGTTGGGCTTGCCCTCCTTGAACGGCGAATTGGCGAACAGCGCGGTCGCGAGCGGCTGCAGCGCAAGGGAGACGCGGAACTTCTCCGCCATGTCGGCTTCGTCGCCAAAATCGAGGTTTACCTGCACGGTGCAGGTGCGCAGCATCATGTCGAGGCCCATCTCGCCCACGCGCGGCATGTAATTGCGCATGATGGCGTAGCGGCTTTTCGGCATCCACGAGATCGCCTCGCGCGTCGCCATCGGGTGGAAGCCGAGCGGCGCGAATCCGATGCCCAGCGGTGCCGCCACTTCGCGCACCTCGTCGAGGTGGGCGTGCAGTTCGGCATGGGTGCCGTGCAGGTCGGGCAGCGGCGCGCCCGACAGCTCGAACTGGCCGCCGGGTTCGAGCGAGATCGACGCGCCATCGCGCTTGAGGCCGATGACGTTCCCCTTGTCGAGAATCGGCTCGAACCCGCGCGGCTGCAGCGCCAAAAGCAGCGCCTCGATGCCGCCCGGCGCGTAGGGCGGCGGAGCGAGGGTGTCGCGGTAGAAGCCGAACTTCTCGTGCTCGGTGCCGATGGTCCAGGCGTCGCGCGGCTTGGAGCCGGCGGCGAACCAGCCGGCCAGCTGCGCCTTGTGCTCGATCGGCGTCAGGTCGGCATCACCGGGGTTCGACATGCGTCCATTCCATTGCGCGGGTGGTCCAGTCCCCCGCCGCTGCCTGTAGCAGCGCGAGCCCCGCGACCGCCGCCGTCTCCGCCCGCAGGATGCGCGGGCCAAGGGCTGCCGCGGCAACAAAGGGATGAAGCAGCAGGACGTCAAGCTCACCCTCGGTAAAGCCCCCCTCGGGCCCCACCAGCAGGGCGAGGGGCGGGGCGTGCCGGGACGCCAAAGCGAGCAGGGTGGGCGCGTCGCGGCGCTCGGCCGCGACCAGGATCGGGGCGCCATCCCAGGCGGCGAGCACGGCGTCGAGCGTGGCCGCCGGGCAGACCACGGGGATGTCCAGGCGTTCGCACTGCTCGGCGGCTTCGCGCGCGATCAGGGCCAGGCGGTCGGTGTTCACGCGGTCAGTCACGCTGCGCCGGGTGAAGACGGGCTGGATGCGCGCGACCCCCAGCTCGGTCGCCTTTTCCACCGCCCATTCCAGCGCGTCCCGCTTGATCGCGGCGATGAGCAGGCGGATGTCAGGCGAGGGGCAGGGCGCGCGGCGGCGCGCGCCGATGGCGAAGCGCGCACGGTCCTTGCGGATGGCGGCCAGCGTGGCCGCGAACTCCCCGTCCTCCGCGTTGAACAGGTGCACCGCGTCGCCGGCCTCCCGGCGCATGACGGCGCCGAGGTAATGGGCCTGGCCGGGGGTGGCGTCGATCTCGGTCCCCTCCGCGAGCGGTTGGGCGCAGTGCAGGCGGGGGATGGACATGGGGCCTCCGCGCGTGAGTATAGCCCGCATGTCCGGGCATACCGATATCCGCGCCGAGGGATGGGTCGCGCGCCTTCCGGGCGCGTGGCGGCCCTATGCGCTGCTGATGCGCCTGGACCGCCCCATCGGCATCTGGCTGCTGGTGCTGCCGGGCTTCTGGGCCTTCGCCCTCGCCGCGCCCACGTTTGCCGAGGGCCTGCGCCTGGCGCTGCTGTTCGGCGTGGGCGCAATCCTGATGCGCGGCGCGGGCTGCGTCGTGAACGACCTGTTCGACCGCGACATCGACCGCAAGGTGGTGCGCACGCGGGACCGGCCGCTGGCGTCGGGCGCGGTGAGCGTGCGGAAGGCGCTGGTGTTTCTCCTCGCGCTGCTGGTCGTGTCCTTCGGCATCTTGGTGCAGCTGAACTGGGGCGCGATCGTGCTGGGCGTGTGCTCGCTGGTGCCGGTGGTGCTGTATCCCTTGGCCAAGCGCGTGACGAGCTGGCCGCAAGCGATGCTGGGTCTCACCTTCGGCTGGGCTGCACCCATGGGCTACGCCGCGGCGGTGGGTGGCGTGGATGGCTTGGCGGGCCTGCTCTATGCGGCCGTGATCCTGTGGATCCTGGGCTACGACACGGTCTATGCGCATCAGGACCGCGAGGATGACGCGATGTTGGGCATTGGCTCCACCGCCCTGCGCTTCGGCGAGCGGACGCGCCCCTTCCTGGCGGCGTGCTATTCCGGCGTGGTGGTTTTGCTGGCGCTGGTGGGCTGGTTCGGCGGCCTGTCCGCCTGGTATTTCCTGGCGCTGGTGGTCCCGGCTGCGATGCTGGCCTGGCAGGTTATGCGGCTGGATATCCACGACCCCGCGGGCTGCCTGAGGCTCTTCAAATCCAACCGCGACGTTGGCCTGGCGGTCGCGCTGGCGTTGATCGCCGGCCGCCTGTGAGTGCTCGTTCGCGACTGGTGCCAATAGACAGAAAAGAAAGAATGGGGGTCCGGGGGAAATTCATTTCCCCCGCTCTTGCTGCGTGACCGAGGCGTTCATCCGCGCCCACACCGTGGTCGCCTCCGCCGCCATCGTCCCGGAAATCCCGCTCCATCTCGCGACCGAGGTCACCCCGCTGTGGCAGGCGACGGAGGATTTCCTCGTCCGCCACAACATGCCCCCGCCCTACTGGGCCTTCGCCTGGCCGGGCAGCCAGGCCCTGGCGCGGCTGGTCCTGGACACGCCGGGTCTCGTCACGGGCAAGCGCGTGCTGGTTTTCGCCGCCGGCGGCGGGCTGGCCGGCATCGCCTGTGCGCTGCGGGGCGCGGCGCATGTCGAGACTGCCGAGATCGACCCGATGGCCGCCCTGGTCACGCGCATGAACGCGGCGTTAAACGGGGTGGAGGTGGACGCCGGCGCCCGCGACGTGGTGGGCGAGGCGAACCGCTGGGACGTGGTGATGGCCGGCGACGTCTTCTACGAATCGCCGATGACGAACCATATCCTGCCGTGGCTGACGGGCCTCGCGGAGGAGGGGGTGGAGGTGCTGGTCGCCGACCCCGGCCGCGCCTACCTGCCGCGCGACCGGCTGGTGCCGTTGGGGATGCACCTGGTGCCTACCTCGCTCGATCTGGAGAACCAGCGCGAGCGCATCGTCACCCTCTACCGCCTTGCCGCTTCGCGGTGAGGCGGTAGCCTTCGTCTGGCGAGCAATTTCATCGCCTCCGGCGATATTGCTCTACCGGCTCGCGGCCTCGAGGTAGTCCAGCAGCGCGGTCAGGTCTTCGGCGTTGGAGACGACCTGCTCGGGCATGCGGGTGCCGGGCAGCACAGTCTCCGGCCCACGGGTGAAGAGGTCCGCGATGGTCTCCCGCGTCCAGGTGATGTCGCCCTGGGTAAGCCGCTCCGAATAACGGTATCCGGGCACCGTTCCCATGCGCCGGCCGAGCACGCCCGCGAGCGTTGGCCCCGCCATCGGCGGCCCGCCGGGCGTCAGCGCGTGGCAGGCGGCACAGGCGCGGAAGGCGGGTGGATGGGCGGGCTCGGACGCTTCGGCGAAGGGGCCGTACCCGCGTCCGGTGGCGACCTCCCAGCGCCGCAACTGGCGGTCGGCGCCACCGGTCCAGAGCGTGGCGCCGTCCGGCGAGAAGCCCAGGCTCCAGACCGGCAGCCCGGGCCCTTCGAGCGTGTGCAGCAGCCGCCCCTCCGGCATCGACCACAGCGTCACGCCACCGCCGAGGGATGCGGCAGCCAGGCGCGTGCCGTCCGCGCTCGCCGCCAGCGCGGCGATGGGCCTGGAGCTGGCATCAAGGCTGCGCGCCGCGCGCCCGAGCAGCCGTATCGCGCCATCGGCCCCACCGGCGGCGAGCGTGCCGTCGGGCAGCGCCACCAGCGCATTGAGCGGCAGGCCTGTCTCCGCGATCACCTGGCCCGTCGGCCACAGGCGGATGGTGCCGT
>JAZKFA010000313.1:0-3414 GCA_040386655.1 Pseudomonadota bacterium | reverse complement strand
CGAAGACCGCGTCGACGAGTGCGAGCACCGGCGCGGTGGAGCGGAAGGACACGCTCAGCTGCACCCGGCGGAACGCGTGCCCGGCATCGCGCGCGGCGACCTCGAAATGGTCGCGCTCCCTGGCGAAGCCGTCGGGGTCGGCGCCTTGGAAGCCGTAGATGGATTGCTTCACGTCGCCCACCGCGAAGACGCTGCGTGGGCGATCGCGCGCGCCCTCGCCGGCGAAGAATTCCTCGGTCAGCGCGCGTGCGATGCCCCACTGCGCGGCGTTGGAATCCTGCGCCTCGTCCAGCAGCACGTGATCGAGCCCCCCATCGAGCTTGAACAGCACCCAGGCACTACCAGGGTCGCGCAGCACGGCGCGCGCGCGGTCGATCAGGTCGTCATAATCCAGCATCCCGCGCCCGGCCTTGCGCGTCGCGTAGGCGGCGATGACCGGCGCGGCGAGTGCCAGCAGCGCGCGCGTGGCTGCCAGCAGCCGGATCGCGCGGCGGCGTTCGGCAATGGCGGCGACGCGCTCCGCCTCCGCCCGCATCGCGCCCAGAACCTGCGCCTGCGCGGCACCCAGCCCGCCCTTGGTCGCGAGGAACTTGTCCGAATAGGCAGCCTCCTTGTCGGTGAGGAAGATGCCGCACCAATCGGGCCACGCCGCCGCCCGCGCCTCCGCGTCCAGCGCCAGCCAGGCCTGCATGCGCGCACCCCGCGCGCGGTCTGAGTCCGTCTTGCTGTTCGCGAGCTGCGCAGCGATCCCGCCGAGGTCCGGCGTCGCGGCGGCGGCGGCCTCGGTCAGGGCCTCGACATTCTCGTCCCCATCGAGCCCCAGCCGCTGCGCCAGGCGCGCGAGCAGCGCCTCCTCCCGCCCCGGCGTCATCGCGGCGGCGAGCGCGGCGCGGTCATCGTTCAGCGCGCGCACCAGCTCGGCAAAGGCGGTCGGCGGGGTCAGCGAGGCGAGCGCCTCCATCGCGTCCGTGTTGCCGGCTTCACCGAGCACCGCCTCGCGCGCCTCGGCCAGCATGGTCGTGGCCTCGCGGTCCTCGACCACCGAGAATTGCGGCGTCAGCCCAGCCTCCAGCGGAAAGCCGCGCAGCAAGGACTGGCAGAACGCGTGGATGGTGCTGATGCGCATCCCGCCAGGCAGGTCCAGCACGCGCGCGAAAAGCTTCCGCGCATGGTCGCGCAGCGCCGCATCGGGGGCGAAGCCCGTGAGCTTCGCAATGCGCGCGTCAAGCTCGCCATCCTGCATCACCGCCCATTCGCCAAGGTCGCGCGACAGGCGGTTCGCCATCTCGGCCGCGGCCGCCTTGGTGAATGTGAGGCACAGGATCGCCTGCGGCTTTTGCTTCGGGTCGAGCAGCAGGCGCAGCACGCGGTCCGTCAGCACGCGCGTTTTGCCCGAACCGGCGGAGGCGCCGACCCAGGCGGATGCGGCGGGGTCCGAGGCGTCGCGCTGATTCGCTTCGGCGAGGGTGCGGGCGGCGGTCATGACGACAGAATGGCGGAATGAATTCCCTCAAACCCCCTTCTTTTGTTTTTGTCACAAAGTGGCGGCTGGTCGGTCATTCCAGATCCTCCGCGCCGGCCCATTCGGCGATGCGCGAGAGGTGGTCGTATTCGCCGCCGCGCGGGGCGCGCTGCGGGTGGGGGCGCGCGGTGAAAGGGCGGCGTTCCAGCAGGTAGCGGCCGACCAGCGCCGCGGCCGCATCGAAATTCAGCGATGCCAGCGTCGCCACCGCATCGACACCTTCGCGCACCATCTCGCTCGCACCTGGCGGCTCCCCGCCGGACAGACGCCAATAGGCGAGGCGCGAGACCTCGCCAGGCGGCAGGTCGCGGAAGGCGCCATCCAGCGCCATCCAGGCCTCCAGCGGCAGCTGCGGAGCGCCGCCATTCTCGGGCTCGGTCTTCTTCGGCAATGCGCCCGTCTTGTAGTCGAGGATCGCCAGCGTGCCGTCGCGGAGGATGTCGATACGGTCCGCGCGCGCGGTCAGCGCGATGGCGCGATCTCCGGCCTCGGCGATGATGATGCGACCGTCGGTCTCGACATGACTGCGCAGGATGTCCCCCCGCGCGCGGGACTCCTCGGCGATGGCGAAGTGGCCGATGCGGCGCAGGCGCGGACGCCAGAAGGCGGCATAGGCGGGGCGCGGGCCGTGCTCGGCCAGCGCATCCTCCATCGCCTGGACGAACAGCGCCTGCGCGCTCGGCTCGCCGGACCAGCCCTCGGCGTCCAGAGCGCGGATGAAGCGCGCCATCGCCGAATGCACCAGCTCCCCATAGTCCGGCCCGCCGATATCCGCATCCAGCGCGTCCAGGCGTTTAAGGTCCAGCACGCGCTTCGCGTAGAGCGCATAGGGGTCCGCGAGCAGCGTCGCGACGTCCGAGAGGGACAGGCGCAGCGGCCGCGCGTCGAGCGGCGGCGAAGGTGCGGGGCGCGCACACGGCACCACGCGCGGCGCCGCATCCAGCGCCTGCGCCCAGCCCGCGGCGGGGCTTGCGGGCAGGTCCAGGCCCTGCCCCCGCAGGAAGGTCTCAAGCCTGACCAGCCAGCGCGCCGGCACGGTTGGCGCGCCGCCGCGCTTGACCGCGCGCGTCAGCACCGCCTCGGGCGCCGAGCAGGCGGCGAGCAGGAAGTCGGCTGCGACGCGGCCGATGCGCGCCTCCGGCTCGGGCAGGCCGAATTCCTTGCGCATCGGGCGGCTCATCCAGGGGCCCGGGTCGGTCGCGAGCGGCCAGATGCTCTCGTCCAGCGCGCCGAGGATCACGCGGTCGAAGCTCAGCAGCCGCGCTTCCAGCAGGCCCAGGATTTCCACGCGCGGATGCGGGGCGCCGGGGCGTCCACGCGCGGCGCGGCCGCTGCGTGCGACGCCCTCGGCCAGGGCGGCCTCGAACAGGCCGGGGAATTGTGCGGGCGGCAGTGCCGGCAGGTGGGCGAAGCCCTCCGCCATGGCGGCGATGTGCAGGGCGAGGGGCTCGCCTTCGGCACCGGCGTAGAGGCGCAGGCCGCCGTCGCGCTCGGCGGTGGTCGCGAGCGCCTCGGCCGCCGCCATCAGCGCGTCGAGCAGGGCGGCCGGGTCCGCCATCAGTGCCGGCAGCGGGCCGACGGCCTCGGCCAGCGCATCCACCGCACCGAGCACGCGGGCCAGCACCTCCGCCTGCTTCTCGTGCCGCATGCCCGCGCGGGCGGCCTCGCGCAGCGCGTTTAGCCCCGCAGCCGGTCGCGGGCCGCGCAGCGCGGCGCGTTCCAGCGCGCGCCAAGCGGAGATCCATGCGAAGCGGTCCATCCCGGCGGCGGCCAGCGGGTGCTTGACGAGTGCCAGCAGCGTCACCGGCGCGAAGCCATCCGCGACGCAGCGCAGCAGCAGTCGCAGGAAGCCGCCCGCGGGCGTCTCGCCGAAAGGTTCGCCGGCGCTGTCA
>JAZKFA010000312.1:0-3685 GCA_040386655.1 Pseudomonadota bacterium | reverse complement strand
CTCGGCATCGCGGCCTTCGGTTCGATGAACGTGATGCTCGTCTCCGTCGCCGTCTGGGTCGGCACCGACATGGGCGAGGCAACGCGCAGTGCGATGCACTGGCTCGCGATGCTGATCGCGCTGCCGGTCGTCGCGGTGGCAGGGATGCCCTTCTACCGCCCTGCCTTCGCTGCCCTCCGCCATGGCCGAATGACGATGGACCTCGCGGTCTCGCTCGGCGTCCTCGCGGCCACCGCGATGTCGGTGAGCGAGGTGCTGCGCAACGGCCCCTTCACCTGGTTCGATGGCGCGACTGCGCTGCTCGCGCTGCTGCTCGGCGGGCGGGTGCTGAACCATGCCGGCCGCCGCCGCGCGATGGCCGCGGGGGCTGAGCTCCTCGCCTGGCAGCAGGGCAGCGTCACGCGCATCGCGAGCGACGGTGCGGTCGAGGCTCTGCCGGTGGAGTCTGCACAGGTCGGTAACCGTATCCTCGTCGCCGCCGGCGAGCGTATCGGCCTCGACACCTTTCTGGAGACGGGTACGGCGCTGCTCGACACCAGCGCCGTCACAGGCGAGAGCCTGCCGCGCACCTTCCTCGCCAGCGAGGCGATCCCTGCCGGTGCGCTGAACATGGGCGCACCCTTCGTCGCCCGCGTCAGCGCGCTCCTGTCCGATGGCTCGCTCGCGCAGATGACGCGGTTGCTCGAGCAGGCGGAGCAAGCGAAGTCGCGCATCACCGGCATCGCGGATCGTGCGGCGCGGATCTACGTGCCGGTCGCCCACGCGCTCGCGCTTGCCACCTTCGCGGGATGGTGGATCTGGGGCGGGGAAGGCTGGCAACCCGCGCTGGTCTCCGCCGTCGCGGTGCTCATCGTCACCTGCCCCTGCGGGCTCGCCATCGCGGTGCCGGCGGTACAGGTCGTCGCGGCCGGTGCGCTGTTCCGCCGCGGCGTGCTGCTGGGACGGCCGGATGCGCTGGAGCGCCTGGCGGGCGTGGACCATGTGGTGTTCGACAAGACCGGCACGCTCACCGAGGGCCGCGCCCGGCTGCTCCCCGGAGCCTGGACCGAGGCCGCGTTGCACCAGGCCGCCGGCATGGCCGCGGCAAGCCGCCACCCGCTCGCGCGTGCGCTGCAACGCGCCTGCCCCGGCGCCGTGCTGGCCGATGATGTGCATGAGGTGTCCGGCCAGGGCCTGGTGCGCGGCGAGGTGCGCCTCGGCCGCGCCTCCTTCGCCGCGGTGGATGCGCCGGAAGCCGGCATGGCGCTGTGGCTCGCAGCACCCGGCGCCGCGCCGGTGGAGTTCCGCTTCGCCGATGGCTTGCGCGCGGATGCAGCACCGGCCGTCGCGGCGCTGCGCGCGCTCGGCCTGAGCATGGAAATTCTCTCGGGCGACGCCGAACCGCCCGTTGCCGGGGCGGCGCGGGCACTGGGTATCGCCACCTGGCGCAGCGCGGCCGATCCACTGGCAAAGGCCGAGCATGTGCGCGCGCTGCAGGCTTCGGGCCGCCGCGTGCTGATGATCGGCGATGGCGCCAACGACGCGCTTGCCTTGGCCACCGCGCATGCTTCCGCCTGCCCGGCCGGTGGCACGGATCTCGCACGCTCCAGTGCGGACTTGGTGCTGCGCGCGGAGGGCCTCGCGCCGGCTGTGCACGCGATCGGTGCCGCGCGGCGCGCGGCGCGCATCGCGCGGCAGAATATCGGCGCGAGCCTCGCCTACAACGTCGTCGCGGTGCCCATGGCAATGGCCGGCGTGGTCACGCCACTGGTCGCCGCCGCGGTCATGGCCTCCTCCTCGCTCATCGTCATCCTCAACGCGCTGCGCGCGGGGCGGGCCACATGGACGCCCTGATCGTGTTGATCCCGATCGCGCTCGCCCTTGGCCTTCTGGGGCTCGCTGGCTTCCTGTGGGCCATGCGGCAGGGCCAGTACGACGACCTTGAGGGCGCAGCCGCGCGTATTCTCTTCGATGATCCGCCTGACCGGAAAGGGCCCTGAGCCATGGACGCGACACGCCTGTTTTTTATCGCCTTCTCGATCCTGATTGGAATCACGGGGCTTTTCGCGGCAGCCTGGGCGCAGGATTACATGCGCGTCTTCGGACTCGGACTCGCGGTATTCGGTGCCGTGTTCGCCTTCAGCTGCGTCAAGCGCCACTACGACGAACGCGACGCACACTGACGTTTGCTTGAGCCACGGGTGATTTCGGCGCTATTCTGCGAAGCCGTTTCGCGAAGGATGGCCAGTGAACCCCCTCGACCAGCCAAGCGGGTCGATGCCGCCCACCCGACTACGTCCCGACCCCTGCGCAGAATGCGGCAGCCGGATTGTGGGCATCTGCGCCTCACTCGACAGCCCTGGCCTTGATGAGTTCGCGGGCGAGACCACGCGCCAGCATGTGGTGCCGCACGGCGTGCTGTTCCGCGATGGCGACCATGCCGGCACCGTGGTGCTGCTGATGCGGGGCATGGCCAAGCTATCGCGCCTGACGGCCGATGGCCGGCAGCAGGTCCTGGGTTTCCGCTTTGCCGGCGACGTGCTCGGCTTTACGGAAATGAAGGCCTACGCCTACGACGCCGAAATGCTGACCGAAGGCGATGTGTGCCGCGTCCCCCGGCCGAAGTTCGAAGCGATGCTGGCGCGCTTCCCTGCGGTGCAGCGCCGCTTTCTGGCGTTGTGCTCGCGTGAGCTTGCTCTCGCGCAGGACCAGCTGGTGACGATCGGTCGGCGCCAGGCGGAACAGCGCGTCGCTGCCTTCCTGCTCTCGCTGCGCGAGGCGGCGCGGCGGCGCGGCGCCCCTGCCGATCTGCTCGAGATGCCGATGACGCGCGCCGAGATCGGCGACTTGCTCGGCCTTGCGCTTGAGACGGTGAGCCGGTCATTCAGTGCTCTCCGCCGCCGCCGCCTGGTGCGCGAGCCGGAGACGCACCGGATCGAATTGCTCGATATCCCGGGCCTCGCGCGCCTTGCCAACGGGGATGACGGCACGCCGTAGCGGCGTGCATTTGTCGCCCCGACGGGATTGGTCCTAGTCTCACTTCGCTGCATGACGCAGGTGGGAGGCCGGGCAGGAACGCGCCGGATGGATATCGGATCGCCGCAACGCGAGGCGCTGCTGACCCCACCTCCGGACAGGCAGCGGCCACGCTTCCGCAGGCTGCGCATCGCCGTCCTTGCCCTGGCGCTGCTGGTCGGCGGAGGCTTCACGCTTCGCTGGCTGCACTGGCAGCTCACGCATGTGGTTCTCGACGACGCGCGCATCGCCTCGGACATGGTCATGCTCGCGAGCCGGGTGCCGGGCTGGGTGCAGGCGCTGCCGGTGACGGCTGGCGACCGCCTGCCCGCCGGTGCGCTGCTGGTGCAGATCGACGCGCGCGAACCCACCCTTGCCGTGGCGGAGCTGGAGGCGCGGATCGAAGGCGTGGCCGCGCGCCGCGCGGAGCTCGAAGCGCGCCTTGCCATGATCGACCGCCTGAGCGCGAGCCAGCAATTCTCGGTTGACACGGGAATCGCCCCAGTCCGGGTGGGCAGCGAGCACCAGCACCCCGCTGGAAAGCCCTTGTTGGCCTGACTCATCCATACCGTAACATAGCCTATTAAACGCGAGGAGCCTCATCATGCCGGTCGTGGTTGTTGCCAATCCCAAGGGCGGTGTCGGAAAGTCCACCATGGCCACGCAGATCGCGGGCTACTACGCCAGCAAG
>JAZKFA010000311.1:0-3818 GCA_040386655.1 Pseudomonadota bacterium | reverse complement strand
CGCGAACAAGGCTGCAGACAGGCGCGCGGCACCGCTCGAACTGCCGGTGATCAAGGGAACGATGGCGGCACCGGCGGATGCGCCCGTGTCGAAGCCCCGCGCGCGCAAGGCATCGCGGAATAGCGTCGCGTTGGACTGCAATCGCGCCACGCGCTCCGGCTCCGCATGCAGGATGCGTAAAGCCTCCGTCGATGCGGCCGCGAGCGGCGGCGGCATTCCCACCGAATAAACGAAGCCCGGCGCGGAATGGCGCAGCCAATCCACCAGGTCGCGATTGCCCGCGATGAAGCCGCCGCAGCCGCACAGCGTCTTGGACAGCGTGCCCATCCAGATGTCGACCTCGCGCGGATCCACACCCGTCTGCTCGAAGATGCCCGCGCCCGTCGAGCCCAGCACGCCCAGGCCATGCGCCTCATCGACCATCAGCCAGGCATCGTGGCGCCTTGCCATGGCCGCGAAGCGCGCGAGGTCCGGCGTGTCCCCATCCATCGAGTAATGACCCTCGATCAGGATCAAGGCGCGCCGCGCGCCTGCCCGCGCTGCGGACAGCTCACGCTCCGCCGCGTCGGTGTCGTTATGCGCGAAGGCGACGCGCCGCGCGCCCGACAGGCGCGCACCTTCCAGGCAGGAATTATGGATGGCGGCATCGTGCAGCACCAAGTCGCGCGGACCCAGCAGATGCCCGATCACCGTGACGTTCGTCGCATGCCCCGACACGAAGGCGAGGGCCGCATCCTGCCGGTAATGCGCAGCAAGTGCGGCTTCCAGCGCGCAATGCACCGGCCGCTCTCCGGAGACCATGCGTGAGGCGGAAGCGGAGACGCCATACCGCGCCGTGGCCTCCGCCGCCGCGCGGTGGATGCGCTCGTCGCCGTTCAGCCCGAGGTAGTCGTAGGAGGAGAAGTTCAGGCAGGGCCGGCCCTCGATCACGCTGTGCGCGCCGGCGATGCCGTCATGGGCGCGGAAGAACGGGCTCTCGATGCCCAGGTGGCCCGCCGCTTCACGGATCACGGCCATCTCACGCTGCCCCGGCAGGTCGCGGAAGGCGCGCGCGGGCGCGGCCTCCGGCGCGGGCACGCCCTTGCGCCGCGACAGCCGCTGGAGCAGCGCGATCTTGGCGGTTTCCGACAGGCCGAACCCGGTCCTCAAATCACGCTCTCCGCCGGCTCATAGGCCTCCATCATGCCCTCGACGAGCGCGGCCTGCTCGCCCTCCCATATCGCGCCGGCGATGCGCGTGGCCAGCGTCGCGATGGTCAGGTCCTCGGTCACAGCGGCGAGCGGCACCTGCACGCCGAGCCGGCGTTCCAGGCCCATGCGCAGCTCAAGCCCGCCGAGGCTGTCCAGGCCGAGGCTCGGCAACGGGGCGTCCGCGGGCACGGCGTCGGCGGGCACGCGCAGGATGCGGGCGATCTCCTCCTGTGCGTGGCGGATCAACGCGGCGCGCGCCTCGCCCCGCGGCAGGGCGCGCAAGGTGGCACGCAGGTCGGCCGGCGCACCGCCCGAGGATTCCGCGCGGGCAAGCCCGGCAAAGGCGGGCTCGGCGAAGATCGGCAGGTCGATGCCGCCCCCGTCACGCACGAGACGCGCGAGGTGGACCACCGGCAGGCTGGAGGCGATGAGCGCAGGCACGGCGCCGAGCGCATGCTGCGCGGCCATGCTCTCCACCCCGAGGCGGCGCACGAGGGCCAGCGACGCATCGCCGCCGCCCGCCAGCACGCCGGCATCCGCGATGGGACCCCAGCCGATGGCAAGCGCGGGCAGCCCCTCCGAATGGCGGCGCCGGGCCAGCGCCTCCAGCCCGGCATTGGCCGCGACATAGGCCGCTTGGCCGGGATTGCCGAACGGCGTCGTGGCCGAGGCGAACAGCAGGAACAGCTGCAGCCGGTCCTCCCGCGTGAGGCGATCCAGGATCAGCGCCGCGTCCAGCTTCGGCGCCATCACGCGCGCGAAGTGGCCTGCATCATGGGCGATGGCCGGCGCATCCTCGAACACCGCCGCCGCGTGCACCACGCCGCGGATCGGTGGCCCCTCCGCGCGCAACTGCCGAAGCACGGCGTCGAGTGCGGCCGCATCCGTCACGTCGCAGGCGATGAGGCTCGCCTGCGCGCCGAGTGCGGCGAGCGTGCGGATGGTGGCGTCCGAGCCAGGCGTGGCACCGCCGCGTCGGGACAGCAGCGCGATCCGCCCCGCACCGCGCGCCGCGAGGAACTTCGCCGCCTCCAGCCCGAAACCGGCAGCGCCGCCGGTGACGACGAAGCAGCCCTCCTCATCCGGCGCCCAGGCCGGCGCGGCGGGGTCGCCCGGTGGCGGCGGGGGTAGCACGAGCTTGCCGATATGCGTGCTCGCCTGCAGCGCGCGGAAGGCGGACTCCGCAGATTCGGACGGCAGCACGCGATGCGACAGCGGCAGCAGCGCACCCTCCGCGAGGCGTGCGGCAATGTCGCCCAGGATATGCGCCGCAAGGTCTGGGCGTGCGCGCGGCAGCGCATCGGCGTCGATCGCGTGATAGGCGATGTTGCGCCGGAGCGCGCGCATGCCCAGGCGCGAATCCTCGAAGAAGTCGCGCTTGCCGAGCTCCAGGAAGCGCCCGAACGGCTTGAGCAAGGCGAGGCTACGCGCCATCGCCTCGCCGGCCAGCGAATTCAGCACCACGTCCACGCCGTCCGGCCACTGCGCGCGTAGCGCATCCGCGAAGCCCGCGTCGCGGCTGTCGAGCACCAGCGTCGCACCCGCCGCGCGCAGGAAGGCGCGCTTCTCCGCGGTGCCGGCAGTGGCCGCGACTTCCGCCCCCGCCGCGCGCGCGATCTGCAGGGCCGCGAGGCCCACGCCACCAGCGCCGCCATGGATGAGCACGCGCTCGCCCGGGCGGATGCGCGCCAGCGTTTCCAAGGCGTAGGCCGCCGTCAGGAAAGTGACGGGGATAGTCGCGGCGGCAGCGGCGGAGAGTGTGTCCGGACGCCGCGCCAGCGCCTCGGCGCGGGTGAAGGCGTGGGTGGCGAAGGCGGCGGGTGCGAAGCCAAAGACCGGTGCGCCGATGGGCAGCGCGACGCCGGGGCCCACGGCATCGACCACGCCCGCGCATTCCATGCCCAGCGTCGGGCCGGCGAAGCCGTCCAACAGGGCTTCCTCGGGCAGCAGCGCCTGCGCCCACATCAGGTCGCGGAAGTTCAGTCCCGCGGCTTCCACGCGCAGGCGCACCTCGCCCGCCGCAAGAGCACGCGGCGGCGGCGCGGCGCGCCAGGCGAGGCTGCCGATCTGGCCGGGCTGCTCCACCGCAAGAATCGCGCTGCCTGCGCATGGCGGTACCGGCAGACCCTCCTGCAGGCGCGGCGCGAGGCGACCTTCCGGCGTCAGCGTCACCTCCGGCTCCCCGGATGTGGCGAGCTCGGCACGCAGCCGGCGCGGCACCGCGTGCGCCGCCAGGCCCGCGAGCGCGATGCGCCGGGGTGCAAGGCCGGGCATTTCATTGGACAAGACGCGGGCGAGCGCGAAGGCCGCTGCGGCGCCAGGTTGGCGCGCTGCATCACCGGTGATGAGCGTGAAGCTCGCCGCGCAACCCTCAGCGGCGGCGGCGGCGCGGATGATGGCCGCGAGCGTCGCGGGCGCCCCCTCCTGCCCGGCGAAGACCAGCAGCCGCTGGCCGCGTAGCGCGGCGGGGGAGGGCGTCGTGTCGAGGTCGATGGGCGTGCCGAAGCGTCCGGCCAGCGCGGCCGCATCGGAGGCGGCGAGGATCAGTGTCGGCGGCTCGGCCGGCAGCGGCGCTTCGTCGCGTGGAGGCGCCTCGGCGGCGATGAGCAGCGCGGAGACCGGCGCTGC
>JAZKFA010000310.1:10281-11097 GCA_040386655.1 Pseudomonadota bacterium | reverse complement strand
CGCCATCAGCGCGGCGGCGAAGCCCAGCATCGCCGTGTAGCGGTCTGCGCAGAGATTGATGACTGGCCCGCGCGCCGGCAGCCGCGCCGCGAGTGCGGCCGCCTCGGCGAGGAAGTCAGCGACGGTGATGGCTTGGGCGCCGCGCCGGGCCAGCACCTCCGCGCCCGCGCGCCCGACGAGCGGGATCATCTCAGCCGGCATGAGTGGACCGGGCCATGCTGCGCAGCGTGCGGATCGGCGACGCCGGCAGATGCGGGAAGCTCCGGGCGCGGAAGGGGTGCTCGGCCAGGAAAAGGCCCGGGATCAGGATGGCGTGGAGTGTCAGGCTCGCTGCAATGCCGGACCAGCCGAGCATCGCGCCAAGATGGACCAGCGCGAGCCCCGCCAGCACCACAGTCCATAGCGCGGTGAGCCCGCGCGCGTAGCGCCGGCATTCCGGCGGCACCGCGCCCAGTTCCGCCCGCATGTAACGGGCAATCAGCGGCTCCCGGCCACGCCGCAGCGTCAGGCCGAAATGCGCGGCGAGGAGCGCATCCCCGGCGAGCGGCAGTCCTGAAAGCATCCATTCGGCGACACCCGGCCGCATCACCAGCAGCGCAAGCGCGCCGGCCGCGATCGCTGCCGGCACCAGCACCACCAGCCGACGGGAGGGCAGCAGCGCCACCGTCACCAGCGCGAGGGCCGCGGCCGCCGCGGCGGAGTTCTGGTGCGTCAGCCGCAGGGCGACGGCACCCGCGGCGATCGGCGCCGAGACCAGCCACCGTGCGGCAAAGGGCAGGCGCACAGGCAGCAGCGCCATCAGTTCCTCCACCTGGC
>JAZKFA010000310.1:0-10271 GCA_040386655.1 Pseudomonadota bacterium | reverse complement strand
CTGCTTGCCTGGATGCGCCCACATGTACGCGTAGAGCGCGCGGAGGTTCGCGAAGATGCGGTGATTGTGCTCGTCGTCGGAGCGAAGCTGGAAGCCGTACCGCTTGGAGATGGCGAGCGCGATTTCCAGCGCATCGATCGAGTCGAGGCCCAGCCCCTCGCCGAACAGGGGCGCTTCGGGATCGATCTCGGCAGGCGCGACTTCGAGGCGGAGCGAGGTGACGATCAGCTCGGCCATCTCCTGTTCCAGCGCCACGCTGTCATGAACGCTCATGCATTCCTCCGGACGTCCAACAATCCCAGGTCACGGGGCACGTTCTTCCCAATTTTCTTGCCGCAGGCCGGCGCAGTTACCAGACATGATTCATATGATTTGAAGGCGAGACAGGATCGGAACCGGATCAACGCGTGGCATCGTCGATGAGTTGCAAACAATATCAATGAGTCATGAGGCGAACAAGGCTGCAGAAGCCGTCCTCGCTGCGCCGGGTCAGTCAAAGACGTCGGTGTCGACCGCCACGCGCTCCTCGGACCGCCACAGGGAATAGGCGAAGCCCACCGTGGCGGAGGCGTTGATGTCGCGCCGGAACAGCGGGCTGTCCCGATTGGCCGCGCCGCCGAAGTAGTCCACCCGCGCTGTCACCGCGGCGGATAGGCGCTCGCTGAGCGGGAAGCGGTAGGACAGGCTGGCGCGTGCGCCCAGGTAGCCGGCCTTCGCGCCATAGGCGGGGCGGTCGGCGCGGACGAATTCCGGGCGCACGTCGTAGAAATACTCCATGAAGCGGTCCGAGGCGAAGGTGACGCCGAGCGTGGCGCGCAGGCGCGAGAAGGGCAGCACCAGGTTGCGCGCTTCGAGCGACACATCGGGCGAGAAGGTGACGCCGCGGAAGCTGATCGATGTGAAGTCGGTCGAGAACACGGCCCGCACGGGCGTGTCCAGCACCACCCGCAGCGGGTACTCGGCCGCCGCGCCCCGCCACAGCGTCAGGCGCAGCGTGGGCCCGATCTCGCCCAGCAGGTCGAGGTCGGGCATGCCGCGCCGCGCGTCATTGTCGCTCGAGGAGACCGGCAGGGAGCCCGAGGCGCTGACCGAGAATTCGATGTCGTCGGTCAGGGCCGCGCGCAGCCTTGCACCGCGGTCGTCGCTGCGCAGGATCTCGCCGCGATAGATGAGGTAGGGGGCGGCAATCCCCCGCAGGCGGCCCTCATCGGCGGCGGGGTAGTCGGGCAGGTAGCCGCCGCCGCCGGCGATGCCGATCTCGAGGACCGGCAGGCGCAGCTCCTGCGCGCGGCCGGCGGTGGCGAGCGCGCACAGCATCAAGGTGGCGAGGATACGGGTCAGCATGGGGCACGCTCCGCGAACAGCAGCACATTGGGCAAGGGCGTGCCGGACCAGCAGGGTTCGATGGTGACGGAAAACCCCGCAGCCGCAAGGGGGACGGCGAGTCTGGGCAGCGGCAGCGGGGCGATGGCGGTGAGCGCGCCTTCCCGTCGCAGCGCCCGGCCGATGCGCTCCATCGCGAAGCCGACCCGGCTGCGCCAGCCGACATCGGGGTCGAAGGCGCGGATGAACACGCGACGGCGCGCGCAGGCGGCGACGCGGGCGAGCACGTTCAACTGCAAGGCGGGCGGCATCTGGTAGAGCACGTCGACCAGCAGCACGGTGTCGCAGGCGGGCAGGGTGGCGGTGGCGATGTCGGCGGCCTCGAACCGTGCCGGCAGGCCGGCCGCGGCGCGTGCGGCGTCTTCAATCTTTGGCCCGGCGCGATCCAGGCCCGTCACCTGCGTCGCGCGCCCGGCGATCAGCAGCGCGAGGGCGAGTTGCCCATGGCCGCAGCCGAGGTCGAGCACATGGCCAAGCCCTGGCGCGGCGTGGGCGAAGATGGCGGCCGAAGCCGGGTCTTGGCGTAGCTTGCCGGCGATGAAATGGCGCGTGTAGCGGCCGGACGCGGCGTAGCGGCTGGCGGTTGTCCGGATCAGCGCGGCATCGGGGGCGTTCGGGTAGCGCATGGGTGCGCTGCTGTGGCATTGCCAGCCGCCGCAGGCAAGCAAGCCGCCGCCACAGGCAAGCAAGCTGCCGCCGCAGGCAAGCAAGCGCCACCGCCGGCAAGCGTGGCTTGACGCGCGCACTCCGCACGGATCGGATGCAGCCCGCACGACAGGGAAGGAATACGCCATGGCCGAGGCCGAACTACTGCACGAGATGCGCCCGGTCGGCATCGCCTGGACCGTGCTGAACCGCCCCCAGGCCCGCAACGCCCTGACCTTCCCCATGTATGAGGGCCTCTACCGCCTGGCCGGCGAGATCGGCGCGGACCCGGCCGTGAAGGCCTGGGTCATCACCGGCGCGGGCGAGAAGGCCTTCGCCGCGGGCACCGACATCTCCCAGTTCCGCGACTTCTCCGGCCCGGAGGACGCGCTCGCCTATGAGGCGAAGATCGACCGCATCCTCACCGCGCTGGAGGGCTGTCCGAAGCCGACCATCGCGGCGATCTCCGGGGCGTGCACCGGCGGCGGGGCGGCGATCGCGGCGGTGTGCGACATGCGGCTGGGCGCGGCCAATGCGCGCATCGGCTTCCCCATCGCGAAGACGCTGGGCAATTGCCTGTCGATGGCGAATTACGCGCGGCTGGTCTCGCTCATCGGCCCGGCGCGGGTGATCGACCTGGTCTACACCGCGCGGCTGATCGAGGCGGAGGAGGCAAAGGCCGCCGGCCTGCTCAACGAGATCCTGCCCGACATGGCGGCGCTCCACGCACGGGCCGAGGCGCTGGCCGCGACCATCGCCGGACACGCGCCGCTCACGCTACGCGCCACGAAGGAGGCGATGCGCCGCCTGCGCGAGGCGGCGCGTCAGACCGAGGGAGATGACCTCGTCACCATGTGCTTCACCTCGGCCGATTTCGCCGAGGGGGTGGAGGCCTTCCTGGCGCGCCGCCCGGCGGTGTGGGAGGGGCGGTAGGCGCAGGCTTCAATCGCCGCGCGTGGCGCCGATCGGCCACGCCGACCCCCACCGCGCCCTGCTGCCGCCCGCGCGCAGCATGGCGAGGCCGGCCTCGGTGGCCAGGAGGGTGCGCGGCGACCACCATCTACTGGGTGGCGCGCACGCCGGGTTCCGCCGCCATCGCCGGGGCGGCGATGATCAGGATCAGCAACCGGGCACGCCTGCAACGATGCTCCGCCTTGTGGCGCACCCTGTCCGGGTTGATCATGGAAGCGATAATCCCAGGAGTTCGCGATGCTCGCCCGCCGTTCACTGCCCCTGCTCGCCGCCGCCCTGCCGTTGGGCGCGCGCGCCCAGCCGCGCTGGCCGCAGCGCCCGGTCAAGATGGTGGTGCCCTTCGCGGCCGGCGGGATCATCGACGTGCTGGCTCGCATCGTGGCCGAGCCGCTGGGCCGCAAGCTGGGCCAGCCCTTCGTCATCGACAATGTGCCCGGCGCGGGGTCCAGCATCGGTGCGCGCGCGGCGGCACGCGCGACGGCGGATGGCTACACGCTGCTGTTCAACGGTGCGGCGCATGTGGTGATCCCGGCGCTGTACCCGGATGCGGGCTTTGACGCGCTGGCGGATTTCATCCCCGTCTCCCTGGTCGGCGACCAGAGCTTCCTGCTGTGCGTCCATCGCGGCGTGCCGGCGCAGAATGTTGCGGACTTCCTCGCCTGGCTGCGCACCAGGCGCGGCGAGGCAACCTTTGCTACCACCGGCATCGGCGCTGCGTCGCATCTGGCGGGCGAACTGCTCAAGACGCTCTCCGGGGTGGATTTCACCGTGGTGCCCTATCGTGGCACGCCGGCGGCGGTGACGGATTTCCTCGCGGGACGCGTGGACTTCATGATCGACAGCCAGACGCTGCTCGCACCCTACGTGCGCGATGGCGCGGTGCGGGCGCTGGCCGTCACCACCACTCGGCGTTCGCGCCTGCTGCCCGACCTGCCGACGCTGGCCGAGGCGGGGGTCGCGGGGTACGCCGCCTCGTCGTTTCAGGTGCTCTTCGCCCCGCGCGGGACGCCGGGCGAGATCGTGACCGCGCTCGCTGCGGCAGTGACCGAGGTGCAGGCGGACCCCGAGGTGCAGCGCCGCTTCGCCGAGGCGGGGGTGGATATCCTCGCCGGCCCGGCCGCGCCATTCGTGCGGGCGGAGGCCGAGAAATGGCTGCCCATCCTGCGCGCGAGCGGCGCGCGTCCCTGAGCCACGCCGGACCGGGATCGCGCCCGGCCCGGCAATGGAGGGCTGGAAAACCGGCGAGCCTCGCCCTATGCCAGCCCTCCGCCTTCTGAGAACGCTCATCCCATGTCCGACGCGCCTGCCCCGACCCCCACGCCGCGCCATGATTTCCGCGCCACCGAGCCCGCCTGGCAGCAGGCCTGGAACGATCGCGACTGCTTCGTGGTGCCCGACGTGCCCGCGCCAGGGCAGCCGAAATACTACGTGCTGGAGATGTTCCCCTACCCGTCGGGGAAGATCCACATGGGCCATGTGCGCAATTACACGCTGGGCGACGTGGTCGCGCGCTACAAGCGCGCGCGCGGATTCCAGGTGATGCACCCGATGGGCTGGGACGCCTTCGGCCTGCCTGCGGAGAACGCGGCGCGCGAGCGCAACATCCACCCCGGCGCCTGGACCTACGCGAACATCGCGGCGATGCGCGCGGAGCTGAAGCGCATGGGCCTGTCGATCGACTGGGCGCGCGAATTCGCTACCTGCGACGTGGGCTATTACGGCCAGCAGCAGAAGCTGTTCCTCGATTTCTGGAAGGCCGGCCTGGTCGAGCGCAAGGAGAGCTGGGTCAACTGGGACCCGGTGGACGGCACCGTTCTGGCCAATGAGCAGGTGATCGACGGGCGCGGCTGGCGCTCGGGCGCGGTGGTCGAGAAGAAGCAGCTCAGCCAGTGGTTCTTCGCCATCACGAAGTTCGCGCCGGAACTTCTGGACAGCCTGGCCACGCTGGATCGCTGGCCCGAGCGGGTGAAGCTGATGCAGGCGAACTGGATCGGGCGCAGCGAGGGGGCGCGGGTGCGGTTCCCGCTGGTCGAGGCGCCCGCCGGGACCAACGAAATCGAAGTGTTTACGACGCGCCCGGACACATTGTTCGGCATGTCCTTCATCGCCGTCGCCGCCGAGCATCCGCTGGCCGCCGCCGCGGCCGAACGCAGCGCCGAGGCCGCCGCCTTCATCGCGGAATGCCGGTCCATGGGCACCAGCGCCGTCGCCATCGAGCAGGCGGAGAAGCGCGGCATCGACACCGGCTTCCGCGTCGCGCACCCCTTCCTCGAAGGCGTGACCTACCCGGTCTGGATCGCGAATTTCGTGCTCATGGAATACGGCACGGGCGCCATCTTCGGCTGCCCTGGCCATGACGAGCGCGACTACGAATTCGCTGCGAAATACGGCCTGGCCATCACGCCGGTCGTGCTGCCACCGGGTGCCGATCCCGCCAGTTTCGCGTTGCCTGGCCGCGCCTATACCGATGATGGCTCCATCTTCAATTCCGGCTTCCTCGATGGTTTGCCGGTGGCCGAGGCCAAGCGCGCCGCGATCGCGAAGCTGGAAGCGCAAGGCGCCGGCCAGGGCGTGGTCAACTGGCGCCTGCGCGATTGGGGCGTCTCCCGCCAGCGCTACTGGGGCTGCCCGATCCCGGTCATCCACTGCACCGCCTGCGGCCCGGTCCCCGTCCCCGACGGCCAGCTGCCGATCGTGCTGCCGGAGGACGTCACCTTCGACCGGCCGGGCAATCCGCTCGACCATCACCCCACCTGGAAGCATGTCGACTGCCCGCGCTGCGGCACGCCGGCCCGGCGCGAGACGGACACCTTCGACACCTTCGTCGACAGCTCCTGGTATTTCGCACGCTTCTGCTCGCCGCACGCGGAGGTTCCGGTGGTGCGCGCGGCGGTCGATGCCTGGCTGCCGGTGGACCAGTATATCGGCGGCATCGAGCACGCGATCCTGCACCTGCTTTACAGCCGCTTCTTCACCCGCGCGATGCGCGAGACAGGCCACGCCGCGCTGGACGAGCCTTTCGCCGGGCTGTTCACGCAAGGGATGGTCACCCACGCCTCTTTCAAGGGTGCGGATGGCCGCTGGCTGTATCCGAACGAGGTCCATCTGCGCCAGGATGGCGCGACCGTGCACAACGAGACTGGCGAGGACGTCACCGTCGGCCGCGTTGAGGCGATGAGCAAATCGAAGCGCAACACGGTGGACCCCGGCGTCATCATCGACCGCTATGGCGCGGACACCGCGCGGTGGTACATCCTGTCCGACAACCCGCCCGACCGCGACATGGAGTGGACGGAATCGGGCGTCGCCGGCGCCTACCGCTTCACCCAGCGCCTTTACCGCATCGCCGAAGCCGCGCTGCCCCGCGCGGGGGATGCCGGCGAGCCGCGTGCGACGCGCGACCTTGTCCGCGCCAGCCACCGCGCCATCGCCGCGGTCAGCGAGGCGCTGGAGAGCTTCTCCTTCAACGTCGCGGTCGCGAAGCTCTACGAATTCGCCAATGCGATCGAGGAGGCTAAGGATGCGTCCGGTGAGGCGCTGGTAGAGGCGCTCTGCACCATGGCACGGCTCGTCGCCCCGGCCATGCCGCACCTCGCGGAGTCGATGCACGCGCTGCTGCGCCCGGGGTCTGGCCTGGTCGCCGAGATGACCTGGCCCGAGGCCGACCCCGCCATGCTGCGCGCCGAGACGCTGACGCTCGCCGTGCAGGTGCTGGGCAAGCTGCGCGCGACGATCGAGGTCGCGGTGGACGCGGATGAGGAAACCGTGTTCCGTCTGGCCCAGGTCGAGGAGAATGTGATCCGTGCCATCGGAGACAAACCCATCCAGAAGCGCATCCACGTCCCGGGACGGATCGTCAACTTTGTGGTCTAGGCGCAGCATCTTCGCGGCTGGCGCGGCGCTCGCGCTGCCGGGCTGCGGGTTCCGTCCGCTCTACGCTGCGCGCGGCGATGGCGGTCCCGAGATCGCGCGCGAGCTCTCCGCGGTGCGCGTTGCGCGCGTGCCCGAGCGCAATGGCCAGATCCTGCGCCGCGCGCTCGAGGAGCGCTTCGCCACCACCGGCACCCAGGGCCGCTATGATTTGCGTGTGGGCGTGGTCTTCGCCGCGGAGATCGAGGGCTATCGGCGTGACGGCACCCCTTCGCGCGTGCGCTATGTCGCGACGGCGCCCTGGTCGCTCTACACGATGGCCACGCCGCCGGTGCTGCTGAGCAACGGCACCGAGCGCACCTTCGACGCCTATGGCCTGCCGGAGAACCAGTTCTTCGCCGCCGACAATTCGCGCGACGCGATGGAGCGCCGCCTGGTCGAGCAGCTGGCCGAGGATGTGGCGCGCCGCCTGTCCATCTATTTCGCGACCCGTCCGCCGGCCTGATGGCCAAGCTCGACGCGCGGCGCATCGCGGGATTTCTTGCCGAGCCGGGCGAGACGCGCGTGGTGCTGCTGCATGGCGAGGACCAGGGCCTGGTGCGCGAGCGTGGCGCCGCGTTGGCCCAGGCCGTGGCCGCGGGCGACGCCTTCCGCATGGTCGACATCGCGCGGGAGGCGGCGGTGAAGGATGCCGGCCTGCTGGCGGCGGAGGCCTCGACACCCGCCCTCACCGGCGGGCGGCGCATCGTGCGCGTGCGGGATGCGACCGATGGCCTGGCCACGGCCGCCAAGGCCGCCTGTGCCGGGCGCGGGCCGGGCATCGTGCTGTTCGAGGCGGGTGAGCTGGCCGGCAACAAGGGGCTGCGCCTTGCGCTCGAGAAGCACGCAGCGGCGGCGGTGATCGCCTGCTACCCCGAGACCGGAGCGGCGCTGGAAGCCGCCATCGCGGCCACGCTGAGCGGGCTCGGGACGCGGGCGGAACCCTCGGCGCTGTCGTGGCTCGCGGCGCGGCTTGGCGAGGACCGGATGGTGATGAGGCGGGAGCTGGAGAAGCTGTCGCTCTACGTAGGCCCTGGCGCGCTGATCACCGAGGAGGATGCGGCGGCCTGCATCGCCGGCGGCGCGGCGCTCGACATGGATGAGGCGTTGCTGGCGGCCTCTGCCGGCGATGTGGCGCGGGCGGACAGCGCGCTGGACGCGGCCTTCGCCGAGGGCGCGAATGCGGTGCAGCTGGTGCGCGCAACGCTGCGCCACATGCAGCGGCTGCAGGCGGCGGCCGATGCGGTGGCGGCGGGGTCTTCGCCGGGGGATGCGCTGGGCGCGCTCCGGCCGCCAGTGTTCTTCAAGCATCGCGGTGCGATGGAGCGCGCGCTGCGGCTGTGGTCGCCGCAATCCCTCGCGGCCGCCGGTGCCGCACTGCTGGAGGCGGAGCGGCGGACCAAGACCACGGGGATGCCCGATGTGGCGGTGGCGCGGAACGCGGTGCTGGGCGTCGCGCGGATGGCGGCGCGCCGGCGCTGACGGCTGCGAAACCAACAAGCGTGCTTCGTCGTCAGACCGCGCCTTCGCGTGGACCGCCCGCCACTTAAAAGCCAGGAACTTGCGCGCCTTCGTGTGCCGCAAAGCCGAACGGCCGCCGCCGGTAGTCCGGCGAAAGGCAAGCCGCGGGACGCGGCGCCCGCCGCTTGAGGGCCTAATCAGCGAACCAGGATCACCGCCAGCAGCCCGATGGCGAGCGCCGGCAGCAGCCGTTCCCTCAGCGCGAAGAAGGCCACGACCCCCACCGCCAGCCCGATCAGCCGCGCATGCAGCGGCAGCGCCGCCAATGCGCCGCTGGGTGCGACCACCGCCAGCGCCACGAAGGCCGCCAGTGTGGCCTGCGCCACGCTCGCCGCCCAGGCGATGAAGGGGTGGTCCGCCCGCAGCCGCCCGGCGAGCAGCACGCCCGCGAGGCGCAGCGCGAGGCAGGCAAGTCCCGTCAGCAGCAGCGCCCAGTCCGCCTCGCTCATCCGCGGCGGCGCCCGATGAGGAAAGCCACCGTTCCGCCGATGACACCGGCCGCGAGCAGCCCCCACGCCGGCGGCAGCACCAGCGCAAGGGGCGCTGCAGCGGCGCCTGCCAGCAGTGCCCGGCGCGGGCCAGGTCGCGTGAGGTCGGCGGCCATCAGCAGCGCGAAATAAAGCGGGTTGGCGAAGACCAGCGCAGTGCGCAGCGCGGCCGGCATCTCGCCCGCCAGCACGTGCCCCGCCACCGCGCAGCCCCCCGCGATCAGGAAGGCGCCGGCGCAGAACCCGGCGAACCAGGGCAGGCGAGCGGGCACGGGCTGGCCAGGCAGCACGCGCATCGCCGCCGCCCAGGTGGTGATCGAGATGAAGTGAGCGAGCAGCAACGGTCGCGCATCGCGCTCGTGCCGTCGCAGCCAGGGGGTGAGTGCCACGGACATCGGCAGGAAGCGCGCATTGACCGCCACCGCCCCGACCACGGTCGCGAAGACGCCCCCGCCGGTGCTGGCCGATTGCAGCACCACCAACTGCCCCGGCATGCCGTAGATCGCCCAGGCGCAGGCCAGCGCCCAACCGGCGGACAGCCCCGCCTCCCGCACCGCCGCGCCAAAGGCCAGGAAGGTCGCGCCCATTGCGATGGCGGGGGCGGCGAGTGCCGCGCGGACACCCAGGATGGCGGCGGGATGCATCTCACGATGCTGGCAGGAAAGCAGGCCTTGCCTAGTCCCCTCACGCGAACATATTAGCAACTACTGGAGGGCTCATGGAGCTTCTGCGCAAACTTGAAATCCTCGCCGACGCCGCGAAATACGATGCATCCTGCGCATCGTCGGGCACCGACAAGCGGGACAGCCGCAAGGGCGGGCTCGGCAGCACGGAGGGGGCTGGCATCTGCCACGCCTATGCGCCGGATGGGCGCTGCATCTCGCTGCTGAAAATCCTGCTGACCAATGCCTGTGTGTTCGACTGCGCCTACTGCATCAACCGCGCCACGTCGAACACACCGCGTGCGCGCTTCACGGTCGAGGAGGTCGTCAAGCTGACGCTGGATTTCTACCGCCGTAACTGCATCGAGGGGCTGTTCCTCTCCTCGGGCATCATCCGCGACCCCGACTACACGATGGAACAGCTGATCCGTGTGATCCGCAGTCTGCGCGTGGACCACGGCTTCAAGGGCTACATCCACCTCAAGACCATCCCCGATGCCGATCCTGGGCTTTTGGCTGAGGCCGGGCTGCATGCGGACCGGCTGTCGATCAACATCGAATTGCCGCAGGCGGCGAGCCTCGCGGCCCTCGCGCCCGAGAAGAACTTTGGCGACATCAAGGTGGCGATGGGTGGGCTGCGGGTGCGCATCGCCGACGCGAAGGAAGCGAAGCGCACCGAGCGCCGCGCCGC
>JAZKFA010000309.1:0-14986 GCA_040386655.1 Pseudomonadota bacterium | reverse complement strand
CGCCCTCACAGATGCGGCCGATGGCAGCGGGCTTCCCGTCCCGGCAGGATGGTGCGGAGTGCGGGCTCGACCAGGCAGTCTTCCCCGGCGCGCGGGCATCGGGCGCGGAAGGCGCAGCCTTGGGGCAGGGCGAGCATGGAGGGCGTCATGCCGGGGATCTGGCGGAGGGGTTCGCCGCGCTTGTTGCGCGACGGGACGGAGCCGATGAGGCCGTGCGTGTAGGGGTGAAGCGGGCGGTCGAGCACTTCCTCGACCAGGCCGTGTTCGACGACGCGGCCGGCGTACATGACCGCGATTTCGTCCGCGAGGCCGGCGACGACGGAGAGGTCGTGGGTGATCCAGATGAGCGCGGTGCCGGTGTTGGCAGCGAGCTTCTGCACCTCGGCCAGGATCTGGCCCTGGATGGTGACGTCGAGCGCGGTGGTGGGCTCGTCGGCGACGATGAGTTCGGGGCGATGGAGCAGGGCGATAGCGATGGCCACGCGCTGGCGCATGCCGCCGGAGAACTGGTGCGGATAGGATTTGAGGCGTTCGTCGGGCGAGGCGATGCCCACCATGCCGAGCGCGTCGCGGGAGCGCTGGCGGGCTTCCGCGCGGCTGACCTTCTCGTGCGCCTGGACCGTTTCGATCATCTGCGTGTCGATGCGCAGGACCGGGTTCAGCGTCATCATCGGGTCCTGGAAGATCATCGCGATCTTGTTGCCGCGGAGGTGACGCATTTCCTCCTCGGACAGATGCGCGAGGTCCTTCCCTTGGAACAGGATGGACCCGCCGGTGATGCGGCCGGGCGCATCGACCATGCCCAGGATGGAGAAGCCGGTCACGGTCTTGCCCGAGCCGGACTCGCCGACCAGGCCCAGCACCTTGCCGCGCGCGACGGTGAAGGACACACCGTCGACGGCCTTCACCACGCCGGCGCGGGTGAAGAAATGCGTCTGCAGATCGCGGACTTCGAGCGTGAGGCTCACTTCTTCAACCTTGGATTCAGCACGTCGCGCAGCTGGTCGCCCACGAGGTTGATGGACACGATGGTGATGAGCAGCGCGATGCCCGGGTAGAAGCTGATCCAGTATTTCCCGGAGAGCATGTACTCGTACCCGTTCGCGATCAGCAGGCCGAGCGAAGGCTCGGTGATCGGCACGCCGAGGCCGAGGAAGGACAGCGTGGCTTCCAGCGCGATCGCGCGCGCGACCTGCATGGTGCCGACCACGATCAGGGGGGGAAGGCAGTTCGGCAGCAGATGGCGGAACAGGATGCGGTGCGTCGGCAGCGCCAGGCACTGCGCCGCCTCGATGTATTCGCGCCGGCGCTCGACCAGCGCGGTGCCGCGCACAGTGCGCGCGTAGTAGGCCCATTCCACGATGACCAGCGCGATGACCACGTTCATCACGCCCTTGCCGAGGAAGGCCAGGATCATCAGCGCCGCAAGGATGGTCGGGAAGGACAGCTGCAGGTCGACCAGCCGCATGATGGCCGCGTCCGTGCGCCCGCCCGCATAGGCCGCGAGCAGGCCGAGCGAGGCACCGACCAGGCAGGCGATGATGGCGGACCCCGCGCCCACGATCAGCGAGATACGCAGCCCGTAGATGATGCCCGAGAGCATGTCCCGGCCCTGGTCGTCGGTGCCAAGCCAATGCTTGATGCCCGTGGCCCCGACGCTGCCGGGCTCCAACCTGCCATCCATGATGTCCAGCACGGCCAGGTCATAGGGATCCTGCGGCGAGATCCACGGCGCGAAGATGGCGGCGAGCGCGATGAGCGTGAACACCACCAGCGCGCCGAGTGCCACCTTGGACTCGCAGAATTCGGAGACGAAGCGGCGGAACGGCGTCTCGACGCGCGGCGGCGCGGGGGCGGGCGCTGGTATCGGAAGCGCGGTCGTGCTCATCCCTTGCTCTCCAGCCGCACGCGTGGATCGAGGACGGAATAGGTCAGGTCCACGATCAGGTTGATGGTGATGAACATGAGCACGATGGTCATGAGGTAGGCGACGATCACGGGACGGTCGAGCACGTTGATGCTGTCGATGATCAGCTTGCCCATCCCCGGCCAGGCAAAGACGGATTCCGTCACGACCGAGAATGCGATGGTGGACCCCAGCTCCAGCCCCACCACGGTCACGACGGGGATCAAGATGTTCTTGAACACGTGGACGAAGGTGACGCGCGACGGCGAGAGGCCCTTTGCGCGCGCGAACTTTACGTAGTCCATCAGCATCGTCTCGCGCACGCCGGCACGGGTGAGACGGATCACCAGGCTGATCTTGAACAACGCAAGGTTCGTCGCGGGCATGATGAGGTGCGCGAGCCCGTCCTGCGTGAGGAAGCTCCAGCGCAGCCCGAACAGCTCCGCCGTCTCGCCGCGCCCGGTGGAGGGCAGCCACCCCAGCTGCACCGCGAAGACCATGATGAGCATCAGCCCGACCCAGAAGGTCGGCAGCGAGAAGCCGAGGATGGACACCGCCATGATGGACTTGCTGATCACCCCGTTGGGCCGGAGGCCCGCATACAGCCCCAGCGGCAGCCCGATGATGATGGCCATGATCGTGGCGCCGAGGGCCAGTTCCAGCGTCGCCGGCATGCGCCCCATGATCAGCTGCAGGGCGGGTTCGTTGAACACGAAGCTGCGGCCGAGGTCGCCACGCAGCGCATTGCCCAGGAACACCAGGTACTGCATCCACAGCGGCTTATCGAGGCCGAGAGCGATCACCGCGCGCTCGCGCTCGATCTGGTCGGCATCGGGGCTGATCAGGATCTCGACGGGATCGCCGATGGCGAAGACGCCAAGAAAGACGATCAGCGACATCACCGCCATCACGCCGATCGCCTGGATCAGCCGCCGCAGCAGATAGAGGCTCATGCGTCGGGGCCTATCGCGCCGCGGCCGGACGCACGTCCTGCGCGAGGGTGAGTTCGCTGGCGCGCGCGGTGATGACGATGCCGCGGCGGCTCGCCCAGATGTTGGTCTGGATGTGCAGCGGGATCACGGCGACCTCCTCGGCAGCCATGCGCTGCGCCTCGATGAGGATCTGCTCGCGACGCGTCTCGTTGAGCTCGCTCAGCGATTGCAGCAGGAGTTCATCCAGGCGCGGGTTGGAATAGCGGCCCCGGTTGGAAGAGCCCCAGCCGCGGTCGCGGTTTACCGTGGCGATGATGTTGCGCAGCGGGTGCGAGCCATCGGGGTTGCTGCCCCAGCCGATCAGGTGGGCGGAGAATTCTGCGCGGCCCGCACGGGCCACGAAGGTGGTCCAGGGCTGCGCCTCGACAGCGGTGCGCACGCCGATGCGCGTCCACATCTGGCCAACCGCCTGGATGATGCGCGCATCGTTGATGTAGCGGTCGTTGGGCCCGGCGAGGGTGATGCGGAAGCCCTGGGGATAGCCGGCTTCTGCCAGTAGGCGGCGCGCGCCATCCGGGTCGTAGGCCGTCGGCGGCAGGTTCGGCACGTGGCTGTAGGTGCCCTCCGGCAGGAACTGGGAGGCGGGCGTGGCGGCCCCTTCCATCACCCGGTCCACGATGGCGCGGCGGTCGATGGCCATGGAGAGCGCGCGGCGCACCCGCACATCCTGCAGCGGGTTGCGGCCGAGCGGCTGGCCGTTGTTGTCGGTGATGAAGGGCGAATTCTCGTTGGCGGCGCGCAGGTGATCCAGGCCGAGGAAGATCAGCCGCAGGCCCACGATCTCGCTCAGCGTCACGCGCGGGTCGGTTCGCAGCCGCGCGAGGTCGGAGGTCGGCACCTGGTCGATGACGTCGACGTCGCCCGCCAACAGCGCCGCGGTGCGCGCTGCGTCATTGGTGATCATGCGGTAGTTGACGCGGCCATAGGCGGGGCGTTCGCCCCAGTAGGCGTCGTTGCGTTCCAGTTCAAGCCGGTCGCCCATCCGGTGGCTGACGACGCGGTAGGGGCCGGTGCCGATCGCGGCGCGCCCGGCGTTGAAATCCTCGGTGGTGGCACGCTCATGCGTCTCACGGTCGAGGATGCGGACATTGGTCATGTCGAGCGGCAGCAGCGGAAAGGGCTGCGCGGTGCGGAAGCGGATGGTCAGCGGGTCCACGATTTCCACGGCGGTGATCGGCCGCGAGAAGACCGCGAAGGAGGAAGGGCTGTTCGGCACGTTGGGCAGCCGCGCGAGGGTGAAGGCCACGTCCTCGGCGGTGAACTCATTGCCGTTGTGGAAGCGCACATTGGGACGCAGCTTGAATTCCCACACGGTGGGCTCGATCGCGGTCCAGCTCAGCGCGAGGCCGGGGATGTTGCGGCTGCGCGGATCGGTGTCGACCAGACGGTCGAAGACCATGTCCGCGGCCGCGTTGTTGGGCGACAACTGGTGGTAGTGCGGGTCCAGCGACGTGACCGGCGCGCCCACCGCCATCGTCAGGTTCTGGGCTACGGCGCCGCCGGCCAACAGGCCAAAGCACGCAGCCACCGCCATGATCGGCTTGTTCATATGCACACCCTTCACGCATCCCGGACCCCAGCATTAGCAGCGGGCGAATAGCCCGGCTAGCGCCGCCTGCGGCTTTGGGTGCCTGCCGCGCTTGCCGCTGCCGATTGGCGTGCGAGGGGCAGCGGCGGTGCCGAAAGGACGGGCATCCGCGCCCGTTATGCGGTCTCAGTGGCCGCCGTGCAGCCCGTCGACCAGTGCCGCGTTGCGGTCCAGCACGATGCGCCGGCGCACCTTCATCGTCGGCGTCAGCGTTCCGTCCTCCACCGAGAAGGCATCCACCGTCGCGAAGCGGCGCACGCGCTCGATGTTGGACAGCCGCGCGTTCACCCGGTCGACCGCGGCCTTCACCGCCTCCGCCTGGCCCTCGGCGGGAACCACAAGCGCGACGATGCCCGGGCGGCCCTCGCCGGCGATGACCGCCTGCGCGATCTCCGGCTCGGCCATCAGCAGGCCCTCGACCTTGGCGGGGCTGACCATGTCGCCGCCCAGCGTCTTGATGAAGTCGCGCTTGCGGTCGGTGATGCGCAGGAAACCGTCATCCAGCGCGCCGACATCGCCGGTGTGCAGCCAGACCCGGCCCTCCGCGTCGGGGCGCAGCGCCTCCGCGGTCAGCTCCGGCGCGCCCCAATAGCCCTGCATGACCAGGTCGCCGCTGATCAGCACCTCGCCGTCGGCGGCGATGCGCGCGTTCACGCCGGCCATGGGCGGACCCACCGTCTCGCGCCGGTTCGCCCAGGGCAGGTTGCAGCTGATGACGGGGCCGGCCTCGCTCTGCCCGTAGCCCTGCAGCACCGGCAGGCCGAGTGCGAGGAAGAAGCCGCTGAGGTCGGGGTCCAGCCGCGCACTGCCGGACACGAAGGCGAGCAGCTTGCCGCCGAAGCGCGCCTGCACCTTGCGCCGGACAACGCGTTCCATCACCGCATCCTGCACGCGCTCGATGAGGTTCAGCTTTGGCCCGTCCAGCTTGCGCAGGCCGAGGGCCACGGCTCGGTCGAACAGGCGCTGGGCCAAGGGGGACTGCTTCTCCCGCTGGGCGAGCATGCGCGCGCGCATCACCTCGAACAGGCGCGGCACGGCGGTGACGACGGCCGGCTGGATCTCCGCGAACTCGCCGGCGATGCGGTCGGCGCCGCGGGAATAGACGATCTCCATCCCCACGGAGGGCAGCAGGAAGCCGCCAACGGTATGCTCATAGCTGTGCGAGAGCGGCAGGAAGGACAGGTAGGGATTGCCCGCGAAACCCACGCGTTCCGCGAGCGGAACCAGCCCCTCCCGGTTCGCGAGCAGGGCGCGGTGCGGCAGCATCACGCCCTTCGGCGCGCCGCCGGTGCCGGAGGTGTAGATCAGGCAGGCCAGCGCCTCGCGGCTCGCCTGGTGGCACTCGGCCTCCAGCATCGCGACATCGGCGGGTGCCGCCATGGTCTCCGACCATTCTGGGCTGTCCATCGTGAGTATCAGGTCGAGCCCGCCCTCGCCGGCCGCCTGGATGATCCTCGCGGCGAGGCGCCCATTGGCCGCGATGGCGGCGCGCGCGCCGCTGTCGCGCAGGATATGCGCGTGGTCGGCGGGGGTGTTCGTGACGTAGGTCGGCACGGTGATCGCGCCGATCGCCATGATCGCGCAATCCGCGATGGGAAATTCCGGCCGGTTTTCGCTGACCAGCAGCACGCGGTCGCCCGGTGCGACGCCGCGCGCGCGAAGGTGGGCCGCGAGGCTCGCCACCTGCTGCGCGAAGCCATCCCAGCCCATGCGCTGCCAGGCGCCGTCGCGCCAGTAGCGGAACAGCGGCCGCCCGCCCCATTCGCGGGCGCGCCCCAGCATCATCGCGGGCAGCGTGGGCCAAGCCCCGGGTGTGTAAGGCATCAGTCCTCGCGTGACGTTTCCGACCCTATGCCGGTCTAGGACAGGTCGGCCCACTTGGCCACAGCGGCGTGATCAGCCGCGCAGGGCGGCGATGCGGGCGAGGGCCGCCTCACTGAGCCGCCCCTTGGCCACCGCATCGGCGGCGTGTTCGAACTCGGCCAGGGTCGCGGTGCCGACCAGGATGAGGCTGACGCCCGCCGGCCCGATGGCGAAGCGCAGCGCGGCCTCGACCAGGTCCGCGGCGTGGCCTTCCTCGATCAGCGGCAGGAACCGGCGCGCGGCCTCCACATCGGCCGAGTAGCTGGCCCCCGAGGCGATGGGTGCCACATCCTGCGCCGCGATCGGATGGCGCGCGACACTGCCGCTGAGCGCGCCGCCGGCGAGCACGCGAATGCCGATGACGCCCACGTCGCGCGAAGCGGCGTGGTCGATGACCTGCCCAAGGTCGGGCATCCCGGCGGGCGGGGGTGCGGCAGCACTCGGGTTGAGCAGGTTGTAGGGGATCTGCGCCGTCGCGAAGCCGCCCGCGTCCAGCACGTGACGGAGTGCTGCCGCATCGCCGATGCCGGTGATGCCGTAGTGCCCGATCAGCCCCGCCGCCTGCGCGCGTTGCAGCGCTGGCACCGCCTGTTCCAGGATCTCCGCATCGGTGAAGCTCGGCGCGCGTCCGTGCAGCGTGATGGGGTTGTGCAGTTGGAACAGCTCCACCCGCTCCCGCCCCAGGCGCCTGAGGCTGCCCTCCAGCGAGGCCGCGATGCCGCCGGCGATGTCGCCGCGCCCGTCATCGTAGATACGCACCTTCGTGCCGATGACGGGGTTCGCGCCAAGCGTCTTCAGCGCGCGGCCAAGATTGGTTTCCGAAGCACCATCCCCATAGGCAAAGGCGGTGTCGAAATAGGTGACGCCGCGTTCGAGCGCCCGCCCGATGGCGCGTTCCTGCTCGGCCGCGGTGCCGCGCACCATCAGCCCGCCGATGGCGCCGCAGCCATAGCCAAGCACCGAGACCGTCAGGCCGGTGCGCCCAAGCCGTCGCTGTTCCATAGTGCGTTTTCCCTTCAGGCGGTGAGTTGGGCGTATAATTCCGGGTCGGTCGCGCCCTCGGTGCCGAAGAGCAGCACGCGGCTATCCGCTTCCAGCCCCAGCACGGCGCGGGCGAAGGGGTCACGCGACGCCAGCAGCAGCGCGGCGAGGCCCGCCACGCCGCTCTCCCCCGCTACGATGCCCTGCGAGGCCAGCAGCTTCATGCTGGGTGCCACCACCGCGTCGGGCACCGCCATGAAGGCATAGGCGCTGCGGCTCAGCTCCTGCCAGGCGAGCAGGCTCACCTCGCCGCAGGCGAGGCCCGCCATCACCGTGTCCAGCTCGCCCCCGATCACCTGCGGCTCGCCGGCTTCGGCACTCGCGAGCAGGCAGGCGGCCTTGTCGGGCTCGACGACGATGACGCGGGACACATCGCCGAAGCGCGCGCGCATCTGCACCGCGACGGCGGCCGCCACGCCACCGACGCCGCCCTGGATGAAGACATGCGTGGGTGGTGCCGGGATCTGCTCGGCGGCTTCCTCGGCCATCAGGCGGTAGCCCTGCATGACGTCGCGCGGGACTTCGGTGTAGCCGGGGTAGGAGGTGTCGGAGACGACGAACCAGCCCTGCGCCTCGGCCTCCTTCTGCGCCGCACGCACGGAGTCGTCGTAATTGCCGGGCACTTCCCGGATCTCCGCGCCGAACGCAGCGATCGCGTCGCGCCGGTGCTGCGACACGCCGGGATGGACGAAGATGACGCAGCGCGCATGGCAGCGTGCCGCACCCCAGGCGACGGAGCGGCCGTGGTTGCCGTCCGTCGCGCAGGTCACGGTGATCGCTTTCGTCGCTTCGGCAAATTCACCGGTCATGATGGCGGCGGAGGGCGCGTTGGGTGCCACATTCCGCCGCGCAAGCTCGACGATCAGCAGCCGCAGCACGGCATAGGCGCCGCCGAGCGCCTTGAAGCTGCCGAGGCCAAACCGCAGCCCTTCATCCTTGTAGTGGACCGAGTCAACGCGCGCGGTCGCGGCCACACTGTCCAGCGTGCGCAGCGGCGTGGCCTGGTAGCCGGGCCAGCTGGTGATCTCGGCCCGGGCGCGGCGGAAACCGCCATCGGGCAGGACGATGATGCCAGGCGTGCCATGGGCACGGTTGGCGAGCAGGCGATACGGAACGGAAGGGATCATGGCCGGCAGTATTGCGCGGCGCCGGCTTGGGCGCCAAACCTTGGGGCGGGAGGGCCTCGGTCCATGCACATCACGATCCTCGGCGGCGGCGGATTTCTGGGGCGGAAGCTGGCCGAGCGCCTGGCCCGCGACGGTGCGCTGGGCGGGCGCGCTATCACCGGGATGACGCTGTTCGACCTCGCAACCCCCGCATCGGTCGAAGCATCCTTCCCCGTGCGGACCCAGGCCGGCGACCTCGGCGACGCCGCCGCGTTGGAACTCGCGATCCCCGACGGGACGGGGGTGGTCTTCCACCTCGCGGCCGTCGTCTCGGCCGCGGCCGAGGCGGATTACGACCTCGGCATCCGGGTGAATTTGCTTGGCACGCTGGCGGTGGTGAACCGGTGCCGGGCGCTGGCCAAGCCGCCGCGGGTGGTCTTCCCCTCCTCCGTTGCCTCCTTCGGCGGCGGGCAGGATGCGCGTGTCGCCGATGATGCGCGCCAGGTGCCGACCAATTCCTACGGCGCGCAGAAGGCCATGGCGGAGATGCTGCTGAACGACGCCTCCCGCCGCGGCTTCGTCGACGCCGTGTGCATCCGGCTGCCCACGGTCGTCGTGCGCCCGGGGCGGCCGAACAAGGCGGCCTCCTCCTTTGCCTCGTCCATCTTGCGCGAGCCGTTGCTGGGGCTGGCCACCGAATGCCCCGTCTTCCCCGATTTCCGGCTGTGGATCTGCTCGCCGCGGAGTGCGACCGGGTGGTTCCTGCACGCCGCCAGCATGGACACCGCACCTCTGGGCCTGGAGCGCGGCGTGAACCCGCCGGGCATGACGGCCTCCGTGGCCGAGATGCTCGATGCGCTGGAAGCCGTGGCCGGCGCGCCGGCGCGGGGCTTGGTCCAGATCGTGCCGGATACGGTGGTGCAGGACATCGTGCGCGGCTGGCCCGCGGGCTTCGTCCCCGACCGCGCGCTGGGCCTCGGCTTCACCCCGCATGAGCCGCTCGCCGATGTGGTCCGCGCCTTCATGGCCGATGATCTCGCAGCGACGCGCGCGGAGCGGGGGCTGGCCTAGCTGGGGATATGGTGCAGCAGGACGTTTGGATCGCCCGGAAGCGATTTCTTCCAGTTCGTCACCGTCCCCTCATGCGTCGCCGGGTGGATGGTGTAGGCATCCTTCGATTCCGCCCCGAAGTAGCGCTGGCACTCGAACAGCAGGCTCTCGAAACGCATCGCCTCTGCGACAAGAAACAACAGCAACACGATGGCGCGGTAAAAATCCACATCGCCACGGCCGGAGAAGCTTGCCAGACGCGACAGCAGCGCCTCGGGCCGCATGTTAATGGAGGGCGGTAGGTCGAGTTCGGTGTAGCTCCCGGTCAGGCCCATGGGCTGGCTGGGCAGGCCTGGCAGGGTGGGTACCGGCTTATCCTCTTCCTTGAACGCCCACCAGTGCCGTGCCTCGGTGGTGCGGAACCCAAGCAGATAGCCGCTGCGGCGATCCATCGCGATGTGGATAACCGGCGCATTGATCGGCGCGGCGACCTCAAAGACGATGATGCCGCTGCGGTTGCCCTCCACCTCGCGCCGGATCTTTGCCAGGGTCGAGGCGTAGAAGTAGCGGCTGAGTTGAATGTGCAGCCGTCCGTCATCGGGCAGCATGAGGACCGCGATATTGCCGCTGACCTGTCCGCTCATGGCTGGCCCTCCCTGCACTGTGCCGCAGCAGCAGGAGACTAGCCCTTCAGGCGCTCAGCCCTGTATCACGTTTCGATAAAGCACCGAATATACGATATGCCGCACGCGGACCTCACTCCGCGGTTGCGCCGCCATCGATCATCGCCTGGCGCATCGCTTCGGGGATCGCCGCCTTCAACGGGCCGTTCGTCACCACGATGATGCCCTTTGCCGAGCACATCAGCCCGTCCGCCCGCCACATCGCGTATTCATGCACGAAGCTCGATCGGCGCACGGACGCGGTCCGGCACCCCAGCAGCACCTCGTCTCCGAACCCGGCCGGGCGCAGGTAGCGCACCTCCAGCGTACCCACGACCGGGCCGATCTCGCCAGGGCCAAAGCCGCCGCCCAGACCCTCCCAGAAGGCCACGCGCAGATCCTCGAACAGGGTCAGGTAGGCGGTGTGGTTCACGTGCGCGTAGAGGTCGCATTCCGCCCAGCGGATGCGGTGCCGCCGCAGCAGCGGCCAATGCCCCTCGACCGGAAACCCCTCCATCGCGAACCCTCCATGAACGGCGCCGATCATGCGCGGGCAGGCCGGTGACGGAAACCCTTCCATGTCAGCCGTGATCCGTTGCAGGCTTCGCGCAACAAAAAAACGGGGAGGATAGATCCATGCCCACACGCCGCAGCCTGGCCGCGCTGGCCGGCCTCGCGATGCCCGCCATCGCGCAGGCGCAGGTCGCCTGGCCCAACGACAAGCCGGTCGAGGTGGTGGTGCCCTTCCCACCCGGCGGCGGCGTGGACGTGATGACGCGGCTGATCATCCCGCTGGTCGCGACCCGCATCCCCGGCCTGCGCCCGGTGGTGCTGAACCGTACCGGCGCGGCGGGGCAGATCGGCCTCGAGGCGACGTTCAACGCCGCTCCCGACGGCTATACGCTGGGGGCGACGACCCTGCCGGCGCAGAACTCCATCGCGCTCGAACGCCCGGTGCGCTACCGCGCGCTGGACTTCACCTTCCTCGCGAACATCGTCGAGGACGGGAACTGCTTCTACGTGCGCCAGGACAGCCCGATCCGCGATATCGCGCATCTCATCGAGCTCGCCCGCGCCCGCCCGGGGCAGATGACCTTCGCCACCACCGGCATCGGGTCGGACGACCACATCTTCATGGTCGGGTTCGAGGCCGCGACCGGCATACCGCCCATGATCCACATCCCCTTCGCGGGTGCGGCGCCATTGATCCCGCAGCTGCTGGGTGGGCATTTCGACGTGGCCGCGATCAATGTCGGCGACTGCCTGCAGCTCAAGCGGGAGGGCAAGGTCCGCTGCCTCGCCCAGGCCAACCGCGCCCGCTGGTCCGAGGCGGCCGACGTACCGACCTTCCGCGAGCTGGGCATCGACATCGTCTACGGCGCCTCCCGCGGGATCATCGCCCCGCCCGGCCTGCCGCGCGCCATCGCGGAGCGGCTGGAGAGCGCACTGCGCGAGGCCTTGGCCGACCCCGCCTTCACGCGCGAGGCGGAGCGCCAGCTGATGCCGCTGCGCCCCGTGGTCGGGCAGGAGTACCGCGCGATGGCGACCGACATCGACCAGCGCGTGCAGGCGCTTTGGCGCGCGCGACCCTGGCGCGGCTGAAGAGGCCGCGCCAGGCGTATTGTGCCCTCAGGCGCCGGGCGCGCGCTCCGCGCGCTTGGCTCGCCGGACTTCCGGCGTTCGCCCATTCGGGCTCGCGGCGGGCGCGGAGTGCGCCCCCCCAATGTTACGCGCGCAGTTGCCGGGCGCGTGCTCCGCGCTCTTGGCTCGCCGGACTTCCGGCGTTCGGCCTCGCGGTGGGCGCGAAGACCGCCCCCCGGTGTTATGTCCGCAGTTGCCGGGCGCGCGCTCCGCGCTCTTGGCTCGCCGGACTTCCGGCGTTCGCCCATTCGGGCTCGCGGGGGCGCGGAGTGCGCCCCCCGATTTGGGGCCCTCGGGCGCCGGGCGCGCGCTCCGCGCGCTTGGCTCGCCGGACGAGCGGCGTGCGGCGATTCGGCATCGCCGCCTGCGGTACGGGCCGACCGCCCATGATCCTGCGTTGTTGAGGACCCGCCTCAGTCGGTGGTGACCGCATAAAGGCGCAATCCGCGGCCCCTCCAAGCCTGGCCCTATCGCCGCGCCTCCCGGTCCCTCTATCCTGCCGTGTCGGAACCCGGGGGCAGCACTTGGCCTATGCGTTGCAGCAACTGATCAACGGCGTCTCGCTGGGCATGATCTACGGCCTCATCGCGGTCGGCTACACCATGGTCTACGGCATCATCGGCATGATCAACTTCGCCCATGGCGACGTCTTCATGATCGGCGCCTTCGCCGCCCTCATCACCATCGTGCTGCTGCTCTCGGGCGGGATGATGGAAGGCCCGGGCGCCATCCTGCTGGTGCTGCTGGTCTCGATGAGTGTGACCGCGCTGTATGGCTGGACGGTGGAGCGGCTCGCCTACAGACCCTTGCGCGGCAGCTTCCGCCTGGCACCGCTGATCAGCGCGATCGGCATGTCCATCCTGCTGCAGAACTACGTGCAGGTCGCCCAGGGCGCGAGGGTGAAGCCGCTGGAGCCCATCGTCCGCGGCGGCTTCGAGGTGATGCGCGAGGGGAACTTCGTTGTGCAGCTCAGCACCATCCAGATCACCATCGTGACCATCACCCTGCTCGTGCTGGGCGTCTTCACCTGGCTGGTCACGCGCACCCCGCTCGGACGGGCGATGCGCGCCTGCGAGCAGGACCGCAAGATGGCCGCGCTGCTGGGCGTGGACACCGACCGCACCATCAGCCTGACCTTCGTGATCGGCGCCTCGCTCGCGGCCGTCGCGGGGTCTTTGTACCTGATCCGCTACGGCGTGATCGACTTCTACATCGGCTTTCTTGTGGGGGTGAAAGCCTTCACTGCCGCGGTTCTCGGCGGCATCGGGTCGCTGCCCGGCGCGGTGCTGGGCGGCCTGATGATCGGGCTGATCGAGACCTTCTGGAGCGCCTATTTTTCCGTCCAGTACAAGGATGTCGCGGCCTTCGCCGTGCTTGTCATGGTTCTGATCTTCATGCCCACCGGCCTGCTCGGCCGGCAGGAGGTCGAGAAGGTATGAGGTTGGTCGCCGCGCTGCGCGACGCCACGGTCACCGGCCTGGTCGCGGCGGGGCTGTTCATACCGCTCGTCGCGCTTCGCACCGACGTCTCGCCCACCGGCGCGCTGTTCATCCGCACGCGGTGGTCGGATGCAGCGATCCTGATTGCGCTCGCCATGGCGCTGCGCTTCGCGCTGGTGCTTTGGCTCGGGCGGACCATCCCCGTGGCGTCGACGGAGAGCCCCTGGTGGGAGGCACCGCTGCGCCGCGCTGGCAAGCTGTTCACGCCGGTGTTGCTGCTGGTCGCCGTCGCACTCCCCTGGCTGCCGGGCACCGGGCGGTATGAGATCGACCTCGGCATCCTGGTGCTGACCTACGTGATGCTGGGGTGGGGACTGAATATTGTCGTCGGCCTCGCGGGGCTGCTCGACCTCGGCTACGTCGCCTTCTACGCGGTCGGCGCCTATTCCTACGCGCTGCTGGCGCAGTATTTCGGGCTGTCCTTCTGGGTGTGCCTGCCACTGGCCGGAATCCTCGCGGCCTTCTGGGGCGTGCTGCTGGGGTTTCCCGTGCTGCGGCTGCGCGGCGACTACCTGGCCATCGTCACGCTCGCCTTCGGCGAGATCATCCGGGTGGTGCTGATCAACTGGGCGTCCTTCACCGGTGGGCCGAATGGCATCGGCGGCATCCCGAGGCCCTCGTTCTTCGGGCTGCCCTTTTCCTCGGGCGGGGAGCCCGGCAGCTTCGCCCACACCTTCGGGCTGGAGCCCTCTCCGCTGCATCGCGTGGTGTTCCTGTATTACGCGCTGCTGACCAACTGGGTCAGCATTCGCCTGCGCCGCCAGCCGCTGGGGCGCGCCTGGGAGGCGCTGCGCGAGGATGAGACCGCCTGCCGCGCGCTGGGCATCAACATCACCACGACGAAGCTCACCGCCTTCGCGCTGGGCGCGATGTTCGCGGGCTTCGCCGGCAGCTTCTTCGCGACACGGCAGGGCTTCATCAGCCCCGAAAGCTTCACCTTCATCGAGAGCGCGATCATCCTGGCCATGGTCGTCCTCGGCGGCATGGGCAGCCAGATCGGCATCGCGCTCGCGGCCCTGATCATGATCGGCGGCTTCGAGGTGTTCCGCGGCCTGGAGGAGTGGCGAATGCTGGTCTTCGGCATCGCCATGGTGGTGATCATGGTGCTGCGCCCGCGCGGCCTGGTCTCCTCGCGCACGCCGACGGTGGCGCTGGGCGAACGCCGCGCGATCAGCGGCGCCTTGGTCGGCGAGGGCAGGGGGTGAGCGGTCCGAGTGAACCCGCGTCCGATGGCCGCAGGGGCGAAGGGCCCGGAGGTCTGAATCGGCCGCGTGGCGCCGCCGGCGCCCCATCAAGCGCGTCCGATGGGCGGAGGGCCGAAGGGCCCGAAGGTCTGAATCGGCCGCGTGGCGCAGAAGGCGCCATTCTGAGCGTCGATTCCGTCACCATGCGCTTCGGCGGGCTCACCGCTGTCGACGCCGTCTCCTTCACCGCCGAGCGCAGCGCCATCACCGCCATCATCGGTCCCAACGGCGCGGGCAAGACCACGCTGTTCAACTGCATCACCGGCTTCTACCGGCCCTCCGAAGGCGCCATCACCCTGCACCATGGCGGCCGCGACACCGCGCTGCATCGCCTGGCCGGGCACCGCATCGCCCGGGCCGGGGTCGCGCGCACCTTCCAGAACATCCGCCTGTT
>JAZKFA010000308.1:5157-7716 GCA_040386655.1 Pseudomonadota bacterium | reverse complement strand
GACGGATTCGCCGGCGAAGACTCCGCCGCCTTCGCGCAATTTCAGCCGCAGGCGGCCGCCGTCGCGCTTGATGGTGGTGCCGTCGAGCAGTGCGGTGGTGCCGCCGGACAGCGTGTAGGCCAGGCGCAGCGCGGCGCCGAGGATTTCGGCGCGGCGGACGGTGCGGACGTCGAGCAGCACGCGGCCCATTTGCAGGTAGGGCGCGTCGGGTTCGGCTTCGTAGCGGAGCGCGACGACCATCGCGAGGAAGGCGCGCGCGTGGTGGTCGAGCCCGACGCCGGGCTGGCGCAGCACACGGAGGAAGCTCTGTTCGGCGCGGTAGTCGGGGTGGTCATGGCTGCCGATGTCGGAGACCCAGCAGGCGGCGGCGCGCAGTGCGGCTTCGGGCTCGGCTTCCTCGGGGAAGAGTGCGGCGGTCCAGTCGGTGAGCGCGAGGGGCAGGCCGAGGTCGCGCCCGAAGCTGGAGGCGAGGTCGCGCGCGGCGGCGGGGAGGGGATGTTCGCGTCGGATATCGTCGTCGAGCAGGCCGGCGTACCAGCCTTCGCGCAAGCCGTTTGCGGAGAAGACCACGCGCGTGGCGCCGGTCGCGCGTAGCAGGCGGCGCAGCACCACCGCGGCGAAGGGCAGGTCGCCCAGGCGCTTGGCGGGCGCGCCGGCCATGCGTTCGAGCGTGCGTCGGGTGGCCGCGGTGACCACGCCGGCGAGGTCGCGCGCTTCCTCCCGCTTCAGGCCGTAGTGATGGACGATGAACAGGGGGTAGGCGGTCTGCGCGATGTGCATCCGCGCCAGCGCGCGGAAGGCGCCGCCGACCAGGTACAGGTCCCGGCCCTCGCCCTTCTTGAGCCAGCCGACGGAGGCGAGCTCCTTCTCGACCACACCGCGGGCGCGCACCACGTCTCCCGTTGCGCGTTCGGCCAGGCGGATGGCGCCGATCGGAAGGCTCGCGACATGGCCGACGCGGCCCTGGCGCAGCTCGACCAGTTCGAGGGAACCGCCGCCGAGATCGCCCAGGATGCCGTCCGCTTCGGGGAAGCCCAGCAGCAGGCCGTCGGCGGACAGCCGCGCTTCCTCCTCGCCCGCGAGGACGCGGATCGGGACGTCGGGCATGCGCTGCCGCAGGGCCTCGACGAAGGCGGCGCCATTCTCGGCGTCGCGGACGGCGGCCGTGGCGAGGACCTGCAGCGGGTCCGCGGCCATGGCCCGGGCAACCGCGTGGTAGCGCTGCATGATGGTCAGCGCCTGCTCGATGGCCTCGGGGTTCAGCTTGCCGCTTGCCTGCAGGCCGCGGCCGAGGCCGAGGACGGCCTTCTCGTTGAAGATGGCGACCGGGTTCCGGCCGCGGCCCTCGAACACGACCAGGCGGACGGAGTTAGAGCCGAGGTCGACAACGCCGGAGCGTTCATGCGTCCGCGGTGCCGCCTGGATGACGCGATTCTTCTTCTGGGCCAATTTAAGCGGCCCCTTCATGCAATGTCATCGGCATCAATCCTGGGCAATCCGGTCCTGGCGGCTGCGCTTGCCGGTCGCCGCGCGCGATGGACGGCTGAGCGCGCTGCCGCGGCCCGAGAGGGATGGGTTGGTCATGAAATACTCATGGGCGGAAACCGGGTTCGCGCCGGCGCGGGTGCGGACATAGGCGCCGTCGCTGCCGAGGTCCCAGCTCTGCATCGTGTCCTTCAGGTTCACCACCATGATCTGGTCCAGGACCTGCGCGTGCACGGTGGCGTTCTCGATCGGCACCAGTGTCTCGACCCGCCAGTCCATGTTTCGCGCCATCCAGTCGGCGGAGGAGATGTACACCTTGGCGCGGCGGTTGGGCAGCTTGCCGCCATTGCCGAAGGCATAGATGCGGCTGTGTTCGAGGAAGCGACCGACAATCGACTTCACGTGGATATTGGCGCTGAGCCCGGGCACGCCCGGGCGCAGGCAGCAGATGCCGCGGATGACGCAGTCCACCTGCACCCCCGCGTTGGAGGCGCGGTACAGCGCGTCGATCAGCTGCTCATCGACCAGGCTGTTCATCTTGAGCCAGATGGCGCCGGGCTTGCCCTCACGCGCGAAGGCGATCTCCCGCTCGATGAGCGCGAGCAAGGTCGGGCGGATGGTGAGCGGGGAGAAGGCGAGCGCCTGCATCGTGTCGGGGCGGGCGTAGCCGGTCATGTAGTTGAACAGCTTCTGCGCGTCCCGCGTGAGCGCCGGATCCGTCGTGAAGAAGCTGAGGTCGGTGTAGATGCGCGCGGTGACGGGGTGATAGTTGCCCGTTCCGAAATGCGCGTAGCTGCGCAGCGCCGCCCCTTCGCGGCGGACGACGAGGGAGACCTTCGCGTGGGTCTTCAGCTCGACGAAGCCGTAGACCACCTGGACGCCCGCACTCTCCAGCTCGCGTGCGAGGGCGATGTTTCGCTCCTCGTCGAAGCGCGCCTTGAGCTCGACCATGGCGGTGACGGATTTGCCCGCCTCGGCAGCCTCGATCAGGGCCTTGGCGATCGGGCTGTCGCGCGTGGTGCGGTAGAGCGTCTGCTTGATGGCGACGACGCTCGGGTCATGCGCGGCCTGGCG
>JAZKFA010000308.1:0-5057 GCA_040386655.1 Pseudomonadota bacterium | reverse complement strand
CGGATGGCCTTGCCACGGCGGCGGCGCTTGAGCGCGCTTTCGTAGCTGCGGACCAGATCCTCGGCCTCCTCGGCGAATTCCACGTCGGTGTCGCGGATGAGGCGGAACTGGCCCTGCTCGGCCGAGAGGAAGCCGGGAAACAGCCTGTCGAGGAAGAGCCCGATCAGGTCCTCGAGGATGAGGAAGCGGATGGCGGGCTGGCCGCGCGTCGCGTCCGCCGCCGCATCGGGCGGCAGGCGGATGAAGCGGTCCACCTGGGGCGGCAGCGGGAGCAGCGCGCGCATCACCCCGCCATCCTCCTCGCGCACCAGCTTGAAGACCAGGCACAGCGCGAGGTTCGCGATGAAGGGAAACGGGTGAGCGGGATCGACCGCGAGCGGCGTGAGGACCGGGAAGATCCGGTCCATGAAGTAGTCCTGCAGCCAGGCCTTGTCCCCCTCGCTGATCTCCTCGGGCTGCACGACGGCGACGCCGGCGGCGCGGAGCAGGGCGCTGAGCTCGACCCAGCTGCGCTGCTGCTCGGCGATCAGCTTTTCCGCTTCGTCATGGATGGCGGCGAGCTGCTGGCCGGGGGTGCGGCCATCGGGCGAGACCTGCGCGACGCCGGCGCGTTCCTGCCCGATCAGACCGGCGACGCGCACCGAGTAGAATTCATCGAGGTTGGAGGCGGAGATCGCGACGAAGCGCAGACGCTCCAGAAGCGGATGGCGCGGATTGGCCGCCTCTTCGAGAACACGATGGTTGAAGGCCAGCCAGGACAGCTCGCGATTGATGAAACGGTCGGGGTTCTGGGCCGCGAGCGCGGGCGTGATCTCGGTCTGCGCGTCCATGACGAAGGCCTTCTTTCAACTCGTGCCCAGGCTACAGCAGCAACGGACCTTCGGGCGAGGCGTGCGCGGCCGATTCCTCCAAACCTTCATCCGTCGCTTGCAACCCTTCCCACCCGGCGAGCGCACGGCGGACCAGCGGGCGGGTGACGGCGCCGGACTCCGAGAGTGCTAGGCGGTCGATCCGCGCCACGGCCTCGCCGAGCGCGGCGGCCGAGCGCGGCAGGTGACGCAGCAGCCAGGATTGTACCTCGGCGCTTACCAGAACCTGCCGGTCGGCGAAGAGTTTCGCGAGCAGCGCCGCGAGCAGCGTGTCCGATGGGGCGCCGATGCCTGCGGCGGCTGTCGCGCGCAGTCGGGAGGCGAGGTCGGGCAGGGCGATGGCCCAGCGCGCGGGCGGGGCGCGGCCGGCCATCAGAAGCGGCACCCGGCGTTCGCCGCACAGGTTGATCAGATGGAAGAGTGCCGCCTCCTCGGCGGCGCAATCGGCATCGTCCAGCACCAGGCCGGAGCCGGCGGTCTCGGGCAGGCCCCTCAGGGCGGCGGCCTCGGCGCGGGACCAGCCCCTCTCGGCGGCGATGGCGGAGAGCAGGTGGGACTTGCCGGTCCCCGGCGCGCCGAACAGGCAGAAGCGGCCGCCGGGCCAGGATCCGGGCCGGTCGAGCCAGGCCAGCGCCTCGGCGTTCGAGGCGTCCTCGATGAAATCCGCCCGCGCGCGGGAGGGCGTGGCGGGCAGCGAAAGTGCCAGTTGCCGCCCGGCGGCCGAGCGTGTCATGCGAGCGACCCGCCAACCAAACATATCGGGCCGCGCTTTCGCGCAGACCGCCCGCCGCGAATGCGGCGCGCGCCGAGCGGCGCGAGGCAAGCGGCCGGAGGCCGCGCCCGCCGCTTGAGGGCACAAAAAATGCGCATCACAAACCCGTCCGCGGCGGGTCCAGGTAGAGCGGGCTTTCCAGATACCGCCGCAGCCAATAGCGCGCGACCACGCCCACGGCCGCCGCGATCGGTACCGCCAGCAGCACGCCAAGGAAGCCGAAGGCCACGCCGCCGGCGAACAGTGCGAAGATCACCCACACCGCGTGCAGCTCCACCCGGTCGCCCAGTAGACGCGGGTAGATGATGTAGCCCTCCACCACCTGCCCCACCAGGAAGACGCCGGCGACCAGCATCACCCCGGTCCAGTTGCCGAACTGCCCCACCGCCAGCAGCAGGGCGGCGATGAAGCCGGTGAGGCTGCCGATATAGGGGATGAAGGACAGCACCCCGGTGACGAGGCCCACCGTCAGCCCGAGTTCCAACCCCACGAGCTGCAGCCCGGCCGCGTAGATCAGTGCGAGGATCGCGCAGCAGATCAGCTGCCCGCGCAGCCAGGCCGCGAGCACCCGGTCCATGTCCCGCCCCAGCGCGCGCAGCGTCGCCGCCGAGCGCCGCGGCAGCCAGCTTTCGATGCGTGCGATCATCCCGGGCCAGTCGCGCAGCAGGTAGAAGGCCACGATTGGCATCACCACGGAGAGCATGAAGATGTTGGCGAGCGCGAAGCCGCCGCCGATCAGCCGCGTGGCGGAGCTGCCGAGGTAGGAGAGGAACGACGCCACCTGCCCCACCGCGAGCTCGCGCAGGCGCACATCGACCAGCTCGGGCCCAAGTGCCACTTCGAGGCGCAGCAGCGCGTCGCGCAGCGCCGTGCCGATGCCTGCGACATAGGAGGGCAGGCGCGTGATCAGCACGCCGATCTGGGCAATCAGCAGCGGGTAGATCAGCAGCAGCGCGAGCAGCGCGGCGGCCGAGAGCACCAGGATCATCAGCCCGGCGGCGAGGCCGCGCGAGAGCCCCAGCCGCTGCAGGCGCGAGGTCGGCGGATCGAGGAAGTAAGCGATGACGGCGGCCAGCACGAAAGGCGTCAGGATGGACTGGAACAGCCACAGCGCGAACATCAGCCCGCCCAGGAAACCGCCGATCAGCGCAACGCGCTGGGTGCGCGTGGCACTGCGCGGGGCGGCCGGCGGCAGCAGCGTGCCGCGGCCGGGTGGCGGCGCGCCGCCGCTCACGCCGCACCGTTCAAGCGGAGGCGCTTCGCGCCGCGCGCATCACGTAGATGACGCCCGACGCAACGGTCGATGCCGCGGTGAGCCAGAGTGTCGCCTGAACCAGCAGCGCCGGCGCCGAGGCGAGGGCGAGTGCGACAAGCGCGATCTGCAACGCGGTGTTCGCCTTGCTGATCAGGACGGGTTCGATCGGCATGCGATGACCCGCGACCCACAGCGCGAAGTAGCCGCCCACGATGAGGATGTCGCGGAACACCACCAGCACCGCGATCCAGTCCGGCAGCACGCCCACGGCGGCGAGGGTGACATAGACCGAGACGAGAAGAGCCTTGTCCGCCACCGGATCCAGCACGGCGCCGAGTGCGGAGCGGGTGCCCGTCTTGCGCGCGAGCCAGCCATCCAGCGCATCCGAGACGCCGGCCGCGATGAACAGCGCGAGTGCCAGGTCCAGCCGCCCCCGCAGGATCAGCAGCACCACCGCCGGCACCGCGCACAGACGCACGATCGTGATGAGGTTGGGCCAAGTGAGCGGACCCCGCCTGGGTTCAGGACCGTCCGGCAAGGCCCACGCGCCAGGCGTCCGGCGCCCCGGACTGCGGTGTGAGCTCGATGCCGCCGGTGGCCAGGCCCTCGGCCGCGGCGACCGGGGCGGAGCGCAGCGCGATGCGCAGCCGGGCGCGGTCGATCGCGATCGCGACCACCTCGATGCGGGCGACTTCGGGCGCCGCGACCAGGCGGCGGCGGATTTCCAGCCATTCGGTCAGGCCGCCAAAGCGGGCGACGGCCTCGACCGTCGCGACGGTGGCGGTGCTGCGCGGGGCAAGTGCAGTTGAGGGATCCACGCCCGAGAGTACCGCCTGACTGCCGCTGCGGCGGAAATTCACGGTCACCACGCCGGTGTAGCGGGTGGGGCCGGTGCGCTCCTCCTCGATGACGATGGATTCGACCAGCGCCTCGATCTGGCTGTCGGAGAGGCTGCGCGCCGCGCTGTCGCCCGCGACGCGTCCCCAGGCGATGCGCCGGGCCGAGGCCAGCGCCCGGTCGCGCGCGACCACGCCGTTCTCGGCCGTCGCTTCGGCCGGGACCCCGCGCTGTGAATATTCGGGCTGCTGCGCTTGCGCCGTTGGCGCCAGCAGGAGCACCCCCACGACGATCAGCATTGCGCCGAGCCGCGCGCCATGGTTCACCGCGCTCGACCACCCGCGCCGGGAGTGTCCCCGCATTGCCGCGCCTTCCTGCCAATAGCCTGCCTGAGCCAATAGCCCATCGGAGCCCGCCATGACCAGCCTCACCTACCGGGATGCCGGCGTAGATATCGATGCCGGCGATGCGCTGGTGGATGCGATCAAGCCACTGGCGAAATCGACGGGGCGCCGCGGTACCATGGGCGGCTTGGGCGGCTTCGGCGCGATGTTCGACCTCAAGGCGGCGGGCTTCTCGGACCCAATCCTGGTGTCCTCGACCGACGGGGTGGGGACCAAGCTCAAGCTAGCGATCGATGCGGGCAATCATGACCATGTCGGCGTGGACCTGGTCGCGATGTGCGTGAACGACCTGGTGGTGCAGGGCGCGGAGCCGCTGTTTTTCCTCGACTACTACGCGACCGGCAAGCTGCGTGTGGACCAGGCCCGCGCGGTGGTCGCCGGCATCGCCGAGGGCTGCCGCCAGGCCGGCTGCGCCCTGGTGGGCGGCGAGACGGCGGAGATGCCGGGGATGTATGCGGCCGAGGATTACGACCTCGCCGGCTTCTCGGTGGGTGCGGCGGAGCGGGACGGGCTGCTGCCGAAGCCGGATGTGGGGCCGAGCGACGTGCTGCTGGGTCTGGCCAGCACGGGCGTGCATTCCAATGGCTTCTCCCTGGTGCGGCGCATCGTCGAGGCGGGTGGCATCGGGCTCGACGCGGCCTGCCCTTTCGGTGACGGCAGCCTGGGCCAGGCGCTGCTGGCGCCGACCCGGATCTACGTGAAATCCGTGCTGGCGCTGCACCAGGCGGGGCTGCTGAAGGCGGCCGCGCATATCACCGGCGGCGGCCTGCCGGGCAACCTGCCACGGGTGCTGCCCGAAGGGGTGGCGGCGGTGGTCGATGCCGGCGCCTGGGCGGTGCCGCCGGTCTTCGGCTGGCTCGCCCGGGCCGGCAACGTGGCGCCGGAGGAGATGCTGCGGGTCTTCAATTGCGGGATCGGCA
>JAZKFA010000307.1:12065-12926 GCA_040386655.1 Pseudomonadota bacterium | reverse complement strand
TCACGCGATGCGCCCCCTCCCCAAACCGGCGCTTCGAGCAAACGCACACTTTCCAATCCCAAGCACCAACAGATGGAGGTCCAGGATCGACACGATCCTGGTGGGGGTCAGGGGGCAAAGCCCCCAGCCTTGCTTCCGTCTCCACTCCCGTCAGGACCCCATAGATGGCCCGGCACATTGTCGCTCCGGTGGCTGAGATCGCGCCGGGGGCGCGGAGGTTGGTGGAGGTCGGGGGGCGCCGGTTTGTGGTGTTTAATTTGGGGGGCGAGTTCTTCGCGTTGTTGGATCGGTGTCCGCACCAGGGTGGGTCGTTGTGTGCGGGGGTGGTGACGGGGCACGTCGAGAGTTCGGCGCCGGGCGAGTACGTGTATGGGCGCCGGGGGGAGATGGTTCGTTGCCCGTGGCATGCGTGGGAGTTCGACATCCGGACGGGGAAGTCGTGGTTCGACCCCCGGCGGATGAAGGTCCGGACGTTTCCGGTCGCGGTGGAGGCGGGGGCGGCATTGCAGGAGGGGCCTTACGTCGCGGAGCGTATTCCGGTGCGGGTTGAGGATGATTATGTGGTGCTGGATGCCTAACGCTTACAATTCCTAAGGCGTGAAATCGTCACTTGGCTCGCTCGCTTAATCTAAGTAAGAATCGGGCCATGCGCGATCCATCACTCGAGAACATTCTTTCCCAACGCGGCGCGGTCACCCGCATCGCCCAGGGGCTCGGCATCTCCACTGCGGCGGTGTCCCAATGGCGACGCGTCCCTGATGACAGGGTGGTCGAGGTCGCCCGCATCCTCGCCTTGCCGCCGGAGGAGGTTCGGCCCGACCTCGCACCGGAGGCGGCGCTGGCGGCGGCGGCCACGCCCAT
>JAZKFA010000307.1:9425-12055 GCA_040386655.1 Pseudomonadota bacterium | reverse complement strand
CTTCGACAACTCGTCCCAGACTGGCGTCAAAACGCGGCCGGTTGAGCGGATGAGTCACCGCATTGCGCTGCGCCGCCACCGCCGCACCAAGATGATCGCCACGCTCGGCCCGTCCTCGGCGACGGTCGAGGTGATCGAGCGTCTGTTCCGCGCCGGTGCGGACGTCTTCCGGCTGAACTTCTCCCATGGCTCTCATGAGGACCACGCCGCGCGCATCCTGATGATCCGCGAGGTCGAGGCGAAGGTCGGGCGTCCGATCGGCATCCTCGCGGACGTGCAGGGCCCGAAGCTGCGGGTGGGGCGCTTCGGCGGCGGGCGCGTGCACCTGCAGACGGGCAAGAAGTTCCGCCTCGACCTCAATCCCACGCCTGGCGATGCGACGCGCGTGCAGCTGCCGCACCCCGAGATCATCGAGGCCGCGCAGATCGGCACCTCGCTGCTGCTCGATGACGGCAAGCTGCGGCTGCGCGTCACGCACAAGCGCGCGGATCACCTGGAAACGGAGATCCTCGTCGGTGGCCCGCTGTCGGACCGCAAGGGCGTCAACGTGCCCGACGTGATCCTGCCGATCCCCGCGCTGACGGAGAAGGACCGCGCGGACTTGGCGTTCGTGCTCGACCTCGGCATCGAATATATCGGCCTGTCCTTCGTTCAGCGGCCCGAGGATGTGGCGGAGGCGAAGGCGATCGCGGCCGGGCGCGCCTGGATCATGGTGAAGATGGAGAAGCCGCAGGCCGTCGAGAATCTCGACGCCATCCTGGCGCTGACGGATTGCGTCATGGTCGCGCGTGGCGACCTCGGCGTGGAATGCCCGCCCGAGGAAGTGCCGCTCATCCAGAAGCGCATCGTCCGCGCCGCGCGCGCGCTGGGCAAGCCGGTCGTGGTCGCGACGCAGATGCTGGAGAGCATGATCACCGCCCCTTCGCCGACACGCGCCGAGGCGTCGGACGTCGCGACCGCGGTGTTCGACGGTGCTGACGCGGTGATGCTCTCCGCCGAGACCGCGGCGGGTCAGTTTCCCTATGAGGCGGTCAACATGATGGACCGCATCGTCGCGCGCGTGGAGCAGGACCCCGACTGGCGCGAACAGACCGACGCGCGCCGGCCCGCGCCGGAACACTCCTCCTCCGGTGCCATCGCGACGGCTGCGCGCCAGGTGGCCGACACCATCGGCGCCGAGGCCATCGCGACCTTCTCCTCGACCGGCTCCACGACGCTGCGCGTGGCGCGGGAGCGGCCGGCCTCGCCCATCCTGGGCCTGACGCCGAGCGAGTCCACGGCACGGCGCATGGCGGTGATCTGGGGCGTGCATCCGCTGGTGGTCTCGGAAATCCACTCGATGACCGAGATGGTCGCGCGCGCCTGCCGTGCTGCGCAGACCGAAGGCTTCTGCAAATCGGGCGATGAGGTGGTTGTGACCGCCGGCGTGCCCTTCGGCACCCCGGGCAGCACCAACGCGCTGCGGGTGGCCGTGGTAAAGTAGACTGATGACGGAACCCGAACGCATCCGCCGCTGCCCGATCTGCGGTAAGCCGCCAACCGAGGCGTCGCGCCCCTTCTGCTCGACGCGCTGCGCGCAGCGCGACCTGGGCAAGTGGCTGTCGGGCGACTACGCGATCCCCGCCGAACCGGCGCCGGATGCCGAGGATGACGGGCGGGAGTAATCCCGCGGAAAATCCGAGAATAAGTTTTTCTTACTCGGCGCCGCGGGAAAGCCAAGCCGCTGAAGTCGCGGCAGACTTTGTAAGAAACTCAGCATTTCGGCTTTTCGGATGCCCGCCGCGCAATCCGGGCGCACGACGGGCTGCGGCTTTCATTCCTATGCGCCCGATGCGCCCCGCGATCAAGAAAAACCGCGCACGGCGCGCTTTGCCCCAATGGAGCTTTCCCGCCGGCGGCTTTTCCCGCAGCCGCGTTGGTGCGAGGCTCACCCCCGAAAGAGAGGCCCTTCCCATGAGCACCGAAACCGCCATCACCACCTGGCTCGCCGAGCAGCGCAACGCCATGATCGACGCCATCGCCACCATGGTGAACACCGATGGCGGCAGCTACGACAAGCCCGGCGTCGACGCCACCGGCGAGCAGGTCAAGGCCTTCATGACCGCCCATGGCATCCCGGTCGAAACCGTCCCCCAGCAGAAGCACGGCGACTGCATCCGCGCGACGGTGACGGGCGGCGAGATGCACGCCGGCAACCGCCAGAAGAACATCGTGCTGATGGGCCACCGCGACACCGTCTTCCCCAAGGGCGAGCCCACGCGCCGCCCCTTCCGCATCGAGGGCGACAAGGCCTATGGCCCGGGCGTGGCCGACATGAAGGCGGGCATCGTGATGAACATGTTCATCCTGGCCGCGTTCCAGAAATTCGGCGGCGCGCCGGGACCGCTGGTCGGCCTGTTCACCGGCGACGAGGAGATCGGATCCCCTGAGGGCCGCCCCGTGATCGAGGCCGAGGCACGCGGTGCGCGCGTCGTGTTCAACTCCGAACCTGGCCGCCCGAATGGCGGCGTGGTGACGGGGCGCAAGGGCGGCGTCTTCTCCATCGTCGACATCGAGGGCAAGGCCGCGCATTCCGGCGGCAATTTCGAGTCCGGCATTGGTTGCGTCCGCGATACCTAAATTACGCTCAA
>JAZKFA010000307.1:8833-9415 GCA_040386655.1 Pseudomonadota bacterium | reverse complement strand
AATTTCGAAGCCGGCATCAGCGCGATCGGCGAGATGGCGCACAAGATCATCGCGATCCATGCGCTGACCGATCTCGCGCGCGGCGTGACGCTGAATGTGGGCCTGGTGAGCGGCGGGCAGAGCGTGAACACGGTGGCGCCCGGCGCGCAGATGCAGATCGACCTGCGCTACAAAGACCCCGCCGACCGCGACGAGATCATGGGCCGCATCCACGACATCGTGGGCCGGGCGACCATCCCGGGCACGAAGGCGACGCTGACCATCAAGGGCGAATTCCTGCCGCTGAACCAGACGCCCTCGGGCGCGCGCGTGTTCGACTTGTACAAGGCGGCCGCGGCGGAATCGGGGCTGTCGATCACCGGCGAATTCTCCGGCGGCTGCGCCGATAGCGGCTTCACCAGTGCGATGGGCGCGCCGACGATCTGCTCGGTCGGGCCGGTCGGCGGCAAGGCGCATAGCCCGGAGGAATACCTGGAGGTCGCCAGCCTGGTCCCCCGCGCCCAGGCCATGGCCCGTGCCATCCTGCGGTTGGACCAAGCGGGCCTCTAACTTTCAGAAATAGATGAGGGGCCTGGGGAGAAT
>JAZKFA010000307.1:0-8823 GCA_040386655.1 Pseudomonadota bacterium | reverse complement strand
GGCGGCGACGGCGCGCGCGATCCTGCGGCTTGAGGGTGCGGGGCTTTGAGTGGACTGACGCGGCGCGCGGCCTTGGCCCTTGCCGCGCTGGCGCCGGGGGCGCGGGCGCAGGCGCAGGCGCAGACAGAGTCCGGGCCATGGCTGGTGGCGACCGAATATCCCGCCAGCGCGATCCCCGGCGAGGGCGTTGCACATTTCGCGGCCGCCGTCAGCGCGCGGGGTATTGCCGCCCAGGCGCAAGCGGCTGCCCCAGGCTATCGCTCGGCCGATGCCTTCGCGGCCCTGGCCGCCAGACGCTACGCCGTGGCGGATTCATTCGCGGGCGCGCTCGGAGAGACCGATGCGCTGTTCCTGCTCTCCTCGCTGCCGTTCCTGACGAATTCGCCGGCCGATGCGGCGCGGCTGCGCGACCTGGCCCGGCCGCATTACGCCGCGGCCGCGGCGCGCCACGGCGCGGCGCTGCTTTGGACGACGCCCTGGCCGCCGAGCGGTCTGTGGTCCCGCACGCCGGTCACGACGCCGGACGCGCTGCGCGGGCTGCGCCTGCGCACCTATGACAGCACCGGCACCGAAGTCATGCGCGCCGCCGGGGCGGAGGCCGAGGCGCTGAGCTTCGCACAGGTGGACGCCCGGCTTGCGGCCGGCACGCTCGACGCCGTGCTGTCTTCCGGCGACGGCGGGGCGGGGCGGCAATTGTGGCGCTGGCTGCCGCACTTCACCGAGATCAGCTATGCATGGCCGCTGTCGCTGGCGTTCATGGACGCGGCCCGGCTGGCAGCCAACCGCGATGCGGTGACCGCGGCTGCCAGCGAGACCGAAGCGCTGCAATGGCGGGCGATCGAAGGGCGGCTCGCGGCGAACAGGCAGGTGATGGCGGCGAACGGCGTGACGGTGCACGCCCCCACGGAGGCGCTGCGGGCGGCCTTGCGCGCGGCGGCGGCGGTGTCGGTGGAGGCTTGGAAGGCGCGGGCGGGAGAAGCGGGCCGTGCCGTGCTGACGGCCTACGCGGGCTGAAGCCGAAGGGTGTCGCTCTCACCTCTCCGAAGGTGCCGGCGCCACGCGCACAGTGGCTGGAAGAGGCAGGGCGCAGGCCCCCCTCACACCCAGTACGGCGGATACGCCGAATTCTTCTGCTCGGCCGCCAGCAGCCGCAGCAGCGCATGCCACTCCAGCACGCCATAGGGCCGCCGCACGCCCGGCTGGTACAGGTGCGCCGTGCCCTCCAGCACCTCCTTGGACGGCACCGACAGCGCCCCGCCTGCCATCGCATCCACCTGCGCGCGGCAGGCGAGTTCCAGCTGGTACATCGTGTTGAACGCCTGCTGCACCGTCGCCCCGCAGGTCAGCAGCCCGTGGTTCTTCATGATCAGCGCGTCATGCGCGCCAAGGTCGGCGACGATCCGCTCCCGCTCGGCGAGGTCCACCGCCGGCCCCTCATAGGCATGGCTGCCGAGGTGGCCCACGAAGCGCATCGAGGTCTGGGTCAGCGGCAGCAGCCCGCAATCCATCGACGCCACGGCCATCCCCGCCCGTGTGTGCGTGTGAATCACCGCCGCCACATCGGGGCGCGCCTTGTGGATCGCGCCATGGATGACGTAGCCGGACTTGTTGATCCCGTAGTCGGTGTCGGGCTTCCAGATGATGTTGCCCTCGACATCGATCTTCGCGAGCGAGGTCGCGGTGATCTCCCGGTACAGCAGCCCATACAGGTTGATCAGCAGGTGGTCGGTCCCCGGGATCCGCAGCGTGATGTGGTTGTAGATCATGTCCTGCATGCCGAAGACGTCGACGAGCCGATAGCAGGCCGCGAGGTCGCACCGCGCCTGCCACTCCTCCGCACTCACCTGGTCCTGGATGGAGGGCCAGTCGGTCCCGAATTTTGGCGCCATGCTGCCCATGTGATGCACTCCCTTCCGTGGTTGGGGCCAGTCTGCGCCAAGGGCGCGTGCGATGGAAATCGCCCTCAGCCGTGCGCGGCGCGCGCCAGCAGCAGCACCAGCGCGAAGTGGCAGCCGGCGCCAGCCATCACCATCGCGTGCCAGAGCGCGTTGTGGAAGCGCATCCGGCTCGCCTGGTGCGCGATCACCCCCAGCGAATAGCAGGCCCCACCCGCCAGCAGCAGCGTGAAGGCCGCCGGCGACAGCACCTCCCATAGCTGCCCTATCAGCAGGAAGCCGCACCAGCCGAGTGCCAGGTACGACGCGATAGCGAAGCGGTCGAACCATTCCCCGCCGGTGAGGCTCAGCACCGCGCCGGCGATCGCACCCGCCCACACCACCGCAAGCAGCCCGAACCCCGTGCCTCCCCCGCCCAGGCCCATGACGGTCATCGGCGTATAGGTGCCCGCGATCATCACGAAGATGGCGGCGCGATCGACCCGGCGCAGCACCCCCTTGGCACGCCCGTCGCGGACGCCGTTATAGGCGGCCGAGGCCAGCAGCATCGACAACAGCCCGATGGCATAGACAGCCAGCGCGGCGACCACCCGCCCCTGCGGCGGCCAGGGCATCTGGACGGCCAGCACCACGATGCCGACGAGTGCGGCGATGATCCCCGCGGCATGGATGCCGGCATCAACCGCGCGCTCGGCGCGGGTGTACTGGAAGAAGCCGTCCATCACGCCTTCCGTTCTGCGTCCGGCAGCGGACCCGCCGGGCGCGGGTCGCGCAAGTGCGGCGGCGCGCGCTCCCGGTCTTTTGTCCGGCCCCTACTGCGCCACGCTGTTCCATGCCCAGGGCCGCGCCGCATGGTCGCGCGCCTGCCAGGCCAGGATCTCCGCCTGCCGCTTGAGGGTCAGCGCGACGTCGTCCAGCCCCTCCAGCAGCGCCTCCCGCCGGCGCGCATCCACGGCGAAGGGCACTTCCCGGCCCGAGGGCGTGACTACCACCTGGCGCGCAAGATCCACGCGGGTGCGGCCGACGCCCTGACTGTCCTCCGTCTCGCGCGCGAGCGCGCGGATCTCGGCCTCCGGCAGGACCACCGGCAGCAGGCCGTTCTGGAAGCAATTGGCGTGGAAGATGTCGCCGAAGCTGGGCGCGATCACGCAGGCGATGCCCGCCCCCATCAGCGCCCACACCGCGCCCTCGCGCGAGGAGCCGCAGCCGAAATTCGCCCCTGCCAGCAGGATGGGGCTGTCGCGATAGGCGGGCTTGTTCAGCACAAAGTCCGGCTCGGCGCGCAGCTGCTCGAAGGCATGTTGTCCGAGGCCGGTGCGCCCGGTGCCGACGAGGCGCTCGATGCGGATGATCAGGTCGGTGTCGACATTGGCGCGCAGCATCGGCGCGGCGACGCCCTCGACGGTCTCGAACTTCTGCATCACGCGGCCCCCCTGACATCGGTGATGACGCCCGCGATCGCCGCGGCCGCTGCCATGGCGGGGCTCGCCAGATGCGTGCGCGCGCCCTTGCCCTGCCGTCCCACGAAGTTTCGGTTGGAGGTGGAGACGCAGCGCGCCCCGCTCGGCACCGCTTCCCCGTTCGCGGCCACGCACAGCGCGCAGCCCGGCTCCCGCCAGGCGAAGCCGGCGTCGCGGAAGACCTGGTCCAGCCCCTCCGCCTCCGCGTCGCGCTTCACGCGCTCGGATCCCGCGACCACCCAGGCCGTGACATGCCCCGCGACCCGCTTGCCGCGCGCGACGGAGGCCGCCGCGCGCAGATCCTCGATGCGCGAATTGGTGCAGCTGCCGATGAACACCCAATCCACTTTCGTGCCGGCAATCGGCGCGCCGGCGGTCAGGCCCATGTAGTCCAGCGCCGCCTGCCAGGCCGCCGCCTTGGCGGGCGTCGGCGCGTCGGCGGGGTCGGGCACCAGGCCGCCGATATCGAGCACCTGCTCGGGGCTGGTGCCCCAGGTGACCTGCGGCGCGAGGGTCGCCATGTCGATCACGTGGTCCACGTCGAACACGGCATCCGCATCGCTGGGCAGGGTTCGCCAATGCGCCACGGCCGCGTCCCAATCCGATCCCGTGGGTGCAAAACGCCGGCCCTTGAGCCAGGCGAAGGTGGTCTCGTCGGGTGCCACGAAGCCCATGCGTGCGCCCATCTCGATGGAGAGGTTGCACAAGGTGAGCCGCCCCTCGACGCTCAGCGCGCGCACGGCGGAACCGGCATATTCTACCGCATACCCCGTGCCCGCCGCGGTGCCGTAGCGCCCGATGGCGGCGAGGATCATGTCCTTGGGCGTGACGCCCGCAGGTGCGGCGCCCTCGAAGCGGATGCGCATGCGCTTGGGCTTCACGATGCGCAGCGTCTGCGTCGCCAGCACATGGCCCAGCTCCGACGCGCCGATGCCGAAGGCGAGTGCGCCCATGCCGCCATTGGTGCAGGTGTGGCTGTCGCCGCAGACCAGCGTGGTGCCCGGCAGCACGATGCCCAGCTCCGGCCCCATCACGTGCACGATGCCCTGGCCATCTTGGCCGAGGTCGAACAGCCGCACGCCCGTCTCCGCCGCGCGGGTGCGCAGACCCGCGACCAGCGCTGCGCCCCCGGCGAAGGTGTCCGAGGTTCGTCCCGGCGCTGTCGAGACCGCATGGTCCGGCGTCGCGAAGACCAGGTCGGGGCGCGCCACCGCATGCCCGGCCTCGCCCACTTCCCGCAGGGCGCGCGCGCCGGAGAGGTCGTGCAGCAGCACCCGGTCGATGTGCAGCAGAGACCAGCCGCCGCCGAGATCGGCCACCACATGGGGGTCGAAGATTTTGTCGAACAATGTCCGCGCCATCAGCGCTTCCCTCTCCCGAATACCGGCGACTTGACGCCGGCCGCGGCGTCGCCGCACCGTCTGGGCCCATCGCACGCCCGGCAAGGGCGGCGGTCAAGACGTCGGGGAAGGAAACACCGCATGATCCGCCTGACGCGCCGTGGCGCGCTGCTCATTGCCGGCACCACGCTGGCCTCCCCCGCCATCGCCCAGGGCACCGCGGACCGGCCGGTGCGCCTGGTGGTGCCCTATTCTGCCGGCGGCGTCGGCGACACCGTGGTGCGCATCCTGCAGCCCAAGATCGCCGAGCATCTCGGCCAGGCCGTTATCGTGGAGAACCGCACCGGCGCCTCGGGTGCGATCGCGGCGGCCGCCGTCGCCTCCGCTGCCGCGGACGGCACCACGCTGCTGATGGAGGGTGCGACCTTCGTCACCATGCCGATGGTCAACCGCAGCCTCGCCATTGACTACGAGGCGGCCTTCATCCCCGTCGCGATGGCGACGACGCAGCCCTATTTCCTCGGTGTCAGGCACAACTTTCCCGGCGAGGATTTTCCGGGCTTTCTCGCCGAAGCACGCCGCCGCCCCGGCGAGATCACCTACGGCACGCCCGGGGTCGCCCATATCGGCCACTTCATGGGCGAGCTGATCCAGTCGGGTGCGAATATCCGCCTGGAACACGTGCCTTACCGCGGCGGTGCCGATGCCTCGCGCGAAACCGGGGCGGGGCGGATCGACGCCGCCATCATCAGCCATTCGAGCTTCATCCCAGCCATCCAGGCCGGCCGCGTCCGGCTGATCGGCGTGACGTCAGCGCAGCGCCGCCCTCTGGCACCCGAGGTTCCGTCCATGGGCGAGTTCATCCCCGGCTACGACCTCACCTCCTGGATCGGGTTCTTCGCGCCGACGGGGTCGCCGCGCCCGGCGCTGGACCGCTTCACGGCAGCGCTGCACCACGCCATCCGCGACCCCGTGACGCGGGACCGGCTGATCGCCGGCGGCAACGACCCCGAGATCTCCGACGCCACGCAATTCGCCGCGGTGATCGCGCGCGACCGCGCGATGGCGCGGCGCATCGTCGCGGATGCACCGAGCCTGCGGGGGTAGGCCAGCTGGCTGTTACGCCAGCGCCCAGCGCGTGAGCACCGCCGCCACCACCAGCATTTGCACCATGTTGAGGATGACCGAGAGGCGGTGCGCCGCGTCGAAGCCGGGCTTCAGGCTGGCATCTCCTGCCTTCACCGCGTCGCTCAGCCGGTTGATCCGCGGCATCAGTCCCTGCCGCAGCCACAGCGTCAGCGCGGCGACCGCCGCCATCACCACGGCATCGGCCGGCAGGCGCGGCACCAGCGCCGCGGCCGCGACCGCCGCGTTGATCAGTACGAACAGGTAGTAGACGGGGAAGACCGCGCGGATGAAGCCGCCGGCGACCTCGGCGGGCAACCGCGTGAAGACCAGCGGCGCGAGGATGGCGGCGAAGAACACCATCCCCCCGAACAGCACGGCCAGGGCGAACAGCGCGATGAGGTCGATCATCGCGCGCAGATGGCATCACCACCCCCGCCTGCAAGTCCAGTCGCCGCCGATGCCCTACCAGGCCGCAGGCGACAAACTTCAGTTTCTGACGCGCCGCTCCCGGACACCTGCCCCTGATGCGCTGATCGTCCCGACTTCCGCCGGATGTCGTCGCCAGGAACGCGTTGCGCATGGTTCCAGCCGGACCACCGAACGACCGCCTCTGCATGCCGCCCCGCCACGAGCACCGCCGAAAGCAGCCCCGCGCCCGCCGCGTGGATTTGCCCTAGGGTCGCAACGATGGAGGATCGCGACGCATGGGGCAGGGACTGACCTGGTGGCTGGCGTTCATGGGTGGGGCGGCGCTGATCACCGCGACCGTATCGGGCCGGTGGGTGTGGCAGGCGGCGCTGCTCTACCTATTTTCGCCGCTCCTCGTGTTCATCACCTGGATCATGTGGGAGCTCGCGACGCGGCCGGGCTCCGGGGCGGCTCTCGGCATGGCGCTGTTCGGGCTCGCGCTGGTCGGTTCGGTCGGCGCCATACCCTGGATCGCGACCTGCGTGGTCGGCTTCGCGCTCGGGCTGGTGCCGCGGCGCTGGATCCGCCCATCGGCGCCGGCGGCCATCCCCACGCCCGTCCCTACGGCGGATTGGCGCCCCATCCATGTCGGCGTGGCCAACGATGCGGTGGCGATCGCGGGCGTCGAGCTCTGGAAGCAGCCCTGGCGCCCCGTCGGGCTGCCGCAGTCGCGCTGCCCCACCCGGCGCATCCGTCGCAGACGCACTTCCTGGACGTCTACGAGGTCGGCACCCGCTTCGCGAGCCATCGCTTCGCCGCGGGCGAGCTCTCCAATGGCGTGTGGGGCTTCTTCGTCCCCGCCTCGGCCGCGGTGCCGGAGGAGGAGTGCCTCTCGGCCGACGGGTCGCTGCGCTACATCCGCCGGCGCAGCGGCGCGCCAGCCTTCAACTCATCCGCCTTGACGCTGAGCGATGTCGCGACCGGTGACGTCTACTTCGACGGCGCCGGCCTCGAATATGCCGGCATCCGCGAACAGACCGACGGGACGCTGACGCTGCAGTTCAGCCAGCATCGCCGCTCCGGCGTCATCCACATCTACCCGCGCGAGAAGGTGTTCCGCGTGCCCGGCGAGGCCGGCCCGGGTCGCCCGCTGCATCTGCTCCGGAACGCGGTGAGCGACGCGTTGGGCGGCGCCATGCCGGGGCCGCCGGGCATCCTCGTCGCGGCGCCCGTGAAGCGCTGGGCCGCCTGGCGCAGCCTGGTGCTCATTTCGCTCGGCGCCGCCATCGCGATCGCGGCGGGCAGCTACCTGACGACCCGCTTCGCCCCGCCTGTGTCGCAGCAGCTGACGCCGATCCCCAGGATGCCGGGCGCGAAGTAGGGCAGGATCCATCCGCCTGGCCGGAGAACGACGCGTGCTTGGACAAACACCTACCGAGCGCGCAGGAACTCGCTCACCCGCAGCAGGATCAGCTCATTGTCGTCGGCGCGCAGCAAATGGCGCCCGGCGCTGAAGGGCAGGTTGTTGTCGTTGGCCACGATGATGTGGTCGGCATCGACCATCGCGACATTCTCGATGGTGAAGAAGGGGAAGGTCAGCACGCTGTCCTGTGCGCCCGCGGGCCGGTCGCCGCGCTGGCGGGCGATGTTGCGCGGGTCCTGGATCGCCATCAGGTCGATATGGCCGATCTTGCGCACGAAGCCCTCCGCATCGACGTCGCCGAGGTCGACCAGGTAGATGCGCTTGTAGCGCGCCGGCAGCGCGAAGCAGGGCGCCGCCGCGGTCGATGCCACACCCTGCGCACAAGCGAGTCCCGGGTCGCCCTCGCCATTGTCGCGCTCGATGATCAGGGCGCGGCGGTCGTCGATCATGTTGAAATCGCCGATGGCGGTCGCACCCTGTTCGCGCCGGTAGCGCAGAGTCCGCCCGGTCCATTCGCCGCGCTCGGTGGAGAATTCCACGATGCGCTGGAAGGCGCCCTCGGGCTGGTCGGAGTTGGGCGCGAACAGAGGCTGCTCCAGCAGCGCATAGAGCATGCGCCCGTCGGGTGATGCGGCCAGGCCCTCGAACCCGCCGGAACGGCGCGCACGGAAGGCCACGGTGCCGGTGGGCGTGGCGGGGACCTGCAAGGCGGGGTTGTCGGGCGAGCGGATGGTCTGCCCATCGACCAGCGTCTCGACCAGGCGCAGCACGCGGCCCTCGGCATCGACATGGATGAGGAAGGGGCCGAACTCGTCGCCCAGCCAGAAGCTGCCATCCGCCATCGGCTGGATGCTCTCGGGGTCCAGATCCGCGCCGGTGAGGAAGCGCGTGGGCGAGGGATCGGTGACGATCAGATAAGGGATCACGCGGTTCGGGTCGGAGAGGAAGATGGTGCGCTCCACCGCGACCTGGCCGGTGGCGAAGTCCGGGCGAATGCGATGGATCATCAGCAGCGCATCGGGGCTGTTGCGGCGATTGCCGAAGCCGTTGTCGGTGACCACCCAGTAGCTGCCGTCGCCCACTGGCTTGATGCCTGAGAAGCCCTGCACCGGCTGTCCCTGGAAGGGCAGCGACAGGCCCGTGAGGCGCCGCCCATAGACCGCGCTCGT
>JAZKFA010000306.1:10050-24135 GCA_040386655.1 Pseudomonadota bacterium | reverse complement strand
GTCGGCGCGGGCGGCGCCGGGTTGAAGGCGTAGCGGATGCCCAGCAGCAGGGAGTGGGTGTAGGTCTCGGTCTCGACCCGACCGCTCGCGAGGTTCGCACCGCTGGCGCGGCTCTCGGCCCGCACCGGAACCGAGGGATTTTGCGTGGCGAGGAAGCGATACTCCGCCGTCACCGCGGCACCCGGCAGAAAATCAAGCGGGAAGGCCAGACCGGCGATGCCCTGGAAGGCGAAGCGACCGTCACTGCCCGTGGCAGTCAGGCGGACATCGCTGGCATTGCCGGCGAGGCGGAGCTGCCGCCAATCCGTCACGACATAGCCAAGGCCACCGCCGACATAGGGCACCACAGGGCCGAAGCTGCCGAGATCCAGCAGCACATTCGCCATGATGCCGTAGCTGTCCTGGCGCCCGGAGGCGGCCAGCCGGCCGGCGCCGGCGAAACCCGACCCGCTTTCGACCTCGTTGCGGCGAAAATTACCCTCGACCTCGGCGCGGAGACCGTTGCCGAAGCCCCAGCCAAGGCTCAGCACGCCGGCGAAGCCCGGGTCGAAGCTGAGTGCACCGGAGGGGTTGATGCCGAGGCCACGCAGCTGCGTCGCGCCATTGCCTTCGACGGAAAGAGACGGGTCCTGCAGCAGGTTCAGCCCGGCGCCGCCCGCGATATAGGGACCACTGACCGCATCGGCCGGGCGCAGGACCTGTGCCGACGCCGGACCAGCGACAGTAAGGGCGGCACCAAAAAGCAGGGAAAATCGGGTGGTCAACACCTACATCCAACCTGTCGCGACCATGCGCGCGTGAGCAGCGGAATTGCACTGCAACATAGCACAGTGCCGCGTCTCGCCAAGTTGCAATATTCTCAAATCACACGCGTGGTGGGGGTGGCCGGTCGCCCGGCCACCCCCGGCTTTCGCTTAGCGCAGGACGATTTCCACGCGGCGGTTCTGAGGCTCACGTACGCCGTCCGCGGTCGGCACCAACGGGCGGGTCTCGCCGAAGGCGCTGATCGAGATCTGGTCGCGCGAGACACCACGGCTGACCAGTTCGGACGCCACGGTGTTGGCACGACGCTGCGACAGGCCCTGGTTGTAGGCGGGCGTGCCCGAGCGGTCGGCGTGGCCGGCCACTTCGATCCGCGTGCTCTGCACACGCGGCGCGGCGGCGGCGGCCTCGCCGATGATCTGGCGCGCACGCTCGGTCAGGTCCGCGCGGTTCCAGTCGAAGAACACCAGGTAGGTCCGGGCGGTCTGCTGGGGAACCGGGGCCGGTGCCACCTGAGCAACAGCACGCTGGCCGAAGGTGTAGCGCAGGCCGCCGAGAACCGAGTGGTTCAGGTTCTGGTAGTCATAGGGGATGCCACGGCCGCCGGCCGTCGCGCGCTGGTCCTGGGCGAGGGTGCCGAAGAAGCGGTACTCGGCCGTGATGGCGAGGCCCGGAACCGCGGCAATCGGGATCGCGAGACCGGCGATGCCCTGGTAGGCGAAGTTGCCGCTCTCATCGTCCAGGCGGAAGCGACCGGGACCCACGTTGCCGGGACCGGTGTTGCCGTTGATGTCGGTGCTCTGGAAGGCATAGCCGATGCCGCCGCCGATATACGGGCGAGCGAAGGGAATGGCGATCGGCAGCTCATAGAGCACGTTGAACATCGCGGCGTAGGTGCGCGTCTCGCCCTCAAGGTTGCCCGTGAAGCCGGTGCCACGCACGCGGCGGCCGTCATTGGAACGGGCGCTGCCCTCGACCTCAAGGCGAAAGCCGTTGCCAAAGCCGTAGCCGACCGAGAGCACGCCGACGTAGCCGGGGTTCTCGTGCTGGATGCGGACGCCGTTATCCTTCGAGTCGAGCATGTAGTTGATGCCTGCGCCTGCACCGATATAGACGCCGCGAGTCGGCGAATAGTCCGGCGTGGGGAACAGTTGGGCATGGGCCGCCATTGGCGCGGCCAGAATGGTGGCGGCCAGAAGGCCGGTCCTCATCCGCATAGCAATCTCCTCGAGACATGTGGTCGGTGCGATTATTCACACCGCTCAGGAACAACGCGGAAAGCGGCGCATCGTTCGGCCACGCACGGGGATTTGCTGTGTGGAAGATGAAACCTTTTCACAACGCAAGAAGGCGTCCGGTTTCCCGGACGCCTTCTGTAGCGAGTTGGCCGTAAGGCCCTGCGGTATTTAGCGCAGGACGATCTCGACGCGGCGGTTCTGCGGCTCGCGCACGCCGTCGGCCGTCGGGACCAGCGGGCGGGTTTCGCCGAAGGCGCTGATCGCGATGTTGGCGCGGTTCACGCCGCGGCGGACCAGCTCGGCCGCCACGGTGTTGGCGCGGCGCTGCGACAGGCCCTGGTTGTAGGCGGGCGTGCCCGAGCGGTCGGCGTGGCCGGCCACTTCGATGCGCGTCGAGGCGACCGAGGTCGAGGCGGAAGCGGCCTCGGCGATGATCTGGCGAGCGCGCTCGGTCAGGTCAGCACGGTTCCAGTCGAAGAACACGATGTAGGTGCGGGCGGTCGCCTGCGGCGGCGGGGTCACAACCGTCGTCGCACGCGCAACCTGGCCGAAGTTGTAGCGCAGGCCGGCGAGGATCGAGTGGTTGTAGTTGTCCGCGTCGAACGTGGCGCGGGCAGACGTCGCCCCACTCCGCACGGTCGCATTCAGCTCATGGCCGAGCGTGCCGAGGAAGCGATATTCGGCCGTGATGGCCAGGCCGGGGACGGCTGCGATCGGGATGGCAACGCCGGCGATGCCCTGAAATGCGAAGTTGCCTTCGGTATCCGAGATGGCGACCGACGTGATGCCGCTGCGTCCGCGGACGTCATAGTCGTGGATGATGTAGCCGACACCACCGCCGATGTAGGGCTGCACCGGGCCAAGCGGCAGCTCATACAGAGCGTTCACCATGGCGCCGTAGCTGCGGATCGTGCCGCCGCTGCTGAAGCGCGTGGCGCCAACCTGAAGGCGGTCGGCGTCATTCGTGCGGAAGTTGCCTTCCACTTCGAGGCGCAGGCCGTTGCCGAAGCCGTAGCCAACGCTGAACACACCGGCGAAGCCGATGGCGCTGCTGACTTCGGTACCACGATCCTTCGTGCTCTGAAGGATGTTGATGCCGGCGCCGGCACCGATGTAGAGGCCGGTCACAGGCTGGGCCTGTGCGGCAAGCGGCAGCGCCAACATGGTCGCGGCCAGAAGGGCCTTCTTGAGGCTCATTGCGTCTCTCCTCACGTTAAAACGTGCTATCTCTTCACAGCGCCGCCGCGCACTCCCCCGAGCGCACTGAATCCGACACTGCGTGGGAGCACCCTAGCACCGCTTTCGGCCAAAGACAGCCACCCGCGAGGCATTTGTGCCGCATGTGGCCGGAAAGCCACATAAGGGGGTGACATATTGCACACAGGCTCGTGATCCTGACGCCAACCCGTATCTTCAAAAACCGGCTAAGGCCTTTGAATCACTCATGTCCTTCAGGCAATTGTGGGCCAGCAGCCGCGTCGCGTGCCCCATCTTCCGCCCAGGGCGCGCTTCCGATTTGCCGTACAAATGCCCAACGATCCCTGCTCCGGCGATCAAATGCGGCCAGCGCGCCATGCCCTCCGGCCCGACCAGGTTGACCATGACCGCATCATGGTGCCGCGCGGGGTCGGCAAGCGGCAGGCCCGCGACGGCCCGGATATGCTGCTCGAACTGGCTCGCATTGCAGGCTTCGATGGTCCAGTGGCCGGAATTATGTGGCCGCGGAGCGATTTCATTGCCCAGCAGAGTGCCGTCGGCCAGCAGGAACAGCTCCAGCGCGGCCACGCCCACGAGGCCAAGCGATTCGGCCATGCGGCGGGCGTGGACCTGCGCCAGCGCCGCGATGGATGCCGGGATACGTGCCGGGGCAAAGCTGATGTCGAGAATGTGATTTCGGTGCCGGTTTTCGGCAATGTCGAAGACCGCCACGGAACCGTCCCCGCCCCGGGCGACAATGACCGAGAGCTCCATCGTGAAGGGGATGAAGGCTTCGAGGATCAGCGGCCGCGGCGCGAGTCGCGTCCAGGCGGCGGCGATGTCTTCGGCCTTGCGCAGCACCGCCTGGCCCCGTCCGTCATAGCCGAGCCTCGTCGTCTTCAGCACAGCGGGCAGGCCGAGTTCGGCAACAGCTGCGACCAGCTCGGCCTCGGTCTCGATCGCGCGCCAGGGGGCAGCCGGGATGCCGGCCTCGGCCAGGAAACGCTTCTCGGCGACCCGATCCTGGCAGATCGCCAGCACGCCCGCGCCGGGGTGGCACGGGGCGAGCGTTCCCAGGATCTCCAGTGTGCGGGCGGGCACGTTCTCGAATTCGAAGGTCACCACGTCTACGGCGCGGGCAAATTCCACCAGGGCCGCCTCATCGGTGTAGTCACCCACGGTATGGCGGGCCGCGACCTGCATGGCCGGCTGGTCGGCCTCGGGCGCGAAGACATGGGTGCGGTAGCCCAGGCGCGCCGCAGCCAGCGCCGACATGCGCCCGAGCTGCCCGCCGCCGAGGATGCCAATGGTGGCATTCGGAGGCAGGCTCATGCGGCAGGGTCGCGCGGGAGATCCGGGACGGCGGCCGTCTGTGCCGCACGCAGAGCGTCGAGCCGCGCGGCCAGCGCTGGATCGGTCGTGGCCAGGATCGCCGCGGCCAGCAGCGCTGCGTTGATCGCGCCGGGCTTGCCGATGGCCAGCGTGCCCACGGGGATGCCCGCCGGCATCTGCACGATGGAAAGCAGGCTGTCCTGTCCACGCAGCGCGTGGCTTTCGACCGGCACGCCGAGCACGGGAATGCGGGTGAGCGCGGCCACCATCCCCGGCAGATGCGCGGCCCCGCCAGCGCCGGCGATGATGACGCGCAAGCCTCGAGCAGCGGCCGACTTCGCGTATTCGATCATCCGGTCCGGCGTGCGATGGGCCGAGACCACGCGGTATTCGAACGGAATGCCGAGCTCCGTCAGCAGCGCCTCGGCATGTTGCATCGTCTCATGGTCGGACCGGCTGCCCATGATGACCCCAACGATCGGAGCAAGACTGGCTATTGGAGCGAGACTGGGCGGCGTCACGCGATGATATCCGGCACCAGGCGGCTCTCCAGGCGGATGATGTCGTCCTTCAGCTTCAGCTTGCGCTTCTTCAGCCGCGCCAGCTGAATCTGGTCCACCGGCATGCCCTCCATCCGGGCAATCACCGTGTCCAGGTCGCGGTGTTCGCTGCGCATCTCATGCAGTTGGCGCAGCAGCGAATCGCGGTTCTCGATCATTCCGGTCTCTCCACCGACAGCCAGCCCGATGGTGGCAAATAACCATACGCGACGGGCTCGGGCTGCGCTAACATCCTCGTTCGCGCGCGTCCTCGGGACTTCGCCGGGGAGCTTCGCGGCACATCGCCCGGGCTGGTCCGGGCGGTCACGTGACGGAGGATGTCCGCTCCATGCCGACTGAGGCCCGTATCTCCACCCTCGAAACCCGCCACGCGGCGCTCGATCGCCGCATCGCCGAGGAAGGGCAGCGCCCTGCCCCCGACCCTCAGGCCCTGAACCGGATGAAGCTGGAGAAACTGCGACTCAAGGAAGAGATGGAGAAGCTGCGACACGCGATGCACTGACGGCTCGCGGGCTGCCCCAGGCACGGAAAGGCGCATCGCCGCAGGGCGCCGCTTACGCGGCGTCCTCCTCCGCGGGGATCGGCGGCAGGTGGGATGGGCGCTCACCCGCGGCCATGACGGCGGCATTCAGGTCGCCCTGGCTGCACAGGCCCAGGATGACGGGGTCGCGCGGCTTGATGTTGGCGCTGTTCCAATGGGTGCGGTCGCGGACCTTCGCGATCGTCTCCTTGGTGGTGCCGAGCAGCTTGCCGATCACCGCCTCGCCCAGATGAGGGTAGTTGCGCAGCAGGAAGGCGATGCCGTCGGGCCGGTCGTTCCGCTTGGCGACGGGGGTGTAGCGCGCACCCTTGCCGCGCATCTTCGTGGTGGGAAGCGACGTGTCCATCAGCACCAGGCGCGCATTCGGATCAGCCTCGGCGCGGGCGATCTCCTCGCGCGTCAGCTGGCCGTTGGTGATCGGGTCGTAGCCGACGATGCCCTGGGCGACCTCGCCATCGGCGATGGCCTGGATCTCGAGGGGGTGCATGCCGACGAAATCGGCGACCTGGTCGAAGGTGAGGGACGTCTTTTCGATCAGCCACACGGCGGTGGCCTTGGGCATCAGGGGCTGTGGCATCGGAACCTCAAGGGGGCACGGGGGCGCGGGGCGCTCCCTACAATCAGCAATGGGCGGGGTTGGGCGGGATATAAGCGTGCGGGGCGGGCCGGTCAAAGCCCTAAAGGGGCCTCAAGGGCTGCCAAGGCGCCGAAAACGCTGAATTTCGCCCTGCGGCAGGACGCCAGGCTATGCTCGTCGCCCGATCGGAGCCGCGGAGAGGAGAAGGCATGGAAAACGATGATAGGCCACGCCCGGCCAATGGGTTCATTCCGCCTGACTTCAGCGGCTGGTCGGTGCCGGACCTGCGCGACCACATCGCCGCACTGCGCGCCGACATCGCCCGCGCCGAGGCGGTGATCGCTGCGCGCGAGGGCAGCCAGAAGGCCGCCGCGAGCTTCTTCAACCTCCCGAAGACGCCGCCGGAAGGCTGAGTTTGACCGGCAACGCCAACCGCTTGCCGGCGCCCCCTGTCGAGGCGGCGGCGAAGCGCGCCGCGACATCAGCCGGCCATTCCGCGACGCGGCGGCGGTTGAGGTCGACGCAGAGATAGAGCACCTCATTCTCCGCGACCTGCCAGCCTTCCTCGGCGTGGCGCATAACGTGGCGCAGAAGAAGGCGCTTGGCGTCATGGCCCAGCACCTCCGTCTCACACGCGAGTGGTGCGCCCTCGACCACCTCCCGCGTGTAGCCCTGCCAGCTTTCGGCCGCGAAGGTGCCAAGGCCGCGCGCCCGGAACTCCGGCCCAAGGCCGAGTCCAGGCCAGACCACATCCGTCGCGAGGTCGAACACCACCAGGTAATAGGCGAGGTTCATGTGCCCGTAATGGTCGACCCATTCGGGCTTGACCCGCGCGAGGGCCGGCGTGGCGATCAATGGATGTCGTCGGCCTGGCGGAAGGCTTCGCGCAGCATCGCCGCGTTGAAGCCTTCGCTGCGTGCCATCGCCAGGATGACCGCTTCTTTGCGCGTCAACAGGTCGATCACGCCCGGAATTTTCTTCACGCTGTCGGCGGGAATGATGACGGCGCCGTGGCGGTCCGCATGGACCACGTCATCGGTCGCGACCGCCATGCCGTGGACATTGACCGGCGCGCCGAAGGCGACGTTGTGCACATGGGCATGGGACGGGTTGACGCTGCCGGCGATCAGCTGAAAGCCCGGCGCAAGCATGTCGAGATCGCGGATCGACCCCGAGGTGACGCAGCCAAGCGCGCCGAGCCCCTTGTGGACGTTGCTGTTCACCTCGCCCCAGAAGGCGCCGATGCCCGGCGTCGGATCCAGATCCTCCAGCACGACCACCGTCGGCATCGCGGCCGCGCCGACATATTCGTACCAGCCCAAGCGGACGGCGCGATCCTCCTCCCGCGACCGGCCCGAGGGGGCGGCGGCGCGGATGGTGCCCACGCGGGCGAGGCCGCAGATCGGCGGCAGGGTCACGTCGGCGATGGCGAATTGCCGCACGGTGAAGCCCCAGCCGCGCCGCTCGGGATTGGTGAGCTCCAGCGCGTTGCAGATGGTCGGCGTGTCCCAGGCGCACAGCGCCTTGAGGTCGGCGGCGTCGAAGGGGAAGCTGAGCATGGGGCGATTCCTCGTGATTTGGGGGAGGATCGACCAGCGCGCCGCGGTGGTCAAACCTGCCTTGCCGGGACACTGCACGTCGATCGTCACGAGACGAACGCTTGGCCCGGCGGCCGCCGCACCGGATGTTGCGAGCAGGCATGGACAGCACCACCCGGCCGTGCTGACTTAGTATCCACTAAGTTTTCCTGCCTGTGCTCATCACCCACCGCCCTCCGGCGCCCGACCCGACGAGACCCGACCCATGCGCCGAGCGAGCCCCCGCCTTCCCGTGCTCCGTTTTCCCACGTTGCTCCTCGCCGTCAGCATGCTCGCAGCCCTTGGCGGGGCGGTGCGCGCCGAGGAGGCGGCGCCACCCGAAGCCCTGTTCCCCGAGCTGGAGGCACGCCGGGTGCGCCTGGAGGCTTCGGGCTGGCTGCTGCGCGGCAGCGCCACCTTCATTGGACAATTCCACCCCGCCTTCCGCTCCCCCTACGAGGGTGAGGCGAGCATGGCGCCCGGGGCCGTGCAGGCGAACACCTTCTCCGCCGACCTGGTCATCGGGCGCCGGCTCTGGTCGGGCGCCGAGTTCATCATCGACGGGCAGCTCAGCCGAGGCTTCGGCTTTTCCAACGCGCGCGGCGCGGCGGCCTTCCCCAATGGGGAGGCGTTCCGCCTCGGGAGCGAGGGCTTCAAGGGCTACGTCCCGCGCGCCTTCTTCCGCCAGACCATCGCGCTCGGCACCACGATGGACGAGGCCGAGGACGACCCCTTCCGCTTCGCGGGTCCGCTGCCCCGCGAAAGGCTGACGATCACGGCGGGCAAGTTCAGCATCTGGGACATCTTCGACGACAACCGCTACGCGCATGACCCGCGCACTCAGTTCCAGAACTGGGCCTTTATCGGTGCCGGTGCCTTCGACTTCGCCGCCGATGCGCGCGGCTACACCAATGGCTTGGCCATTGAATACGACGATGGCACCTGGGGCCTGCGGCTCGGTGCGCTGCAGGTGGCGCGTGACCAGAACAGCCTGGCCCTCGACCCGACGCCGCTGCGGGGCTTCCAGGCGTTGGCACAGCTCGATCGGTTCTGGCGCATCGATGACCGGCCCGGCGCGGTGCGGCTGCTCTACGGCGCCTCGCGCACCAACTCCGTCAATTATCGCGACCTGGTGGCGGTGAATTTCGAGGAGGGTGCGTCCGAGCGGCTGCGCAACTACCGCGTGAAGCACAACCTGGTGCTGAACTTCGAACAGGCGCTGACGGCGGATCTTGGCATGTTCGGGCGCGCATCCTGGAATGACGGACGCAGCCAGAGCTGGATGTTCACCGAGATGGACCGCGCCGTGTCGCTCGGCCTCTCGCTGCGGGGCGCGCGCTGGGGCCGCCCGGACGACACGGTCGGGCTCGCGACCAATGTGGGCTGGCTGAGCGGGGCGCATCGCCGCTTCCTCGCCGCGGGCGGGATCGGCTTCATCACCGGCGACGGGCGGCTGCGCTATGCGCCGGAAGTCGCGACAGAGCTGTACTACGACATCCGCGTGGCGCCGGGGATCAACTTCGGCCTGCACTACCAGCTGCTGGTGAACCCCGCCTACAACGCCGACCGGGGGCCCGTGTCGATCTTCGCGCTGCGCGCGCGGCTGGCAGTGTAGAGCTCAGGCGGGCGCGCCCTCGGGGTACTGCGGCAGTCCGTCGGCGAGCGTCAGCCACTCCTGCTTGCTGGAGGTCCAGATGTGCTCGGTGGGCCGAAGCGTGCCGGGCTGGTCCAGGCTGCCGCAGGTCAGGCCGATGACGCCGGCGCCCGTCCGCTCCGTGAACAGGGACGTCCCGCACCGCGTACAGAACCCCCGCACCAGGGCGGGGGAGGAGTGGAAGCGTCCCACCGGGCCGCTCACCGTCACAGCGGACAAGCGCATCAGCACGCGCGCATTGAACGCCGCACCCAAAGCGAGCTGGCACATCCTGCAGTGACAGACGCGCACGTTGATCGGCTCGCCCTGGGCGACGTAGCGCGACGCGCCACAGAGGCAGCCGCCCTGGATGCTGGCCACCCTGCCCTTCGCCGGCGCTACCCGTTGAGCGCCCGCCACACCCGCTCCGGCGTCAGCGGCATGTCCACATGCGCCACACCCAGCGCATCGCACAGCGCCGAGACGATGGCCGGCGGCGCCCCGCAGGCCCCGCCCTCACCCGCACCCTTCACGCCGAGGTCATTGGACGGGCAAGGCACCACGTTCAGCCCCAGCTTCAGGTCCGGCGCGTCGCCCGCGCGGGGCATGCAATAATCCTGGAAGGTGGCGGTCATGAACTGGCCGCTCTCGCTGTCGTAGACGGCGTGTTCCAGCATCGCCTGGCCGATACCGGAGACGATGCCGCCATGGCATTGCCCGTGCACCAGCTTGGGGTTGATCACCACGCCCACGTCATCGACCGCGGCGTAGTTGACCAGCGTCACGACGCCGGTGTCCGGGTCAACCTCGACCTCCGCGACATGGGCGCCGTTGGGGAAGTTGCATTCGGTGTCGCGCTTGTAGACCAGCTGCTCATCCAACCCGGGCGTCTCGCCCTCCGGCAGCTTAGCGGGGTTGTTCGCCGCCGCGATCACCTGCGCCCAGCCCACGCCACGATCGGTACCGGCGATGGTGAACCGGCCATTCTCGGCCTCGATGTCAGACACGCCGGCTTCGAGCAGGTGTGCGGCGATCCGCTTCGCCTTGTCCAGCACCATCCCACCGGCGCGCTTCACCGCGACGCCGCCCATCTGCGAAGAGCGTGAGCCACCGGTGCCGCCGCCATTCTCGACCAGGTCGGTGTCGCCCTGCACCAGGTCGATGCTCTCGTAGGGGAAGCCTAGCGTCTGGGAGAGCACCTGGGCGAAGGCCGTCTCATGGCCCTGGCCATGGCTGAAGGTCCCGACGTGGACCTTGGCGCGGCCCTCCGCCGTCATCCGCACGCGCGCCCATTCGAAGGGCTGCCCGCCGGAGGCCTCGATGAAATAGCCCAGCCCGATGCCACGCAGCTTGCCGCGCGCGGCGGACTCGGCCTTGCGTGCCGGGAACCCCGCCCAATCGGCAAGACCCAGCGCCAAGTCCTGCGTCTCGGCGAAATGGCCGCTGTCGATGTGGTTGCCGGCGGCGTTGGTGTAGGGGATCTGCTCGGGCTTGATGTAGTTCCGCCGGCGGATCTCTTCGCGCGGGAGGCTCAGCTTGGCCGCACCCTGGTCGAGCAGGCGCTCGATCACGTAGGCGGTCTCCGGGCGCCCCGCGCCGCGGTAGGCGTCGGTCGAGACGGTGTTCGTGAAGACGCAGCGCACCTGAACGTTCAGCGCCTGGATGTCATAGACGGTGCCGTTGATGCGCCCGCCGGCGAGCGTGGGGATGCGCGGTCCGAAATCGAGCAGGTAGGCGCCCATCGCCGCCGTGGTCCGCACCCGCATCGCGGTGATGCGCCCGCCCTTGTCGAAGCCCATTTCCGCGTGCGTCACGTGATCTCGGCCATGCGGGTCACAGACGAACGTCTCCGTGCGGTCCGCGCGCCACTTCACGGGGCGGCCAAGACGGCGCGCCGCCCACAGCACCATCGCGGATTCCGGGAACAGCTTGCCGCGAAGCCCGAAGCCGCCGCCGACATCGGGGCTGATCACGCGCAGCTTCTCGAGCGGCATCTTGAACACGATCTTGGCGAGTGATTCGCGCACGCGGATGACGCCCTGCGTCGGCGAATGCAGCGTGAAGCGCTCGCCATCCCATTCGGCGAGTGCGACGCGCGGCTCCATCGGGTTGCCCACCAGGCGGTTCTGGATCAGGTCGATGGAGACCACCGTCTCCGCCGCCGCGATGCCGGCATCGGCCTGGTCCGCGCGCCCGCTGTCCCAGTGGACGCAAAGGTTCGAGCCGTTCTCCGGCCAGACCACGGCCGCATCTGCATCCAGCGCACGGCCGGTGTCGGTGACCGAGGGCAGGATGTCGTAATCCACCATGACAGCTTCCATCGCCTCAATGGCGGCGGCGCGGGTCTCGGCGATGATGAGCGCGACCGGGTCGCCCACGAAGCGCACGAACTCGGTCTGCAGGATCTGCCGCGGCGGGGCGAACATCTTCGTCCCCGCCGCACCCGGCACGTCCACCTGAACCGGCAGCAGGCCGAGCCCGTCGGCAAGGATGTCCTGCCCCGTCAGCACCGCGACCACGCCGGGCATGGCGGCGGCGGCCGAGGTGTCGATGGACAGTATCCGCGCATGCGCGTGCGGGCTGCGCAGGATGGCGGCATGCGCCTGGCCGGGCAGGTTGATGTCGTCCGTATAGGTGCCGCCGCCGGTGAGGAGGCGCTTATCCTCCTTCCGGCGCACCGGCTGGCCGATGCCGAACTTGTCCATGCCGTCCATGTTCATGCCGTCCATGCGCTCTCTCCGGTGTTTTGGGGGGTCAGCCGCGGCCGACGAAGGGCATCTTGTCGGCCATGACAGTGACGAACTGCACATGGGCGTCCTTCGGAAGGCTGTCCATGTAGAGCAGCGTTGTGGCCACCGCCTCGACATCCATCGTCGGCTCCACCTTCACCTCGCCATTGGCCTGCTTCACGCCTTTCTGCATCCGCTGCGTCATGGGCGTGGCGGCATTGCCGATGTCGATCTGGCCGCAGCAGATGTCGTACTTGCGGCCATCGAGGCTGATCGACTTCGTCAGGCCCGTGACCGCGTGCTTGGTCGCAGTGTAGGGCGCCGAATCGGGACGCGGCGCATGCGCCGAGATCGAGCCGTTGTTGACGATGCGCCCACCCTGCGGCGTCTGATCCTTCATCATCCGGAAGGCGGCCTGGGCGATCAGGAAGGTGCCGGTGAGGTTCACCTGCACGACCTCCGCCCACTTCTCGTAAGCAAGGTCCTCGAACAGAGTCCCCGGCGCGTTGGTGCCGGCATTGTTGAACACCAGGTCCAGCCGGCCGAAGCGGTCGCCGATCGCCTTGAACAGCGCGGCTACGGCCGCGGGGTCACCCACGTCGGTGGCTACCGCCAGGCCTTGGCCCTGATTTGCGCCCGCGAGTGCCAGTGTTTCATTGAGTGTCTCCATCTTGCGCCCGGCAATCACGACCGCGTAGCCATGGCGCAGCAGGCCTAGCGCGCAGGCGCGCCCGATCCCCTGTCCCGCGCCGGTCACCAGCGCGACCCGGCCTGTTCCTTGTTGGCTCATGGCTCTCTCCCCTGTTTGCGTCATGCGTCCAACACATGTCGCGCCCTGCGTGACGCTTGTCCATCCGGGATGAACGACAGCGGCTTTAGGGACACGCCGGACAGCGATAGCGAAGGCGACGTCGGAAAGCCTTGAATTTGCCATGCGCGACCGATCTACAATGTGCCGACGCCGGCAATTGGCTCGGCCGCCTGCACGAAGGTTACGGACAGGGCTGGGGGCCAACCAAAGGCCTCGGGTTGACTGTTAAAATTTGCTGAGGGGAGAAACGAAACCAGTCGTGCGGGCGTAGTTAATAGACGCCTGTTTTTTGGCGAGGAGCTATCGCATGCATCCGTCCGACGATGTTTTCGTCCAGTATGCCCGAGGCTACGACCAGCGACGCGACGCTGACATGTCGCTCGACGATTTCCTGCAAGGCTGCCGGTCGGACCCGATGATGTTCGCGACTGCGCCGGAACGCATCCTCGCCGCGATCGGCGAGCCCGAGTTGATCGACACCGCGAAGGATCCGCTGCTCGGCCGCATCTTCCTCAACCGCACCATCCGCCGCTACCCGGCCTTCGCCGAGTTCTACGGCATGGAGGAGACGATTGAGCGAATCGTCGGCTTCTTCCGCCACGCGGCGCAGGGACTCGAGGAGCGCAAGCAGATCGTCTACCTGCTCGGCCCGGTCGGTGGCGGCAAATCCTCCCTCGCCGAACGGTTGAAGGCGCTGATCGAGGTGCACCCGGTGTATGCGCTGAAGGCAGGGGACGAGATCAGCCCGGTCTTCGAAAGCCCGCTTGGCCTGTTCGACCCGGAGAAATTCGGCCCGCTGCTGGAGGACCGCTACGGCATTCCGCGCCGCCGGCTGACCGGCTTCATGAGCCCCTGGGCGGTGAAGCGACTCGATGAATTCCGCGGCGACATTTCCCGCTTCCGCGTCGTGCGGCTCAGCCCGTCGCGCCTGCGCCAGATCGCGATCGCGAAGACGGAGCCGGGCGATGAGAACAACCAGGACATCTCCTCGCTCGTCGGCAAGGTGGATATCCGCAAGCTGGAACTGCACGCGCAGAACGACCCCGATGCCTACAGCTTCTCGGGCGGGTTGAACCGCGCGAACCAGGGCATCCTAGAATTCGTCGAGATGTTCAAGGCGCCGATCAA
>JAZKFA010000306.1:0-10040 GCA_040386655.1 Pseudomonadota bacterium | reverse complement strand
CAGCTACATCGGCACCGAGAATATCGGCGGCATCCCGTTCCAGGGCATCATCATGGCCCACTCCAACGAGGCGGAGTGGCAGGCCTTCCGGAACAACCGCAACAACGAAGCCTTCATCGACCGCATCTACGTCATCAAGGTGCCCTACTGCCTGCGCGTGTCGGAGGAGGAGCACATCTACGAAAAGCTGCTCCGCGGGTCCGAGCTGGCGAACAACCCCTGCGCGCCGGGCACGCTCGAAATGCTCGCGCGCTTCTCCGTGCTCTCGCGCCTGCGCAAGCACGAGAATAGCGGCCTGTTCGCCAAGATGCGCGTCTACGACGGGGAGAGCCTGAAGGAGACGGACCCGCGCGCCCGGTCCTTGCAAGAATACCGCGACGCCGCCGGCGGCGATGAGGGCATGGACGGCATCTCCACCCGCTTCGCCTTCAAGGTTTTGGCGGCGACCTTCAACCACGACACCAACGAGATCGCGGCCGACCCCGTCCACCTGATGTACGTGCTCGAACAGGCGATCCGGCGCGAGCAGTTCGCCGATGAGACGGAGAAGCGTTACCTCGAATTCATCAAGGGCGAGTTGGCGCCGCGCTACGCAGAGTTCATCGGCAACGAGATCCAGAAGGCCTATCTCGAGAGCTATCACGACTACGGCCAGAACCTGTTCGACCGCTACGTGAACTATGCCGACGCGTGGATCGAGGACCAGGACTTCAAGGACCCCGATACCGGTCAGCTCCTCAACCGCGACGCTCTGAACCAGGAGCTGACCAAGATCGAGAAGCCGGCGGGCATCGCGAATCCCAAGGATTTCCGCAACGAGGTCGTGAAGTTCGCCCTCCGCACCCGTGCTGCCAATGCCGGGCGCAATCCGTCCTGGACGAGCTACGAGAAGCTGCGCGAAGTGATCGAGCGGCGCATGTTTTCCCAGGTCGAGGAGCTGCTGCCGGTCATCAGCTTCGGCTCCAAGAAGGACAACGAGACGGAGCGCAAGCACTCCGAATTCGTCGAGCGCATGACGTCTCGTGGCTATACGGAGCGCCAGGTGCGGCGCCTGGTCGAATGGTACATGCGCGTGAAGCAATCGGGCTGAGGCGGAGACGCCGGAAAGAACGCCATGCACATCGTCGATCGCCGCCGCAATCCCGGCGGCAAGAGCCTCGCGAATCGGCAGCGATTCCTTCGCCGCGCGAAGGAGCAGATCCAGGACGCGGTGCGCGACAGCATCAGCGGCCGCGGCATGAAGGACATGGAACGCGGGGGCGAGGTCTCCATCCCCGCCTCCGGCGTGAAGGAGCCCGGGCTGCGCCGCGCGGGTGGCGGCAACCGGGAACACGTGCTGCCCGGCAACAAGGAATTCGCCGAGGGCGACCGCATTCCCCGCCCTAAAGGTGGCGGTGGCGGCGGAAGCGGCCAGGAGGGCAGCGACCAGGGCTCAGGCGAGGATGAGTTCCGCTTCGCGCTGACCCAGGAGGAATTCCTCGACCTGTTTCTCGAAGACCTTGAACTGCCGGACCTCGCAAAGAAGCGGATGGTGGTGAGCGAGGTCACGGGCTTCCGCCGTGCGGGCTATTCCTCGTCGGGCTCGCCGGCCAACCTCGCGCTGTCGCGGACGATGCGCAATGCGATGTCGCGCCGCATCGCGCTCAAGCGTCCGAAACCAGAGGCGCTCGACGCGCTGGAGGACCAAGCGCGGCTGGCCGAGGAGGCCGGTGCCGTCGAGCGCGCGGAAGCGCTGCGTACTGAAATCACGCGGCTACGGACCCGCGCGCTGCGCATCCCGTATATCGACCCGCTTGATGTGCGCTACCGACAATTCGCCCCGGCGCCCCGGCCGATCGCGCAGGCGGTGATGTTCTGCCTGATGGACGTCTCCGGCTCCATGACCGAGGGGATGAAGGACCTCGCGAAGCGCTTCTACCTACTGCTCTACGTGTTTCTCAAGCGCCGCTACAAACACGTGGAGGTGGTCTTCATCCGCCACACGCATGAGGCGAAGGAGGTCGATGAGGAAACCTTCTTTCGCAGCCCGGAGACCGGCGGCACCGTCGTTTCCACAGCGCTGGTCGAGATGCAGCGTGTGCTCGCCGCGCGCTTCAGCCCCGAGGACTGGAACATCTACGCCGCGCAGGCGTCGGATGGCGACAACACCGCGTCGGATAACGACAAGACCGCCGGCCTGCTGGCGAGCGAGATCCTGCCGGCATGCCAGTACTACGCCTACCTCGAAGTCGGCCGGGAAGGCGATCACGGCCCCATCGGGTTCATCCCCCGCGAGACGGATCTGTGGCGGCTCTACACGTCGCTGCGCGGCGATGGCTTGCCCATCGCCATGCGCAAGGTCAGGCATCGCAAGGACATCTATCCGGTCTTCCGCGACCTGTTCCGCAAGGGTGGCGCCACTGCCGAGGCAACCCCGTGAGCGCCTTCGATGATCGCAACCTCCGACGCCCGACCGCGTCTGGCGCCGCCTCCGGGGATCTTTTGTTTAAGGGTGCGGAGTGGGATTTCGACACCATCCGCCGCGTCCACGATGCCTGCGAGGAAATCGCGCGCAAGGAGCTCGGCCTCGACACCTACCCTAACCGCATCGAGGTCATCTCCGCAGAACAGATGCTCGACGCTTACGCCGCGAACGGCATGCCGGTGTTGTACAAGCACTGGTCCTTCGGCAAGCGCTTCGCGCGCCACGAAGGCCTCTACCGCAAAGGCTTCCAGGGCCTTGCCTATGAAATCGTCATCAATTCCTCGCCCTGCATCTCCTACATCATGGAGGAGAACACGGCGCTGATGCAGACGCTGGTCATCGCGCACGCTGCCTTCGGCCACAACCACTTCTTCAAGAACAACACGCTGTTCCGGCAATGGACGGACGCCTACGGAATCCTCGACTACCTGGAATTCGCCCGCGGCTACGTGGCCGAATGCGAGGACCGCTACGGCGCGCAGGCGGTCGAACGCATGCTCGACGCAGCGCACGCGCTCCAATCGCACGGCATCTTCCGCTCACCCCGCCGCCGCGCGCCCGACCTCGCCTCGGAGGCAAAGCGCGCGCGCGAACGGCGCGAGCATGAGGAGGCGATCTACAACGATGTCTGGCGCGCCACGATCCCGGCCGCCGGCACGCCCGCCCGCCGCGCCGAGGAGGAACGCCGCCGCGCGCTGCTCGAACTTCCGCAGGAAAACATCCTCTATTTTCTTGAGAAATCCGCCCCGCGCCTGGCCTCCTGGCAGCGCGAGATCCTGCGCATCGTCCGCCAGGTTTCGCAGTACTTCTACCCGCAGATGCAGACCAAGGTGATGAACGAGGGCTGCGCCACCTACGTGCACCACCGCATCCTCACGCGCCTGCACGAGCAAGGGCGCATCACCGACGGCCACTACCTCGAATTCCTGCAAAGCCACACCAACGTGGTCTTCCAGCCGAACTTCGATGACCCGCGCTATGGCGGCTTCAACCCCTACGCGCTCGGCTTCGCGATGATGAACGACATCCACCGCATCGCCGAAACCCCAACCGCCGAAGACCGCGACTGGTTCCCCGACTTCGCCGGCCGCGGCGATGGCATGGGTATTCTGCGCGAAGGCTGGGCTGCCTTCCGCGACGAGAGCTTCATCTCCCAATTCCTTTCGCCGCGCCTCATGCGTGAACTTCGCCTGTTCCACCTGGCCGACGAGGAAGACGAGGACGCCATGCGCGTCGCCGCCATCCACGACGAACGCGGCTACCGCCGCCTGCGCCGCGCCCTGGCGCGCCAATACGACATCGGCCGCATGGACCCGGACATCCAGGTCATCGACGTGGACCTCGCCGGCGATCGGCGCCTGATCCTCCACCACCGTGTGCTCGAGCGCCAATTGCTCCAGGCCGAAGAAGCCAAGGCCGTGCTGCAACACCTGGCGGACCTGTGGGGGTACGACGTGGTGCTGAAGGAAGTGGACGCGACGGAAGACCGCATCCTGAAGGAACACCACGCCGCGGCCAGGCCGGGGATTGTGGGGGGTTAGCAAGCAAGGCGGGGGCTCCGCCCCTCGACCCCGCCGGGGATCGCGCCAATCCCCGGACCCCGGCATGCGTTGGTCTTGGGTTTGGTGGGGCTGTGCTTGCTGAATGAGTCTGGTTGGGGAGGGGCGCATGGAGCACCAGCGCCACGCGCACTCCCTTGAAGCGCCCCTCCCCAACCAGACGCGCCTCCGGCGAGAACTCCCTCACCCGTCCAAGAACCAACAGATGGAGGTCGAGGATCGACACGATCTTCGCGGGGTTCAGGGGCAGAGCCCCTGGCCTTGCTACACTCTCCTCAATACACCGCCCGGCCGCCGGTGACGTCGAACACGGCGCCTGTCGCGAAGCTGCATTCTTCCGAGGCGAGCCAGCACGCCATGGCGGCGATCTCGTCCACTTCGACGAAGCGACCCATGGGGATTTTCGATAGCATGTAGGCAATCTGTTGCTCAGTCATTTGCGCGAAGAGGTCGGTCTTGGCGGCCGCAGGCGCGATGGCGTTGACCAAGACCCCGGTGGTGGCGAGTTCCTTGCCGAGCGATTTGGTCAGCCCGATGAGGCCGGCCTTGGACGCGCTGTAGTGCGACGCGTTGGGGTTGCCCTCCTTGCCGGCAACGGAGGCGATGTTGATGACGCGCCCGTAGCCGGCCTTGATCATGCCGGGCAGGACGGCGCGGCAGACCAGGTACGGTGCGATCAGATTTACTTCGATGACGCGGCGCCATTCGTCGACGGGCAGCGCCCAGGTCGGCGCATTGCCGCCGGTGATGCCGGCATTGTTGACCAGGATGTCGCAGCGGCCGTGATGCTGCAGGACCGCGGCGGCCGCGGCGTCCACGGCGGCCTGGTCGGTGAGGTCGAGGGCATGGGTGCTGACCTTCGCACCCGTGGCTTCGAGTGCGGCCTTGGTTTCGGTGAGCTTGGCCTCGTCCATGTCCCACAGGGCAAGCCCCGCACCGCTGCGCGCGGCGCGTTCCGCAATGGCAAGGCCGATGCCCCGGGCTCCGCCGGTGACGATGGCGACGCGCCCGGCGAGATCGATCTGGTTCATGGAGAGACTTCCTCGATAAGGCGGCGCCGCGCCGCGATTATTGGGCTGTTCCAGACCCGCGGAACCCGCGCATACTGGAAATAAGCCGGAGAAAAGCTGGCACAAAATCAGGGAAGGAGACAGGCATGAACCGCAGAGGCATGTTGGCCGGCGCCGCTGTTGGCGCGCTTTCGATTCCGAACATCGTGCGGGCACAGCCCGTTATCACCCTCAACGGCGCCGTCCAATTCAATGACGAGCATGTCTTCACCCGCGCCCTGGTGCGGTTCGAGGAGCTGGTCAAGCAATACTACAACCGCCCCATCAACTTCATCCTGCACAAGAACTCGTCGCTGGGCCTCGAAAAGCAGTATTTCGAGTACATGGCGGCCGGGCGCGCCGTGGATTACGGCATCGTCAGCCCGGCGCATATGTCCACCTTCAGCCGCGCCGCACCCTTCGTGGATGCGCCCTTCCTGTTCCGCGACCTCGCGCATTGGAATCGCGTGCTCGATTCTGACACCTTCGCTCCGATCGCGCAGGAGCTGGAGCGGCGCGCTCGGGTGATGCTGATCGGCTACGCCGGCGGCGGCGTGCGCAACATCTTCGCGAACCGCCGCGCGACGACAATGGCGGAGCTGCGCGGGCTGAAGGTGCGCGTCCAGGGCGCCCCGATCTGGAGCCGCGCCTTCTCCGCCATCGGCATGTCGCCCTCGGTCATCGCCTACAACGAGGTGTACAACGCGATCCAGAACAACGTCATCGAGGCTGGCGAGAACGAGGCGGCCGGCGTTGAATCGATGCGCTTCTTCGAAGTGGCGCCGAATCTGCTCATGACGGAGCACGCCATCACCATCCGCCCGATCTGCTTCGCCAAGCAGACCTTTGATCGCCTGCCCGCTGAATTGCAGCAGGCCGTGCGCCGGGCCGGGCTGGAAGCCGGCGTCTTCGGCCGCCAGGCGGAGTCCTCCGAGGATAGCCAGAAGATCGACGCGCTCGAACGGGCCGGCCGCCTCCGTCGCGTGCCCTTTACGGAGCGCCCGCAGATGCTCGCCGCCGTCGCACCGGTCATGGCGGCCTATGCGCGAGAGATCGATGCCGACGCCATCATGACGCGCATCAACAACACCACGGCCTGATCGCGAGGGGGCGGCGCCAGGCCGCCCCCGGCCCGAAGGAAGCATCCCGTCATGCCCGACGCCTCCGCGCCCGGTCTTCTCCGGCGCATCAACCTTGCCTATGCCCGCTTCCTCTCGGCGCTGCTTGCGGTCTCGGTCCTCATCATCGTCGTGCCGGTGAGCCTGCAGATCTTCTCTCGCTACACGCCGCTGGTGCCGCACTACATCTGGACGGAGGAGCTCGCGCGCTTCCTGCTGGTCTGGATGGTGATGATCGGCGCGATGCTGTGCCTGAAGGAGGGCAGCCACTTCATCGTCGACGTCTTCCCGGTGCTCTCGCCCAAACCCGCCGCGGTAATGGACCTCGTGTCGGGCACCTTCGTTATGATCTTCGCCGCGACCTTCTTCTGGTACGGGATCGAGTTCACGGAATTCGCCTGGTTCCGCATCAGTGAGCTGGCGGAGATGCCCCTGTGGCTCATCCACATCGCCTGGCCGATCCTGGGCTTCACCTGGATGATCTTCAACGGCGAGCGGATGCTGAATGCCGTCGCCACGCTGCGGGGGCGCGCGTGATGGGCGGCAATGTCCTGAGCTCCGGCGATGCCGCCTCGATCCTGTTCGGCGTGTTCTTCACCCTGCTGGTGCTCCGCGTGCCGATTTCTGTCGCACTCGGCCTCGCCTCCCTGCCGATCCTGCTGATCGAGCCGCGGCTATCGCCCTCGATCCTGATGCAGGAGACGTTCAATGCCTTCAACAGCTTCATCCTGCTCGCCGTGCCGTTCTTCCTGCTGACGGCGAACCTGATGAACGTCGGCGGCATCACGGACCGGCTGATGACGCTTTCACGCACCATGGTGGGCCATTGGCCAGGCGCCCTCGCGCAGATCAACGTGGTGCTGTCGATCTTCTTCGCCGGCATCTCCGGCAGTTCCACCGCGGATGCGGCCAGCCAGTCCAAGATCTTCATCGAGGCGCAGCGGCGCGAGGGCTATGACGACAGCTTCTCGGTCGCCATCACCGCCGTCTCCGCGGTGCTCGCGGTCATCATCCCACCGTCGATCCTGATGATCGTCTGGGGCGGGGTGCTGACCACCTCGATCGGGGCGCTTTTCCTGGCCGGCATTCTACCCGGACTGATGATCGGGTTGGTGCAGATGGGCACCGTCCACCTCTACGCGAAGCTGCGGCGCTATCCGACCTACCCCCGCGCGACCTGGGGCGCCTTTGGCGTGGCGCTGCTCGTCTCGATCCCCGCCTTGATGACGCCGTTCATCATCATCGGCGGCAAGATCTTCGGCTGGTTCACCGCAACCGAAAGCGCCTGCATCGCGGTGCTCTACGCCGGCGTGCTGTCGCTGATCGTGTATCGGGAGATGAACCTGAAGGGTCTCTACGATGCGCTGGGGGAGACCGGGCGCCTGGCCGCCGTCACCCTTTTCTGCGTCGGCGCGGCGAGTTGCTTCGGCTGGCTGCTGGCCTTCTATCGCATACCGGAGGCGATCCTCACGGGTGTCTCGGCTTGGGGAATGGGGTGGGTCGCGACGGGCTTCTTCATCGCCGGCGTCTTCCTGGTCGTGGGCTGCTTTCTCGATGCGATCCCCGCCATCATCATCGTCGGCGCCATCCTGCAACCCCTGGCCCTGGGTGCCGGGCTGGATCCGGTGCATTTCGCGATGATCGGGATCGTGAGCCTAGCCTTCGGCCTCGTGACGCCGCCCTATGGCCTTTGCCTGATGATCGCCTGCCATGTGGCCGGAATACGCGTGGGCGATGCGTTGAAGGACACCATGCTGATGCTGCTGCCGATGCTGGCGGTGCTGGCCCTGGTGATCCTGTGGCCGGGAATGGTGCTGTTCATCCCCCGCCTGATCTCCCCGGAGTTCCTGGGGTGAATAAAAGCTTAACAATTTGAGCCATTCGACGTGCCGTTTACTATGCGGCAATGGCTCACTCAGCCAGGACCAAGAAATCAAAAATAAAAGAATGGGGTCTGGGGAAATTCTTTTCCCCAGACTTGCTTGACGCACCGCTACCTCGCGCGTCATTTTCAGGCGCAACCAGAGCGCGAGAAGCCTACCCCCTATGTCCCCTCCTCGGATATTCCTTGACGGCTACAATCTCGCGCTTGAGCAAGGGACGGGGGTCGCAACCTATGCCCGCAATCTCTCCTTCGGGCTGCGCGACCTGGGTGCGGAGGTCGGCGTGCTGTACGGCACGGTCAATTCCACCATTAGCCTGCAGTCGCTGATCCGCGAGATCGGATTTTTCGACCCCATGGTCGGCCGCCCCGGCAAGTGGATGCGCATGTTCAAGAATGTCCAGCGCGCGCTGACGACCCCGTTCGGGGAGATCGCGACCCAGGTGCCGATGACCGGGCGCGTGGTGCAGGAAACCTACCGGTCCCGCCTGCCCTATTTCGACAGTATCTGGAACGTGCAGAAGCTGTTCGATTCACAACGCTTGCACTTCAGCCTGTATCGCAGCCGCCTAAACGTGTATTTCCGCAAGCCGCCGCAGATCATGCACTGGACATACCCGCTGGCGTTGAAGGTCACCGGGGCCAAGAACATCTACACCATGCATGACCTGGTGCCGCTTCGGCTGCCCTACACCACGCTCGACAACAAGCGCATCTACTTTGCGCTGACACGTCAGCTCGGCCGACGTGCGGACCACATTATTACCGTCAGCGAGGCGTCCAAGAAGGACATCGTGAACCTGCTCGGCGTGCCGGAGGAGCGGGTGACCAACACCTATCAGGCCGTCGATATTCCTCTGAAGCTGCGCGAGAAGCCGATGAGCGACGTGGCCCTCGAGATCGAGGGAACGTTCGGGCTCAAGCCGGGGCGGTATTTCCTGTTCGTCGGCGCCATCGAACCGAAGAAGAACATCGGCCGGATGATCGAGGCGTATCTCGCCTCGGGCGTGACGGACCCGCTGGTGATCGTGGGCAAGAAAGCCTGGAAATCCGCCCAGGAGCTGCGACTCATTTCCGATAACGCGCATGTGCGCTATCTGCTGACTCAGAACGGCATCACCGAAACACGCTACCGGGTGCAGCAGATCGACTATGCCTCCTTCCCGCTCCTCGTCAGCCTCATGCGTGGCGCCAAGGCGCTGCTGTTTCCATCGCTGTATGAGGGGTTCGGCTTGCCCGCTCTCGAGGCCATGCTGCTGGGCACGCCCGTCATGACGTCCAACACCGCCTCCATGCCGGAAGTCGTGGGCGATGCCGCGCTGCAGGTGGACCCCTACGACACGCGTGCGATGTCCGAGGCGATCCGCGCGCTCGACGTCGACCAGGCGCTGCGAGAGAGGCTTGCCGCCGCGGGGCCGGTACGGGCCGAGCTGTTCTCGCCCGAACGCTACCGTGTGCGACTGGCCGAGGCCTACGCGAAGGTCGGCGCCAAGTGGCAACACTGAGCGACGAGGCCCCTGCGGCGCTGCTGGCGCGCGCCGACCGGCTGCGCGACCAGCGCCTGTGGGATGCCGCGGCCGAGGCCTATGCCACCTACCTCGACGCCGCGCCGGATGACTGGCGGGCGATGGTTCAGCGCGGCCATGCCGTGAAGGAAGCGGGCGATACCGCCGGCGCGCTCGCGCTATACCGCGCGGCCGAAGCCCTCGCGCCTGATGTCGCGGACACCAAGGTGCAGATCGGTGGCGCGCTGAAGCGGCTCGGTGATCCCGCCGGCGCCTTCGCGGCCTTCGCAGATGCGCTCGCCCTCGACCCGCAGAACCCCTTCGCCGGGCCGGAGCTGACCGCGCTCGCGCCCTTTGCCGATGCAATGCCGGCGCGGCCGCGCGCTGCGGGGGCCGCGCTGCTGATCGTGTTCGATGCCTCGGACCTTCTGGCGTGGTTTCGCGACAACCGGGCGCCGACGGG
>JAZKFA010000305.1:12537-29431 GCA_040386655.1 Pseudomonadota bacterium | reverse complement strand
GGGTCGCCGGGGACCGGCACGCCCCAGGTGAAGCTGGTGCGGCTGATGGACAGGTCCTGCAGGCCGGAGCGGACGAAGCTCAGCACCTCGTTCCGGCGCGTAGTGGGTGCAATGAAATCTGGATGCGCCTCATAGAAGGCAAGCAGCTTTTCCGTCCAATCGCCGAGGCGGAAGAAATACGAAGGCTCGCGCACCCATTCGACCTGCGCGCCGCTGGGCGCGAATTTCTGGCCGTCGCGCTCGGTCAGCTCGTCGGGGCCGTAGAAGGCTTCGTCGCGCACGGCGTACCAGCCCTCGTAGTGGCCGAGGTAGATCTGCCCGTTCGCGACCAGCTTCTCCCACAGAGCCGCGCAGCCCTGCTTGTGCCGGGCCTCGGTCGTGCGGATGAAGTCGTCGTGGGAGAAGCCCATGCGCGTGGCGAGTACCCGGAAGCTCTCGCTCACCCGGTCGGTGAAGGCCTGCGGGTCCTCGCCAGCATCCTGGGCAGCCTTCTCGACCTTCTGGCCATGCTCATCCGTGCCGGTGAGGAAGAAGACTTCGCGCCCGTCGAGCCTCGCGAAACGCGCCATCACATCCGTCGCAAGCGAGGTGTAGGCATGCCCGATATGCGGCTTGTCGTTCACATAATAGATTGGTGTCGTGAGGTAGATCGGCGGGCGCATCGAGGGTCCTGCTCAAACGGATCGGTTCGCCAGCCTCGCGTCACGCGCTCTCGGGGCGAAGCCAGGAAAGGCCGGTGAGCACGGCCTGCTTGCGATCGAGGTTGAGCCGTTCGGTCTCTTCCGCAAGGCGCCCGAGCCTATCCCATAGCCCTGCCCAATCGGCAAGCGGACGGGCCGCAATCCACCCCGGCGCGGCCGCACCGCGCGCGGCCCGGGCGGTGGCCTCGGCCAGGCCACGCCGCAGCAGGGTGAAGAACAGCCCGAAGGCGGCGCCACCGCGGTCCGCCGCGAGCCGGTCGGCAACCTGCATCGCGCGCGCGGGCGTGGGTGCGGAGAGCGTATCCTCGACCATCGCCTGCACCGCAGCCCCGCCTTCGGCGAATTGCAGCGCGCGGCCAGGTGCGCCGCCCGCGAGGGTGGCGAGCCCGCGCCGTTCCGCCTCACCCATCGCGGGCAGCCATTCCGCGAGCAGAGGCAGCATCGCCTCCTCGCCCAGCGGATGCAGATCCAGGCGCCGGCAGCGGCTGCGGATGGTCGGCAGCAGCCGGCCCGGCGTTGAGGAGACCAGCAGCAGGATCGCGCGCGGCGGAGGCTCCTCCAGCACCTTGAGGATGGCGTTAGCCGCGGCCGGGTTCATCAGCTCGGCGCCGTCCACGACGACCACGCGCCAGCCGCCCTCCGCCGCCGTCAGCGCGAAGAAGCCGGGGATCAGCCGCGCGGCATCGACATTGATGACGTCGGATCGCTTGCGGTCGCCCTGGAGCGTCCCCGCCTCGATCGTCAGCAGATCGGCATGCGCGCCGGCGGCGATGCGGCGGAAAACGCTGCTTTCGGGCGGGACATGGAGCGGGACCTCGCCGGCTGGGCGTCCCGCCAGCAGGAAGCGCGCGAAGCGGTAGGCGAGCGTCGCCTTGCCCACGCCCTCCGGTCCCGCGATCAGCCAGGCGTGGTGCAGCCGGTCGGCGCGCGACGCGGCTTCGAGCGCGGCAGCGGCATCCGCATGCCCGATCAGCGCCGGGTTCGAGCGTGGGTCCAGCATCAGCGCGTGCGACCTGAGACGGCGCGCCACGCATCGGCGAAGACGGCATCCGCATCGCGCGCGGCGTCGATCATCACGCAGCGCTCCGGCTCGGCTGCGGCGATGTCGAGGAAGGCCGCGCGCACGCGCTCATGGAAGCCCGCCTCCAGCTTCTCATAGCGGTCAGCGGCGCCACGGTGCAGGGCGCGCGCCTGGCCGATGCCGATCGGCACATCCATCAGGAGCGTGAGGTCAGGCACGAAATCGCCCAGCGCCGCCCTGCGCAGCACGTCCCAGGTGGCGCGGTCCAGCCCCTGCCCCGCGCCCTGGTAGGCCAGAGTCGAATCGGCGAAGCGGTCGCAGATCACGGTGATGCCCGCTTCCAGCGCCGGCCAGATCGTGCGCACCGCATGCTCCCGCCGCGCTGCGAAATGCAGCATCGCCTCCGCGACGGGATCGAAGCCCGAACCCTCCAGCAGCAGGGCGCGGATGCGCTCCGCACCCGGCGATCCGCCCGGCTCCCGCGTGCGCAGCACCGGCCGCCCGGCTGCACTCAGCGCCGCGGCGAGGCGGCGGGATTGCGTGGTCTTGCCGGCCCCGTCGCCGCCTTCGAGCGTGATGAAGCGACCGCGACCCTCAGGCACCGAACACCCAGCGCCCGAGCACCGCCGGCACCCGGGAGAACAAGTTCAGCCGGCTCACATCCGCCCCCGCGATCAGGGGCACCTGCATGGCCGGCACGCCCTGCCCGCCGACCTCCATCCGCCCGATCTCCTGGCCGCGCGCGATCGGGGCGGCCAGCGGCGCGTCGTAGCGCAGGCGCACCTGCAGGCGGTTGCGCCAGTTGCGCGGCAGGCTCAACACCACGTCGCGCCCGCCCACCAGCGGCACCGTGGCGCGGCTGCCCAGCCAGACCGGCACCTCCTCGATCGTCTCGGATGCGCGGAACAGCACCACGTTCTCGAACTCGCGGAAGCCCCATTCCATGAGGCGCTCGCTCTCCTCGGCGCGGGCGCGCATCGAGGGCAAGCCATTCACCACCAGGATCAGCCGACGCTCGCCCCGCTTGACGGAGCCGGTCAGGCCGTAGCCCGCCTCCTCGGTGTGGCCGGTCTTCAGCCCGTCCGCGCCGGCAACGCGCGCCAGCAGCGGGTTGCGGTTCTCCTGTGTGATGTCCTGCCAGCGAAAGCTGCGCTCATTGTAATACCGGTAATATTCGGGAAAATCGGAGATGATGCGCCGCGCCAGCGTCGCGAGGTCGCGCGCGGTCATGCGGTGCTCGGGGTCAGGCCATCCGGTCGAGTTGCGGAAGTTGGAATTGCGCAGGCCGATGCGCTGGCCCATCGTGTTCATCAACTCCGCGAATTGCTGCTCGGAGCCGGCGATGCCCTCGGCCAGCACGATGCAGGCATCGTTGCCGGACTGCACGATGACGCCGCGCATCAGCGCCTCGACCGGGATCGAGGTGCCGAGCTGGACGAACATCTTCGACCCGCCCATCCGCCAAGCCCGCTCGGACACGGGCAATTCCTGCGTCAGCTGCAGCCGGCCGGCCTTGAGGTAGTCGAAGACGACGTACATCGTCATCAGTTTGGACATCGAGGAGGGCGGCATCCGATCCTCGGCGTTCTTTTCCAGCAGCACGGCGCCGGTGTCGGCATCCATCAGCAGCGCCTGGCGGGCCAGTGTATCAATGGGCCCAAGCGGCGTCTGCGACGGGGTGCCCGGCGGTGGCGCGGGCGCGCGGCGGGGCTGCGGCCGCGCCTGGGCGAAGGCCTCGGCAGGCACAAGCGGCAAAGTCCCGCCGGCGAGCAGCAGGCGTCGGGACAGGCTGATGTGACGCGGTATCTCGGCCATGATGGACCCCCAGTTCTGCGCGACTCGCGCGCAGTGGCTCACTCGACGCGGATGGCCGCTTCCGATACGCCCGAAGCCAGCACCCGCTCAAGCGCTCGATCGGCCTCGGTGAGCGTCTGAAGCGGGCCGATCCGGACGCGGTAGCTCGCCCCCGTCCCGCGCCCGCGCTGCTCGACCGAGGCGCCAAGGCTGCGCAGCCGCGCGAGCTGCACCCCGGCGGCATCGGCGCGGGAGAAGGTGCCGGCCTCTACCACCAGCCGGCCGGGCTGCGCCGGACCCTGGGTGACCTCGGCGGGGATCGACACGGCAGGGAAGCCCGCCGCTGCGACGCTCGTCTCAGCTGCGACGGGGCGGGTTGTGGTGCGGCCAGCATCGCGGGCACCCGGCGGCGGCGCGAGGCTCTCCGAGCTGACGCTGGCGCGCGGCGCGGCTTCCACCGGCAGGGCTTCCACCTGGCGGCCGGCGGCGCGGTTGGCGAGCGCGCGCGACAGCTCGGCGTCGACCGAGATGCGCAGCTGCGCCGTCCCGCCCTCCGTAACGCCCAGCGCGCTGGCGGCTTGGGCGGAGAGGCCCAGGATGCGCCCGGCGGGCTCCGGCCCGCGATCATTCACGCGCAGCAGCATCGCGCGGCCATTCTCGAGGTTCTGCACGCGCAGCACGGCAGGCAGCTGCAAGGTGCGGTGCGAAGCCATCGGCAGGGCCGCATCCCAGCGCTCGCCATTCGCGGTCAGCCGCGCGGAGCGGTCGGTTAGCGCCTGCCCGATCCCCGTCTCGGTGAGCGCGAAGCTCTCCGACGGATAGGACCAGACCCCGCCCATCCGGTAGGGCTGTCCGACCAGGTAACGCGGCTGCGGCGTGGGGCCGAAGCAGGCTGCGAGCGCCAGAGGAACCAGCAAGGCGAAGCGCCTCAAGCAACGCGCTCCGACAGCAGCCCGACCGCGAGCGCATAGTTCACCGGCGGATTGTAGCGCCGGATCACGCGGAAATTGTTCAGCCCCAGATAGACCTCGCCCGAGCTGGACCGGTTCGGCACCACGATGCCGGCCTCGGCATCGGTCTGGGGCAGCGCACCGCCATCGGCGCGGCGCCAGCCGGCGCGCGACCAGTCGCGCAAGCTCCGCCGCGCGGCGGGGTCCGCGCTGCCGGGGTCGAAGCCCCCGGGCGGGCGTGCGGCGATGGCCCAGTCCTCGCCCTCGCGCCAGCCGAAATGGGCGAAGTAGTTGGCGATGGAGCCGAGTGCGTCGGCGCGGCTGTCCCAGATGTCCCGACGGCCATCCCCATCGAAATCCACGGCCAGGCGCTCGAAGTTGGACGGCATGAATTGCGGCTGGCCCATCGCACCGGCCCAGCTGCCGCGCATCCGCTCGGGCGTCACGTGCCCGGCATCGAGGATGCGCAGCGCGGAGATCAGCTCGCCCCGGAAGTAACTCGCGCGGCGGCCTTCCCAGGCGAGGGTCGCGAGGCTTTCCACCACGCCGAAACCGCCTGTGTTGCCGCCGTAATTCGTCTCCATCCCCCAGATCGCGACGACGACGCGCGGGGAGACGCGGTAACGCGCGCCGATGCGCTGCAGCAGGTCCCGGTTCTCCGCGTAGTGGCGCTGCCCGGCCTGGACGCGCGTGGGGGAGACGATGCGGTCGCGGTACTCCTCCCAGCTCAGCACCGTCTCGGCTTGGCGGCGGTCGAGTTCGATCACGCGCTGCAACGGGCGGATCTGGCCGAGCGCGCGGGTGAGGGTCGCCTCGCGCACACCGGCGCGGCGGGCATCGGCGCGCAGCCCTTCAAGGAAGCGCTCGAAGGCGACCGGCGGCGGTGAGGTGTCCTGCACCGGAGCGACCGCAGCCGGCCGCGGGGCCGGTGCGGCGGGCGGAGGCGTGCTGGAGGCTGCGCAGCCGGACAGCAATGCGCCGGTCGAGAGGATGAAATGACGCCTGGTGCCCATGCCACATCCCCTGCCACGCCGAGGTGCGATCCGGCAAGCCGCCTTGCACTGGCGCGCACCAAAGCTGAAACTGCCGCTGCCTAGAGGAGGAAACAACATGGCTGCCGTCACCCGCGATCTCGCCGCGTTCGCCGCCGCCATCGACCATGATTCGCTGTCCGAGGCGGTGCGCACCCGCACCCGCTTCCTGCTCCTAGACCTTGTCGGCAACATCGTGCGCGGCCGCCATGACGCGGAAAGCACCGCGCCGCTGCTTGGCATGGTGCGCGCTCTCGGGCTCGCGGCGGGCGGTGCGGCGGTGTTCGGCGACGCCACGCGCTACACCCCGGCCGGGGCCGCGCTGCTCAACGGCGCGCTCGCCCACAGCCTCGACTTCGACGACACGCACGCCGCCGGCAGCCTGCACCCCGGCGCTCCCGTGATCCCGGCCGCACTCGCGGCCGCCGAGATGGTCGGCGCGGACGGCAAGACGGTGCTGGCCGCGATCGTCGCGGGCTATGAGGTGACCTGCCGGCTGGCCGTGGCTCTTCCCGCCGGCGATCACTATGACCGCGGCTACCACCCGACCGCGACCTGCGGGGTCTTCGGTGCGGCCGCCGCCGCCGGACGGGTGTTCGGCCTGACCGCCGCCCAGATCGAGGATGCGTTCGGCGTGGCCCTCAGCCAATCGGCCGGCAGCCTGCAGTTCCTGAACAACGGTGCCTGGACCAAGCGCTTCCAGGTGGGCTGGGCGGCGATGGGTGGCCTGGCCGCCGCGCAGCTCGCGCGGGAAGGGTTCCGCGGCGCGGGCGAATCGCTCGAAGGCAAGGCCGGCTTCCTGCGCGCCTATGCGCCGAACCCGATGCCCGAACGCGCCCTCCAGGCGCTGGGGTCTGAGTGGGAGCTGATGAACACCGCGGTGAAGCCCTACCCCTCCTGCCGTTATGGTCATGCCGGGGTGGATGCCGCGCTCGCCATCCGAGCCGAAAACGGCCTGAAAGCCGAGGAAATCGAGGGCGTGACGCTGGGCCTGCCGGCCAAGGGCATGCTGCTGGTGGGACACCCGCTCGCCTACAAGCAGAACCCGCAGAACGTGGTCGATGGCCAGTTCAGCGGGCCCTTCGTGATCGCCTGCGCCCTGTCGCGCGGCCATTTCGGCTGGGACAGCTATGCCTGGCTGAACGATGCCGATCTGCGCGCGCTCATGCCCAAGGTCGCCTGCGAGCAGGATGCCGAGGTCGAGGCCGAATTCCCCACCAACATGTCCGGCAAGCTCACCGTCCGCGCCCGGGGTAAGGTGTTCACCCGCAAGGTCGTGGTCCCCAAGGGGGAGCCCGACAATTTCCTTACCGAGGCCGAGCTGCGGCAGAAGTTCACCGCGCTGTGCGAGGCCGTGCTTGGCCCGGACCGGACGCGCCAGCTCGCGGATGCCATCCTCATGCTCGACCGTGCTCCCGACGTGGCGGGCCTTATGCGCCTGGGGGCCCCGATGATGGCGGCGCGGCTGGCCGGGGAATGACGTGACCGTGCCTACAGGCCGGTAACCTATTCGACATGCGAAGCTTGTAGGGTCGTGAGTCGTGCTATTAGAAGCGCAACTCGACGAGATAGGCGGGCATTCGCGGCTTTGGAGGCGCACATCCCATCCCTCCTGATCCTTGATGATCAGGACATAAACCGGCGCGTCTACGCGAAACTCGCGGAGACGGTCTCGCCCGGCGCGCGCATCGATTCCTTCGGTGATCCGCAGTCGGCCTTCGCCTGGCTTGGCGCTCATCAACCAGATGTGATCATCACCGATTACCGTATGCCGGGGATGGACGGCGCGGAGTTCACCCGCCGCGTCCGTGCCATGCCGCACGGTATCGACGTGCCGATCGTGGTGATCACCGCCTACAACGACCGCCGCTTCCGCCTCGATGCGCTCGATGCCGGGGCCACCGACTTCCTGCTCAGCCCTGTCGACCACGCCGAGTTCGGCGCCCGCATCCGCAACCTCATCGCGCTGAACCTGCACCGCAAGATCCTGCGCAACCAGGCCAAGGCGCTGGAACGCGAGCTGGCGGACAGCGAACGCTCCCGCCAGCGGCTGCTGCACGACAGCCGCGAGGCGCTCGCCCAGGTCATCGACACGCTGCCGGCGCTGATCAGCGCAACGGGGCCCGATGGCCGCTGCGTCTTCGCCAACGCCCACTTGGCCGAAAGCCTGGGGCACGTGCCGGCCGACATCATCGGCCGTGACATGGCCAGCGTGCTGGGCGAGCGCGGCGCGCGCTCGGCTGAGGCGGACCAGCTCGTCTTCCGCAACGGCAATGCCATCGCAAACCAGGAGGAGGAATTTCCGGATCGCGAGGGCCGCCTGCGCGTCTTCCTCACCTCCAAGGCGCCGCTGCGTGACACCGGCGGGCTGGTCGTGGCCGTCCTGACCTCCTCGGTTGACATCACCGAGCGCAAGGCGGCCGAGAACCGGCTGCGCCACCTCGCCCATCATGACAGCCTGACCGATCTGCCCAACCGCTTTTCGCTCACCGAGCGCCTGCCGCGCGGGCGCACGCGCAGCGACGACAAGCGCCTGGCGCTGCACTTCATCGACCTCGACCGCTTCAAGACGGTCAATGACGTGTTCGGCCACCAGGTGGGCGACGGCGTCCTGCGGGCCATCGCGCGGCGCCTGCTGGGCGTGGTGCGGAGCCGTGACGTGGTGGCCCGCCTGGGCGGCGACGAGTTCGCCATCGTCCAGGCCGATCTCGCCGGCCCCGAGGACGCCTCGGCCTTGGCCGAGCGCGTGGCCGAGGCCGTAGCCCGGCCCTTCCTCATCGAAGGGCGCGAAGTCGTGGTGGGCAGTTCCATCGGGATCGCGCTGTCGCCGCAGGATGGCGTCTCCGCCGAGGAGCTGCTGCGGCGCGCCGATCTCGCCATGTACCAGGCCAAGGCCGACGGCACCGGCGCCTATCGCTTCTTCGACCAGGACATGGACGTGCTCGCACGCCGGATGATGGTGCTGGAGGCGGATATCCGCTCCGGTCTCGCGCGGGGCGAATTCGTCCTGCTCTACCAGCCGCAGATGTCGCTCCATACCGGCTTGATCAACGGCGCTGAGGCGCTGGTCCGCTGGCGCCAGCCCGATGGCAGCCTGATCGAGCCGCGGGACTTCCTCCCGCTCGCCGAGGAGACTGGGTTGATCCGCCCGCTCGGCGCCTGGGTGCTGGCCGAGGCGTGCCGGCAGGCCGCGCTGTGGAATGGGCCCGGCGCAGAGTGCTTCCGGATCGCGGTCAACATCTCCCCCCTGCAGCTGCGCGGGCTCGATCTCATCCGCCTCGTTCAGGCGACACTGGCCGAGACCGGCCTCGACCCGCGCTGCCTTGACCTGGAAGTGACCGAGAGCGCGGTCATCCGCGATGCCGAGGAAGTCTCTCGCGTGCTCGCCCAGCTGCGCGAGATCGGGCTGAGCGTGTCGGTCGATGATTTCGGCACCGGCTACTCGGCGCTATCATACGTCAAGCACCTGCCGCTCGACCGGCTCAAGATCGACCGCTCTTTCGTGGAGGGGCTGAAGCCCGGCAATCCGGATGCGGCGATCATCGCCGCCATCGTCACGCTCGGGCGCAACCTGCGCCTGGAAATCGCGGCCGAGGGTGTCGAGACGGAGGCGCAATTGCGCGAGCTCGCCGCGCTCGGCTGCGACATCGTCCAGGGCTATCACATCGGACGGCCGATGACGCCGGCGGCCATTGAGGCGTTGATCGGCAACCCGGTCCTGCAGACGGCACTCCCGGCCGCTTTCCCGGCTGTGGCGAAATGAGCCTGATCGCGCGGCTCCGCGGGTTCTGGGGCGCAGCGCGGAGCCTGCCTGTCGACCAGTCGGGCAGCGAAGCGGAGATGGCGCTCAACCGCGTCGCCTTCTGCCTCGTCGTGGGCGCCTACATGGTTTTCGGGATGCCGCGCGAGGCGGTCTCCATCGGCCCGACGCTTCTCTACGTCATCCTCTCGGTGCTGTTCTTCGCCCATATCCGTGCAGATCCCGCGCCCAATGCACCCCGACGCGCGGCAGCGCTGCTGACGGATATCGGCTTCCTATCCATCACGCTCTACGCCGGCGGCGAGCACGCCTCGATCCTGTACCCCATCTATCTATGGGCAACGCTGGGCAACGGCTTCCGCTTTGGTGTTGCCTGGCTCTATGCCGCCATGACGCTCAGCGCGGCGTGCTTCCTCGCGGTCATCCTGCTGACTCCGTTCTGGCTCGCGCAGACCCACCTTTCCGCGGGGCTCCTGCTCGGCATCGTCGCCGTGCCGCTCTATGCCGCGACTCTCATCCGCAAGCTGTCCAGCGCGCGGCGAGAGGCGGAGGCGGCCAATGCGGCGAAAAGCATCTTCCTCGCCGGTGTCAGCCATGAGCTGCGCACCCCGCTCAACGCCATCATCGGCATGGGCACCATCCTGCGCACCACCGCGCTCGACCATGAGCAGCGCGATATGGTTCGGACCGTCGATGGCGCTGCCCGCTCCCTGCTCTCGCAGATCGAGGGCATCCTCGACTTCGCGAGCGTCGAGGCCGGCGCGGCCCCGGTCCAGGTCGAGGCGGTGGAGCTGGAGCAGCTGCTGGGCGAGGTGGACCGCCTGCTGGCGAGCCAGGCCGCCGAGAAGGGCATCGAGCTGGCGCTCCACCTCACACCGCGCGTGCCGCTGCGCATTCAGGCCGACCCGCGCCACCTGACGGGCATCCTGCTCAACCTCGGCGCCAATGCCCTGAAGTTCACCGAGTACGGCGGCGTGGTTATCGCGGTTGACGCCACGCCGCTCGCTGCGGGCAATCACCGCCTGCGCTTCGAGATATCCGACACGGGCATCGGCATCCCGCCCGAGGCGCAGGAGCGCATCTTCGAAAGCTTTGCCCAGGCCGATCCCGACACGCTGCACCGTTACGGCGGCACCGGCCTGGGTCTCGCGATCTGCCGTCGGCTGGTCCTGGCAATGGGCGGTTCCATCGGGGTGGACAGCAGCCCCGGTGAGGGCAGCACCTTCTGGTTCGAGTTCGACACCGCCGAGAGCCTCGCCCCCGAGGCGGATCCCGGACCGGTGACGCTGCTGCTGCTCACGATGCGCGGCAATGACGGTGCGCCCCTGGCCGAGCGCCTGCGCGCGGCGGGCCACCGCATCATCCCCTGCGACAGCACCGATACAGTTACGGCCGAGCTGCGCCGCCTGCCCTCCCAGGAACGGCGCGCAATGGTCGTGGTGGGCGCGGGGCCGCCCGCCGGGTTCCGCGCGCCGCATTCGCTGCCCGTGATCGTCGCGACGCATGAGGCCCCGGCCGGACTGCCACCGCTGCTGGTGCGCCGACTGTGCCGGCTGCGCATCTCCGCCGAGGCCGGCGAGGCGGAGCTGCGCCGCGCGCTATTTGCGGCACTCGGCCCGGCGCAGGCGCCCGATGCGCGCCAGCCCATCCCTGTCAGCGCCGCGCCGCGCCGGGTGCTGGTGGTCGACGACAACCAGATGAACCGCCGCGTGCTCGGCACCATCCTCGAACGCGCCGGGCACCGGGTGCTGCTCGCCAAGACGGGCGAGGAGGCGCTGGATACCCTCGATGCCACCGGGGTGGACTGTGTGCTCATGGACCTTAACATGCCCGGGATGAGCGGTGTCGAGGCGGTGAAGCTGCACCGCATGGCTGCACTCGGGCGCCGGCCGGTGCCGATCGTGGCGTTGACCGCCGACGCCACCCCGGATGCGCCGCAGCGCTGCCTCGAGGCGGGGTTCGACGCCTTCCTGCTCAAGCCGGTGGAGCCGCGGCTGCTGCTGGAAATGGTGGACCGCCTATCGGCGCGGTCGGATTCGCTGGCCGAACGCCCCACGGGCGCGGCTGAAAATATGAAGGTGGCCGCAATCAGCGAGCATCCGCGCTACCGCCCCGGTGTGGGTGGCCCGCCGCTGGATCCCGACGTCACGGAGCGCCTGCTCGCGCTCGGTGGGGAGGAGTTCGTCGCGGAGCTGGCCGAGGATTTCCTCACCGACGGGCTGTCCCAGCTCGATGCCATGGCAAGCGCGGCGCTGGCCGGCGATATCCTTGCTTTTCGTGCCGCAGCGCATGGCCTGCGCAGCATCGCCGCCAATCTCGGCGCTCGCGCCGTGGAGGATGCCTGCCAGCAGGCCGAATCGCTGCCGCCGAACGAATTCGCCACCACGCCCGGCACGCTGACGCTTGTCGCCCGTATTCGGAGCGAGATCGAGCGCGTTCGCAATTCCCTGCCGGAAAACAAGTCCGGACGCCAGGGCAGCAAAGCCTGAACCTCGCGGGCCGGCCCCTGTGCGGGGCCGGCCAGGCGCTTGATCCTCACTCGGCCGCCATGCCGTACACGGGCTGCGCGATCATCTGCACGCGACGGTCCTGCGCGGTCGCCAGGCGCTGCATCTTGCGCAGGTCGGGCTCGCTCACGGCCAGTGCGGCGTCGACCCAGATGTCCACGATGTCCGACAGCTCGGCGAAGGTGACCGGGTTGGCGCGGCGACGGGCGCGATAGATCGCGAGATGAGCGTTGTGCTTACGGCTCGATTCGGAAATCAGCCGACGCACTGCAACCTCGCCTTCGCCATCCTCGGCGAGAACATCGACGACGCCCATCGCGTGCAGTTCCTCGGCCGTATACAGGCGGCCGCTCATGATCAGGCGCTCGGCGGCAACGGCGCCGATCTTGCGGTTGAGGAAGCTGGTCGCACCCATTCCGGGGAACAGGTTGAACAGGATTTCCGGCAGGCCGAACTTCGCGCTGCGTTCGGCGACGATCAGGTCATGCGCCAGCGCCGATTCGAAGCCGCCGCCCAGCGCGTCGCCCTGAATCAGCGCGATGGTGATCATGGGCAGGTTGCAGGCGATGTAGTTGTCGTACGCGATTCGAATGCAGGCTTCGCCGTAGCGGCGCAGGCCGGCACGATCCCCGGCACGAATGCGGTCGGCAAAATGAACCAGGTCGCCGCCGAGATTGAATGCGCCCGGCGTGCGCGAAGCCAGCACATGGTATTGCGGCGTCGCATCGTTGATCGCCATCGAGCGCAGCGACTGGTGCACCGAGGCGCAGTCGCGCAGTAGCTGAGACGTGAAGCACGGCCGGCCCTGTGAGCGCATGTGGCACCAGTGGGTGCGCGTAGAAGCGTCGAAGTTTATCTCCAAGGTGTCGTATCGCGATGGATCAGAAAAGCTGGTGGAACTGCGGTGTGATGCGTCCGCCAGGGGGATCAGCGTGTCCGGCTTGATGATGCATGTCATTATTCTTACTCCGTCGTGGGCGGCTGGATAATTCTCCCGCACCTCATGGTGCGCGATGCCCGGAGCGAGGTGGGCCGCCACACGATACCTCAAGTAGAATTGAGCGACCTATCACCTACTGGTAGTGGCATTCGTTTCATTTCAAATCTGATCCGGCTGCGTTACATCCTGAAAGGTCCCGCCAACCGCCTTCTCAGCCGAGCTGGATATCGAGCCGACGGAGCAGCGGCGCCCAGCGCTCCTGCTCCCGCTGGAGGAAGGCCGCGAAGGCCGCGACATCGCCACCGGCCGCCAGAATGCCCTCGGAGAGCAGGCGCTCCTGCAGCACCGCCTCGCGAAGGGCCGCGGCGGCCGCGGCATTCAGCCGCTCGATCTGCCCGGCTGGAGAGCGCGCGGGCGCGAGCAGGCCAAACCAGGTCACGGCCACCGTGCCCGGCCAGCTCTCGGCGAAGCAGGGTTCGCTCGGCCGGTTGGGCAGGCGCTGCTCGCCGGTCCAGGCGACGATGCGCGCCCGCCCGGTGCGCTCGCCTGCGATGGCGGAGGCACCTCCAACCAGCATGGCGTCGAGCGTGCCCGCGAGCACGTCATTGAGCTGGGGGGCGTCGCCGCGATAGGGCACGTCCTGCCAGCGCAGACCCAGCCGCTCCTCGATGAGTGCGCCGGCGATATGGTTGAAGCTGCCCCGCCCGTTATGCCCCCAGTTGATGCGGCCGGGATTGGCGCGGATATGCGCCACGAACTCCGCCATGCCGCTGGGCAGGCCGTTGCGCACGGCAATGGCGAAGGGCAACGTCGCCACATGCGCAACCGGGGCGAAATCCTCGACCTTGTAGGGCAGGTTACGCCCGATCAGCGGATTGATGGTCAGCGTCGTACCCGAGGACATCAGCAGCGTGTGCGCGTCGGGCTGGGCGCGGGCGACGTATTCCGCGCCGATGATGGTCTGCGCGCCGGGCCGGTTCTCGATCAGTACCTGCTGGCCGAGCAGCGGCTGCATCCGCTCGGCGAGCAGCCGGGCCGTGACGTCGGTCGACCCGCCTGGCGGAAACGGCACGATGATGACAACGGGACGCGCCGTCTGCGCGATGGCCGGAGCCGCGAGCACGATGCCGCCAATCGCCCGACGCGTGATGCCCGCCATGGTGTTCCTCCCAGGTTTTGCCTGAGCCTGCATCCTCCGCAGCGACCGCGCCAGCCTGGTGTGTCAGTGTGTCTGGCGCGCCTGCTGTGGACGGAACCGGGCAATGGCAGGGAACAGCGCCTTGTGGAGCACCAGCACGATGGCGACGCCGAGGACCAGGCCGGCAAGGCCGGATCCTGCCGCCGTCACCAGCCATTCGACCACGCCACCGATGGCCGGCAGCGCCCCGGCCGCCGCCTTGGCCGCGTCATGCAGCATGTGAGCCGGGCCGCCATAGCCGAACTCCTCCAGCCCATGGAGGATGATGCCGCCGCCGACCCAGATCATCGCCGCGGTGCCGACCAGCCCCAGCAGCTTGAGGAAGCCGGGCATGCCGAGCACCAGCCCCCGCCCGATCGCCTGCGTGACCGGCCGCAACGCGCGGTCTGCGCCGGAGGGCACCGCCGCCTTCCGCCTGAACAGGCTGCTGACCGGCGCGGGGCTGGCGGCGAGTGCCACGCCGGCATCATCCGCCTTCACGATCAGCGCGACGGCGCCATACACGGCCACGGTGATGCCGAACCCGACCGCCGCCAGCACCAGCGCCTGGATCCAGAAGGACGAGGCCGGCATGGTCCCGAGCGTGATGGCCATGATCTCGGCCGAGAGGATGAAATCCGTCTGGATCGCGCCGCGGATCCGTTGCTCCTCGAGCAATGCGGGGTCGGCGGCGGCCGCGGCTTCGTGCCCGGGCTCGACGGAATGCGGCCAGATCATCTCCAGCACCTTCTCCGCGCCCTCATAGCAAAGGTAGGCCCCACCGAGCATGAGCAGCGGCATGATCGCCCAGGGCGCGAAAAGGCTGAGCGCGAGGGCGGCCGGAAGCAGGATCAGCAGCTTGTTCTTCAGCGACCCCAGCGCGATGCGCTTCACGATCGGCAATTCGCGGCTGGCCGCGAAGCCCACGACGTAGCGCGGCGTCACCGCGGCATCGTCGATCACGACACCAGCCGCCTTCACGCCGGCTTTCGCCGCCTGGCCGGCAATGTCGTCGAGCGATGCCGCCGCGAGCTTGGCGAGTGCGGCGACATCATCCAGCAAGGCAATCAGGCCGACACTCATGCGAACTCCCGCTTCGATGGCGCGGGAGGAACGAACCGCACCGGTTGAAGGCCGGCCGAGGCCGCCCAGCCAAGCATCACGCTTGCGTCAGTCTAAGCCTGTTCAGACGACGACAGGCTGCGCCTCGGCCAGCAGCCAGCGCGCGAGCGCCGTCATCTCCGCATCCTGGCCCTGCTGGCCCATCACCTGCACGCCCAGCGGTAGCCCCCCTACCGCAAGCAGCGGCATGGTCACTGCCGGCGCGAACAGGGCGGAGGACGGCGCGTTGAAGGTGATGTCCCCCGTCGGGCGCGGGTTCACCGGCTGGCCCGGCACGTCGCCCGCCCAGACCGGCGCCGGTCCGGGCGAGGACAGCATGATCACCGCATCGGCCAGGGGCGCGATGCGCGCATGCGCCGCCTGGGCATCGGCACGCTCGGCCAGCCGCGCTTCATAGCCGACGACCGACATCGCCTCCGCCGTCACGAGGCGCCGCTTCGCCCGATCGCTGACCCCATCAGGGTGGTTGTCCACCAGCCCGCGCAGGGACCAGCGGCCCTCCCACCCCGTGATGCTGTTCGCCATCGCCCGTGCGTCCGCGAGGCGCGTCTCCAGCGTCTCGATCGCCGCATGGTCGCCGCGGCGCATGATGCGGATTCCCAGCCCCGCGAGCTGCTCCATCAGCGTCTCGAAGGCGCTCCGGCTTGGCGCGTCGAGGCTGGTCCAGCCCTCGCCTTCCAGCACGATCAGGCTGCGTGGGCGCCGCGCGGCGGGCGGCGCGTCCGGGCCCTTGAGCGACAGCCGCCCCGGATCGCCGCCGGCGCGCTTGCTGATCTCAATGGCCACCTGCCACATATCCTCGATGCAGCCGGCGTGGACGCCATGCGTGCTCATCGACGTCGCCTGGCGCTCGCCGCGATTGATCGCGCCCTGCGTGGGCTTTAGCGCGACATTCCCGCAATAGCTGGCCGGGCGGATGATGGATCCACCGACCTGGCTGCCGATCGCCGCCGGGATCATCCGTGCGGCCACCGCCGCCGCCGAGCCGGAGGAGGAACCGCCCGGCGTGCGCGTCGCATCGAAGGGGTTCCTGGTCGGCCCGGGCTCGGATGCGCCGAGCTCGGTCGTGACCGTCTTGCCCAGGATCACCGCGCCCGCGGCGCGCAGCGCGGCCACGGCGGCATTGTCCCGGCGGGGGAAATTGTCGCGATAGGCGACGCAGCCCTGCCGCGTCGGCATGTCCTTCGTCTCGAGCAGGTCCTTGATGCCGATGGGCATCCCGTCGATAGGCGAGAGCGGCGCTCCCGCCTTCCATCGCGCCGTCGCGGCGTCGGCCGCCGTGCGTGCGCCCGCCTCGTTCAGCTCGACCCAGGCAAGCACGCCCGGCTCGCGCTCGGTGATGGTGGCGAGGCACCGGTCCAGGTAGGCGCGCGGCGTGTCGGCGCCGGTAGCGAAGGACCCCGTCGCGTCATGCCAGGTGAGCGGGTGGTGGTCACGCGGATCATAGCCCATGGCGAAATCCCCTTCCCTTGTCGTCAGCGCGCCGGACGTACGCCCATCGCGATGGTGCGCTCATCCATGCGCGGATCATGCGTCAGCCCGCGCCGATGCGCCCAGGTGTTCACGTACTGCACCAGCTGGATCATCGGGATCTGGTCGGCATAGTAGGCGACCGCATCGCGCAGCACGGCTTCGCGCGCCTCGGCATCCATGATCGCGTTGCTGCGCACGAGGAACTCGTCGACGCGCGGGTCCGAATGGCGCGACATGTTCCCCGCCCCGGTGAGCCGCGCGCGGTCGTAGGTGGCGACGATCGAGAGCAGGTAATTAGACGCCTCGCCGGTGCTGCTGCCCCAGGCGCCCAGCTGCATCGCGAAATCCTGCCGCGTCCGGCGCGGGACGAAGGCGGTGAATGGCATCGCGTCGATGGAGGTGCGCACGCCGATGCGCG
>JAZKFA010000305.1:4816-12527 GCA_040386655.1 Pseudomonadota bacterium | reverse complement strand
GTCCACATCTGTGCCACCGCCTGGCTCAACCGGCTGTCGTTCGGCCAGCGATCGTTGGGGGTGGCGAGGACGATGCGGAAGCCGTCGGGGAAGCCCGCCTCGGCCAGCAGGCGCTTGGCACCATCAGGATCGAAGGGCAGCGGCCGGACGGCCGGGTTGAAGCCGAACACGCCCTCGGGCACCCATTGCGCGGTGGCCTGGGCGGCGCCGTCCATGACGCGTTCGACGAGCGCGTCGCGGTTGATCGCCATGGACAGCGCACGCCGTACGCGCGGGTCTAGGAACGGGTTGCGCGGAAGTGGTGTGCCGGCATTGTCCGTGACCGTCGGGTGCGGGCCGGTGCGCGAATAATCCGGCAGCATGTAAGTGGTCCGCAGCGAGGGGATTTCCGTCACCACCAGGCGCGGGTCGCGGCGCAGCCGCGCGAGGTCGGTCGTCGGGATCTGCTCGATCAGGTCGATGTCGCCGGCGAGCAGGGCTGCCGTCCGCGCGCCGTCATTGAGCAGAAATTTCAGCGTCACACGCTGCCAGGGCTCCTGGGCGCCCCAGTAGCGCTCGTTGCGCGCATACTCGATGCGGTCGCCGGACCGGTAGGCAATCAGCCGGTAGGGGCCGGTGCCGATCGCCGCCGTGCCGGCATTGAACTGGTCCACATTTGCCCCGGTGGCGGCGTGGCGCGCGACGATCATCACCGCCGCGAGGTCGAGAGGCAGGTTCGGGTGCGGCTGGTGGGTGTGGATGCGGATGGTGTGGGCGTCGATCACCTCCAGCCGCGCGATGGCGCGCAGGAAGCCCGCGAAACTGCCGGGGCTGTTCTGCACATTGGGCACGCGCTCGAAGGTGAAGACCACGTCGTCGGCGGTGAATGGGCGGCCGTCATGCCAGGTGACACCCTGGCGCAGCTTCATCTCCCAAAGCGTGTCGCTGACGGGCACCAGCGTTTCGGCCAGCATTGGGTGCGGCCGGGCACGCGCATCGCGCCAGATCAGCGCATCGAACAGGTGCAGCCCGGCCGCATTGTTCGGCCCGAGGTTGTGGTAGTGCGGGTCGAGCGTGGTGACTGTGGCGCCATAGCCGAGCGTGAGGTTCTGCGCACCGGCGGGCGCCGCGGCGGTCAGGGCGGCGGCGAGGAGGGTCGCCGCCAGGCGGGTGGTTTTCTGCACGATCCTGGCTCCCAGCATGTTTTGCGACAGCATGCACCGCTTGGACGCCGCGTGGAATATGAACCTGCGATTACACCCCGGTCAGACTGCGGGTTCGCCGAGCTTCGCCTTCAGCACCTGGTTGACCACGGCCGGGTTCCCCTTGCCCTGCATGGCCTTCATCGTCTGTCCCACGAAGAATGCGAACAGCTTGTCCTTGCCGCCGCGGTATTCCGCGACCTTGTCGGCATTGGCCGTCATCACGTCGTCGATCACCGCCTCGATCGCGCCGGTGTCGGTGACCTGGCGCAGGCCGCGTTCCTCCACGATGGCGCCCGGCGGCTTGCCGGTCTCGACCATCGCCTCGAACACTTCCTTCGCGAGCTTGCCGGACAGCGTGCCGTCGGCCATCAGGTCGAGCATCGCACCGAGGTCGCGCGCACTCACCGGCGGGTCGGTGATGTCGCGCTTGTGCTTGTTGAGTGCGGCGAAAAAATCCCCCGTCACCCAATTGGCCGCGAGCTTCGCGTCGCGCCCGGAAGCGACCACGTCGAAGAAGGCGGCCGTCTCCTTCTCCAGCGTCAGGACATGCGCGTCGTAAGGCGTGAGGCCCATGGCGACGTAGCGCGCGCGGCGCGCATCGGGCAGTTCGGGCAAGGCCAGGCGCAGCTCCTCCACCCAGGCCGGATCGAGCACGAGTGGCGGAAGATCGGGGTCGGGGAAGTAGCGGTAGTCATGCGCGTCTTCCTTCGAGCGCATGGAGCGGGTTTCCATGCGCGCGATGTCGAACAGCCGCGTTTCCTGCCGCACCTCGCCGCCCGATTCCCACACCGCGATCTGGCGCCGCGCCTCGGCCTCCACCGCGAGCATGACGAAGCGGATGGAGTTGACGTTCTTCACCTCGCAGCGCGTGCGGAATTCCTCGCCGGCCTTGCGGACGGAGACATTGACGTCGGCGCGCATGGAGCCCTCGTCCATGTTGCCGTCGCAGGTGCCGAGATAGCGCAGGATCTGGCGCAGCTTGGTCAGGTAGGCACCGGCTTCCTCTGGCGAACGGATGTCTGGTTCGGAGACGATCTCCATCAGCGCGACGCCGGCGCGGTTGAGGTCGATGAAGCTCTTCGACGGGTGCTGGTCGTGCAGCGACTTGCCCGCATCCTGCTCGATGTGCAGGCGCGTGACGCCGATCTGCTTCACCGACCCGTCGGCGAGGGTGATCTCGACAACGCCGGTGCCGATGATGGGGTGGGCGAACTGGCTGATCTGATAGCCACTCGGCAGGTCCGCATAGAAGTAGTTCTTGCGGTCGAAGCGGGACCACAGATTGACCTGCGCGTTCAGCCCCAGCCCTGTCCGCACGGCCTGCGCCACGCATTCGGCGTTGATGACCGGCAGCATCCCCGGGAAGCCCGCATCGACGAAGCTCACCTGAGAATTCGGCGCGGCGCCGAAGGTGGTGGATGCGCCGGAGAACAGCTTCGACTGGCTGATCACCTGGGCATGGACTTCCAGGCCGCAGACGATCTCCCAGGGGCCGGTTTCGCCTTCAAGGATGTAGGTCATGCCATCACCGCCGGCTTCGCGCTGAATGCCGCCGAACGCTCGATGGCGCGGCCCACGGCGAAGACCGTCTCCTCATCGAAGTTGCGCCCGATCACCTGCAGCCCCAGCGGCAGCCCCTGCCCGTCCAGCCCGGCCGGCACCGAAATCCCCGGCAGCCCCGCGAGGTTGGCCGTCACGGTGAAGACGTCGTTGAGGTACATCGTCACGGGGTCATCGGTGTTCTCGCCTTCCGCGAAGGCGGCGGACGGCGTCGTCGGCGTCACGATGGCGTCCACCTGCTGGAAGGCATCGGTGAAGTCGCGGGTGATCAGCGCGCGGATCTTTTGGGCGCGCAGGTAGTAGGCGTCGTAGTAGCCCGCGCTCAGCACGTAGGTGCCGATCATGATGCGGCGCTTCACCTCGTCACCGAAACCGGCGGCGCGCGTGCGCTCGTAAAGGTCGCGCAGGTCCTCGCCCTTCTCGCGCAGACCAAAGCGGACGCCATCGTAGCGCGCGAGGTTCGACGAAGCCTCCGCGGGGGCGACGATGTAGTAGGTGGGCAGCGCGTAGCGCGTGTGCGGCAGGCTGATCTCGACGATCTCCGCCCCCGCCTCACGCAGCCAGGCGAGCCCCTGCTCCCACAGTGCGGCGATCTCGGCCGACAGCCCGTCGAGCCTGTATTCGCGCGGCACGCCGATGCGCAGGCCCTTCACGCCGCGTTCGACCGCGGCGGCAAAATCCGGCACCGCCACATCGGCCGACGTCGAATCGCGCGGATCAAAGCCCGACATGCAGCCGAGCAGGATGGCGCAATCCTGGACCGAGCGCGCAAACGCCCCCGCCTGGTCGAGCGAGGAAGCGAACGCCACCACGCCGAAGCGCGAGCAGCGCCCGTAGCTCGGCTTGATGCCGGTGATCCCGCAGAGCGCGGCCGGTTGGCGGATGGACCCGCCCGTATCCGTGCCCGTCGCGCCCATCACCAGCCGCGCGGCGACGGCGGCCGCGGACCCTCCGGAAGACCCGCCGGGCACCAGCTTCGTGTTCTGCCCGTGCCGCTTCCAGGGATTCTCGACGCCGCCGAACGCCGACGTCAGGTTCGAAGACCCCATCGCGAACTCATCGAGGTTCGCCTTGCCCATGAACACTGCGCCGTCTCGCAGCAGCTGCGACGTCACCGTGCTCTCATAGGGCGGAATGAAATCGCCCAGGATGCGGCTGCCCGCCGTGGTGCGCACGCCCGCGGTGCAGAACAGGTCCTTCACACCAAGCGGAATGCCCTCCAGCGCGCCCGCCTCACCCTTCGCACGGCGTGCGTCCGACGCCCGCGCGGCCGCGATGGCCTGCTCACCAGTGACGGTGATAAAGGCGTTCAGGCGCGGGTTCAGCGCCTCGATCGCGGCGAGATGCGCGCGCGCCAGCTCCTCGGCGGACACCGCGCCCTTCGCGAGCGCGTCACGGGCCTCGGCGATACCCCAATCCGTCACGGCGTTCATTCGACCACCTTCGGCACGCCGAAATACTCGCCCTCGCGGTCGGGCGCGTTCGCCAGCACCTTCTCGGCGATGCCGCCATCGGTCACGGCATCCGCGCGCCAGCGCAGAGCACCCGCGCCGCCGCCGGCCATGGGCTCGACGCCGGTGACATCGACTTCCTGCAGCTGCTCGATCCAGCCGAGAATGCCGTTCAGCTCACCTTGCAGGCGCACGACATCGGCCTCCTCCACATGCAGCCTGGCGAGGGCGGCGACACGGCGCACGGTGGCTTGGTCCAGCGACATTGCAGACTTTCCGGATGGCGGGGGGCGGACCATAACGGCGGCCATGCCGCTCTTCAACCTGCGTGACCTGCGCGCTGCCCTGCCCCGTGGACAGCGGCTGATCGGGCTCGACCCCGGGGCCAAGACCATCGGCATCGCGCTCAGCGACGTGACGCTGATGCTGGCCAGCCCCTATGCCGCCATTCCCCGCGGCAAGCTCGGCGCCGTCGCGGCCGAGATTGCGCGGATCGCGGCAAAGGAGGGTGCGGGCGGGCTGGTCGTTGGCCTGCCGCTGTCGATGGATGGCAGCCACGGCCCGGCTGCCCAGGCCGCGACGGACTGGACGCTGGCACTCTCCCTGGCAACCAAGCTGCCCGCCGCGCTGTGGGATGAGCGGCTTTCCTCGGCCGCGGTGAACCGCATGCTGATCAGTGAGGCGGACATGACGCGCGGCAAGCGCGCCCAGGTCGTGGATCGCGCGGCGGCCGCCTACATGCTCCAGGGCGCGCTCGACGCGACCCGATAGAGCGCGCTGTTCCGCGCGACCAAATAGAGCGCGCTGTTCGCGCGACCAAATAGAGCGCGCTGTTCGCGCGACCAAATAGAGCGCGCTGTTCCGCGCGACCAAATAGCGCGCGTTGTTCCCGCGACCAAATAGAGCGCGCTGTTCGCGCGACGCGCTAGACCGGCACCAGCGCGCGCTGCTCGCCCTCGGGCAGCACCACGCGCACCGAGTCGCCCGGTCGCACGTCGCCGCCCGTCAGCACCACCGCCATCACGCCCGACTTGCGCACCAGCCCACCCTGCTCATCGCGCCCCAGCATCGCCGCCATCAGGCCGGGACGATACTTGTTGAGCTGACTGCACGGGTTGCGCAGCCCGGTCACGCGCACCGAGGCTGCCTCGCCGAGCATCAGCACCGCGCCCTGCGGCAGGTTGAGGATATCCACTCCGCGCAGCGTCACATTCTCCCCCACCGCACCGGGCGCGAGATCGAGTTCCTCCAGCAACTCCGCATGGATCAGATGAACCTGGCGGAGATTCGGCTGCCGCGGGTCCTTCGCCACGCGGGAGCGGTGCTTGACCAGTGCCCCACTGTGCGAATCCCCCGCGACGCCCCAACCGGCGACGAGGCGAATGACAGGCGTAACGGGCTTGGAAAAGCCATGGGCGGAGCTCAGGGCGACGGCGGTGACGATCGGTTCCATCCGCGCACCCTAGCCATCCCCCTTGCGCGAAACCACCCCGGCGCCATACCCGGCGGATGACCCAACGCATTGCCATCATCGGCGCTGGCCTCGCCGGCCTCGCCGCCGCCCGCGCCCTCATCGCCGCCGGGCATGCGCCGCATCTCTTCGACAAGGGCCGCGCGCCGGGCGGGCGCCTGGCAACGCGCCGTGCCGAGGTGGAGGGCGTGAAGCTGCAATGGGACCATGGCGCACAATACCTGCGTGCCCGCGGCGCGAGCTTCGCCCAGGCGCTGACCGATGCCGGCACCCTCCCCTGGCCCGACGCCGAACGCCGCGTCGGCACGCCCGGCATGTCCGCCGTTCCGCGCGCGCTCGCCAAGGGCATTCCCGGCAGCTTCGGCCGCCATGTGGGTGCGATCACCGGCGAGCCAGGTGCCTGGACCCTCGCGCATTGGGACGCGGCCGAGGCCAGGCCGGGCGCCTCGCTTCCCGCCAGCGAGCCGACACGCGACGGCGCCTTCTCCGCCGTCCTCGTAACCGCCCCCGCACCGCAGGCCGCCGAACTCGTCGCCCCGCTCTGGCCGCAAGCCGCGATGCACCTCGGCCCCATCCGCTACGCCCCGTGCTGGACCGTGCTGGCGAGCTTCGCTGAGCGCCTCGCGCTGCCTGACGCGCTGCGGCCGGAGAGCGATACCATCGGCTGGGCGACGCGCGACAGTTCCAAGCCCGGACGCGACCCCGGCGCCGAGTGCTGGGTGATCCAGGCCGGCCCCGAATTCTCCCGCACGCATCTGGAACAGCCCGCTGCCGCGGTGGTGCCGCTGCTGCTCGAAGCGCTCGCGCGCCATGCGGGGGCACCTCTGCCGGCGCGACGCATCGCGCAGGCCCATCGGTGGCGCTTCTCCCTGCTCGAACAGGGTCTCGGCGCACCATGCCTGTGGAACCCAGCGCTGCGCGTCGGCCTCGCCGGCGACTGGTGCCTCGAAGGCCGGGCAGAGGCGGCGTGGGACAGTGGAACCGCCCTCGCGCATGCCCTCGACTGAGCCCTATCGCGGCCGCCGCTGCCACCGTGGCGGCGGTTTCACGGGCGCCACCGGGGGCCTTGATCCGTACCTCTCGCCGGGCCGGGACCCCGTCCCCAGCCAGGCTAGCGCCGCCCAGGCCAGGGAGGCGCCGCCCAGGATCTGCGCCCAGATCGTCACCTGATCGAGACGCGCAGCGCCGGCATCCGCGGCCCAGAGCGCGATGACCGGCACGGCGGGCTCCGGCACTGCCGGTCCCGCGGCAGGGCGTTCTGCACGGAAGCGGCGCACGGCACGCTCCGCTAGGCCGATATCCACGGGGCGGAACAGGGCGCCCGATGCGGAGTCCCAGCCGGGGTCCTGGTCTGCCCGCTCCATCACCGCCCAAACCCGCACCGGCATGCCCGGCACCCATTGCGCGTGCACCACGGGCGCGACCTGGTAGGTGTAGGTGGTGGTGGTGCTGCCGCCGCGGCGCGAAGGCGTCGAGACACCGAAGACGACCCTGCGCGCAAACTCGCCGCGCGGGGCCGCGTCGGTGATCCGGATGCCGGTCTCCAGCCCTCCTGGCGCGCGTGCATCGGCCAGCGCCAGGGCCGGGATGGGGCCGAAGGGCTGCACCTTGGTCATCACGGCAAGCGCGAAGGGCGTGATCGCCACGATCACCATGGCAAGGATGCCCATCCAGATTCGCCGGAGCGCCACGAGCGGAAGAATGAGCGTGGGCAGGATGGCAAGGACAAAGAGCACGAGGGCGATCATCTCCGCGGTGCTCATCTCGGCACCGAAGAAGCTGAGGAGCCCCAGCCAGCGCAACAGGATGCCGAAGGCGCCCGCACCGGCCATGCCGGCGATGCCCAGCAGGGTCGTGCGTGCCCAGCTCATGTCTGCGTCCTTCATGGCAGGCAGACTAGGGCAGAGCGTGCCGCGCCCAAATGGCGGAATGATCTTGCGGCCCGTACGGGTGCGCGGCACCCCTCTCCGCTCTAGGGTCGCGGCCCGCTTCCGCCTATACCGCCCGCCATGCCCAGCTGCTCGATGCCCACTGCGACGTGTTGC
>JAZKFA010000305.1:0-4806 GCA_040386655.1 Pseudomonadota bacterium | reverse complement strand
CCGCCTATACCGCCCGCCATGACGCAGCCCCGCCCCGGTTTCGCCGATGACCTCGACGAGACGCTCGCCGAAGCCTTCCGCCTGCTCGCGCGAGGGGTCGCCGACCGGCGTTCGCCGTTCCACACGCCCACGCTTGCGACCATCGCGGCCGATGGGACGCCGAGCCTGCGCACGCTGGTGCTGCGCGGCTTCGACGCGCCCTTGCTCGCGCTGCGGCTGCACACGGATGCGCGTTCCGCAAAATTCGCCGAACTCGCGCGCGACCCCCGCGCGGCAGTGCACGGCTATGACCCCGGCGCCCGCATCCAGCTGCGTCTCGCGGGCGAGGCGACCCTGCACACCAACGACGCCGAGGCCGATGCCGCCTGGGCCCAGGCCACCGCGAACAGCCGCCTTGTCTACGCGCAGTCTTCCGCCCCCGGCACCACGGTTGAAAGCCCGCAGCTGCCGCCCTTCACCGGCGACGCGCGGGCCCATTTCGCGACGCTGACCCTGCGCTTCCACGCCCTCGAATTCCTCTGGCTCGCTGCCGCCGGCCATCGCCGCGCGCGCTTCACCTGGGACGGCGACGCCCGAACCGGGGCAGAATGGCGCGCACCATGAACGACCCCGACACCCCCCTTGCCAAGTCCAGCGAACACACCGCGCTGGAGGCCGCCATCCTCGCCCAGGCCACTGCCGCCGGGCCGGAGAAAAGCATCTGCCCCTCCGAAGTCGCGCGTGCGATGGCGCCCGAGGATTGGCGCCCGCTGATGACCGCGACGCGCCGGGCGGCCCTGCGCCTGCAGGCGGCCGGGCGCATCGCCATTCTGCGCAAGGGCAAGCCCGTCGCCGCCGAGGATGTGCGCGGCGTCATCCGCCTGAGGATCATCCCATGACATCTCCGCTTGCGCTCTTCCGCTCCGGTGCCGCCGGCATCGAGGCCACCCCGGTCAATTTCGATGCCTTCACCCTGCCCGGCTCGCCCAATACCTGCCTGGCCGCTCCGCACGGCCACCCCCTGCCCGCGCACCTCCGCATCCCGGCGGTCCCGATGGGCATGGACGCCGCCTGGGCCGCCATCCATCGCGTCGCCGATAGCCGGCCGCGCTGCTACCCGCTCTATGCCTGGCCCGAACGCCGCCAGGCGCAGTGGGTCGAGCGCAGCGGGTTGATGAACTACCCCGACATCATCGTGGCTCAGCTGCTGCCCGGCGATGGCAATACCGGCCTCATCCTCTATTCGCGCAGCCTGTTCGGCTATTCGGATCTCGGCGCCAACCGCCGCCGCGTCACCGAATGGCTCGCGGTCCTGGACGCCCAACCGCCCTCTCCGTGAGCCTGCCATCGACCGAGGCCGAACCGCATGCGCCTGATCGCCCCCTTCTTCCGCAACGTCTGGTCGATCGCGGGGCCCTTTTGGCGCAGCGAGGAACGGTGGAAGGCACGCGCGCTGCTGGGTGTGGTCATCGCGCTCAACCTCGCGCTGGTGGGCATGACCGTGGTGCTCACCTATTGGCAGCGCGCCTTCTACAACACGCTCGAGACCAAGGACCGCGACGGCTTCTTCGATCTGCTGTTTACCTGGAAATCCGACGAGGACGGCTTCCTGCCCGGCTTCGTCATGCTCGCGGCCATCTACATCCTCATCGCGGTCTACCAGCTCTATCTCAAGCAGGCGCTGCAGATCCGGTGGCGCCGCTGGATCACCGAGAACATGCTCGGCGCCTGGCTCGGCAGCGGCGTGCATTACCGCATCGCACTGACCGACCCGACGATGGACAATCCCGACCAGCGCATCGCGGAAGACGCGCGGCTGTTCGTCGATGACACGCTGACACTCGGCCTGGGGCTGATGAGCGCGCTGGTCACGCTCGGCAGCTTCATCCTGGTGCTGTGGTCGCTCTCGGGTCCGGTGGAAATCCTCGGCGTGTCCATCCCCGGCTACATGGTCTGGGTGGCGCTAATCTATTCCGTGCTCGGCACCGTGCTGACCCACTTCATCGGCCGACCGCTCATCGCTCTCAACTTCTTCCAGCAACGCGTCGAGGCCGATTTCCGCTTCGCCCTGGCCCGCCTGCGCGAGAACAGCGAGGGTGTCGCGCTCTATCACGGCGAAGCCGACGAACATCGCGGCCTCTCCCAACGCTTCCGCGCGTTGACCGAGAACTGGTGGGCGATCATGACCGCGACCAAGCGGCTCACCTTCTTCACCGCCGGCTACACCCAGGTGGCCAGCATCTTCCCCATCGTCGTCGCGGCACCCGCCTATTTTGCCGGGCGCATTCCGCTCGGCGGCCTGATCCAGACCTCCTCCGCCTTCGGGCAGGTGCAGGGCTCGCTCTCCTGGATCGTGGAGAATTATTCGCGGCTGACGGAGTGGCGCGCGACGGTCGATCGCCTCACCGGCTTCCGCCACGCGCTCGCCGCCGCCGCGCGCAGCGAGGGCGGGCTGCACCATGCGACGGGCGGCTTCGCGCTGGATGATGCGCGCATCACCCTTCCCGATGGCCGCGTGCTGGCCGAAGGCGCGGCGCTGACCCTCGCCCCCGGCGAGGCGGTGATGCTGCAGGGCGCCTCGGGGTCGGGGAAGTCCACCATCTTCCGCGCCATCGCCGGCATCTGGCCCTTCGCGCAGGGCAAGCTTTCCGTCCCCGACGGCGCGCGCATGCTGTTCCTGCCCCAGCGCCCCTACCTTCCGCAGGGCACGCTGCGACGCGCGGTCGCCTACCCCGAGGATGCCGCGCGCTTCACCGATGCCGAGGTCACCGCAGCCCTCACGGATGTGGGCCTGCCCTCGCTCGCGGCCTCGCGCGACACGGACGCAAACTGGGCGCGCAGCCTGTCGGGCGGCGAGCAGCAGCGCCTAGCCATCGCCCGCGCGCTGCTCGTCAAGCCGGACTACCTGTTTCTGGATGAGGCGACCGCGAGCCTGGATCAGGAGAGCGAGGCCGAACTCTACGCCCTGCTGCGGGAGAGGCTGCCGGGCACGGCCATCCTGTCCATCGCGCACCGCGAGAGCGTGGCGCGCTTCCATGACCGGCGCGTGAAGCTGACCGGCGGGGTGCTGGTGCCGGCCTGAAAAGCGGAAAGTAAGAAATTCTTACCAGGCGGGCTTTGGCGCGTAAGCCATTGCGATTGCATCGCGCCGGGTAAGAATTTCAGCTTTTCTGCTTTTCGGCGTGGTTTTCGCCAAGCGGAAGGCGCCGTCGTCATGAGACTATATTCCTTTAGCTTCCGCACGCCCCTCAGGTCAAGGAAATCACCCCGCCAGCACACGCAGCAAGCTCTCCCCATAGCGCGCGCGCTTGGCCGGCCCAATCCCTGGCACATCCTCCAGATCCTGCGCCTCGCCCTCGGCCAGGGCGTCGAGCGTCCGGTCGGGGAAGATGACATAGGGCGGCACGCCCATCCCCTGCGCGAGGCAGCGCCGCCAGGCGCGCAGCCCCTCCGCCAACCCGCCGGCATCGCGCGCGGCCGCCTCGGCATCGGCAAACAGCGCTGGATCCGGCCCCTCCCCCGGCGCGCGCGGTGCGGCAGCCGGCGCATCGCCGGCGTCACCGCCGAGAACGCCCAGGATTGCGGTGCCGTACCGCTCGACCCGGGACCGGCCGACGCCGGGCACCTCCAGCAGCTGCGCCAATGTGGCCGGCCGCCGCTCCGCGATATCGGCGAGCGTCTTGTCGACGAAGATCACATAGGCCGGCACGCCCTGCGCCTGCGCGACGCCGCGCCGCCACTGGCGCAGCGCCTCGAACATCGGGTCGGTGGAAATCGCCGTGCGCGCGGTGGCCTGTCCCCGCAGCGGCGCCGCCTCGGGCGCGCGGAAGAACACCTTCTCCTCGCCCCGCAGCACCGGGCGCGCGGCCTCGGTCGCGACGGGGATGGAGCCATGCTGGCCGGCCTCGACCAGGTCGATGAGGCCGCGCGCGACCATCTGGCGCATCACGCCCTGCCATTCTGGTTCGGAGACATCCTTGCCCACGCCATAGGTCGGCAGCTTGTCGTGCGCCATCTGCAGCACGCGGTCATTGGGCTTGCCGCGGAGGACATCAATGACATGCCGCGCCCCGAAGCGCTGCCCCGTGCGCAGAATCGCGGACAGCAGCTTCTGCGCCACCACGGACCCGTCGAACATCTTCGGCGGCGAGGCGCAGTTGTCGCAGTGCCCGCACGGACTACCCGTGTCTTCGCCAAAACAACGGAGAAGCATCCGCGTGCGGCATTCGGAGGTCTCGGCGATCGCGACCATCGCATCCAGCCGCTGGCGTTCGATGCGCTTCTGCTCGGGCTCGGCGGTGGAATCCTCGATGTGATGCCGCGCCAGCGCGATATCGGCCGCGGAGTACAGCAGCAGCGCGCGCGCCGGCAGCCCGTCGCGTCCCGCGCGGCCGATCTCCTGGTACCAGCTCTCGGGGCTGCGCGGCATGTTCAGGTGCGCGACCCAGCGCACATCGGGCCGGTCGATGCCCATGCCGAAGGCGACGGTCGCGGCCATCACCACCTGCTCGCCGCGCGCGAAGCGGCGATGCGCGTCGCGCTTGGCGGAAGCCTCCATCCCCGCATGGAAGGCGAGTGCGTCCACCCCCTCCCCGCGCAGCTTCTCCGCGAAGGACTCGGTGCGCGCCCGCGTCGCGCAGTAGACGATCCCGGTGCCGCCCATCTCGCGCACGAAGCCGATGAGCTGGCGGAATTCATGCTCGCGCGGGCGGGCCTCGACGAGGATGTTCGGCCGCTCGAAGGACGCCCGGAACACCGGCGCATCGCCGAGGTCCAGTTGCTGGCGGATATCTTCCGCCGTGCGCGGATCGGCCGTCGCGGTCAGCG
>JAZKFA010000304.1:0-17658 GCA_040386655.1 Pseudomonadota bacterium | reverse complement strand
GCGCGTCATGTCCGCCACCGGCCGGAAATGGCTGTGCCGCTGCATGGCGGCGAAGAGCGCGGGTATGTCTATCGCCCGCATCGCAAAGCCCTGCCGCGCCGCATCGATCAGAATGGCACTCTCGAAGGCGAAGCGCTGCGAGCGCCCCTCATACCGGTCGAGCGCGGCGAGTGCCGCCACCGGATAGGCACGGAAGCCGCTCTGCGAATCGGCGATGAACGCACCCGCCGCCCAGGAGACCCAGAAGTCGCCCACGCGGTTCGCGCGACGCCGCGCGGGCGGCGCATTCGCTTGGTCGGCGCGGCGGGACCCGATGATGATGGCCCGCGGTGCTGCGCGCGCCGCCGCGGCAAGCGCCGGCAGGTCCTCCGCGCGGTGCTGGCCATCGGCGTCCATCGTCAGCACCCACTGCGCACCCTCGGTGATCGCGGCACGCATGCCGGTGCGCAGCGCCGCTCCCTTGCCGGCATTCGCACCCGGGCGCAGCACGCGCGCCCCCGCCGCCTGCGCGATGTCGCCGGTGCCGTCGGTGGAGCCGTCATCGACGATGATCAGCGCCGCATCGGGCATTGCCGCGCGCACTGCCTCGATGACGCCGGCAATCGTCGCCCGTTCCTGGTAGGCAGGGATCACGATCGCGATCTCGTGTGGTGCCGCGTTCATCGGACCTTGCTTTTGCCGTGGGTGATCGTTTTGAGTATGCCGCGTCTCCACCCTTCCGCCAAAGGAACCCCATGCCGCTCGATGCCTCCAGCCCGGACAGCCTTGCCGACGCGTCCCTGCGCAGCTGCGACGTGCTCATCATCGGCGGTGGTCCGGCCGGGTCGACCGCGGCGGCCATCCTCGCAGCCAAGGGCCGCCGCGTGGTGCTGCTGGAGAAGGATCGGCATCCGCGCTTCCACATCGGCGAGTCGCTGCTGCCGCAGAACCTGCGGGTGTTCGAGACGCTGGGCATTCGCGAACGCGTCGCCGCCATCGGCGTCTACAAGCCCGGCGCGCGCTTCGTCTCCGACGAGCACGGCAAGCATGTGACCTTCAACTTCTCCCAAGGGCTGAACCAGGCCTACACCTACAGCTACCAGGTCAAGCGCGCCGATCTCGATGCGTTGCTGTTCGCCCGCGCCCGCGAACTCGGCGCCGACACGCAGGAGGGGATGCGCGTCACCGACGTGACGCTCGACAGCGCGCGCGGCCACCGCATTCTCGCGACCGACGCGGAGGGCGTGCAGCACGCCTGGCATGCGCGCTTCGTCATCGACGCCTCGGGACGCGACACCTTCCTCGCCGCGCATATGCAGGTGAAGCAGCGCAACCCGCACAACAACACCGCCGCGATGTTCGCGCATTACCGCAACGTGGCCCCGTTCGGCGAGGTGGAGGATGGCAACATCACCATCCACCTGTTCGAACATGGCTGGTTCTGGATGATCCCGCTGCCCGACGACGTGATGAGCGTAGGCTGCGTCTCCAACCAGGCCTTCTTCAAGCGCCGCACCGGGGACATCAATGATTTCCTCGCGGCGACCATCGCGTCCACGCCCTCGATGGCCCGCCGCATGGCGAATGCGGAGCGCCTGACGCCCACGACGATGACCGGCAACTACTCATACGCATCGAAGACCATGGCGGGCGATGGCTGGCTGATGGCGGGCGACGCCTTCGCCTTCGTCGACCCGGTCTTCTCCTCGGGCGTGCTGCTCGCGATGGCGAGCGCGGAAATGGGCGCCGAGGCGGTGGATACCTGGCTTGATGACCGCGCCGCGGCCGCGCCGCAGATGCGCGCCTTCGAGCATAAGGTGCGCCGCGCCATCGGCTCGCTGTCGTGGCTCATCTACAAGATCAACGACCCCACGCTGCGCGACATGTTCATGGAACCGCGCAACCGCTTCCGTATGCGCGAGGGGCTGGTAAGCCTGCTCGCCGGCGATGTGCACTCCAACACGAACCGGCAACTGCCCGTGCTCGCCTTCAAGGCCTGCTACTACGGTCTGCGGGTTGCGCGCTGGTTTGGCTTCCGCCCCGGCGCCAAGGGCATGGTGCGCATCCCGCCCACGGCGTGATGATGTGCCCTCAAGCGGCGGGCCAAGCGGCCGAGGCCGCGCCCGGCGCCTGAGGGCACGTATCACCTGATGCGGTTGAGCATGCCGCGGTTGCGCGTGGCATGCGCGAAGGCTGCGCCGACATAGTACCAGTGCAGCAGCACCGCCTCCCGCAGCAGGGCGGGCAGTGGGACGCGTGGCTCGGTCTCCGCCGCGCACGGGGACAGGCGCAGGCCCAGGCCGCGCGCGATCGCAAGGCTGCGCGCCAGGTGCGCACGGCTGGTGACGAGCAGGTCCGGTGTGGCCGAGGGCGGGAAGCCCTCGCGGTAGGCGCGCAGGTTCTCCAAGGTGTGGCGCGAGGCTTCCTCGACGACCAGGCATCCGGGGGGCAAGCCCTGCGCGACCAGGAAGCGGCGCCCGGCATCGGCCTCCGAGGCGAGGCCGTCCCGCGTCACGCCGCCCAGCAGCACCAACGTGAGGTGCGGATCCTGAGCGACCAGGGCGGCCGCGCGCAGCAGCCGGGCGCGGTAGACGGCACAGGGCTCGCCGCGCGTGAGGCGGAAGCCCAGCACCAGCGCCCGGGCCGAGTGGCCGACGACCGGCGCCGCCCGCGCCGCCCGGCTTACGACGCGGAAGGCCAGCAGCACCGTGACGCCGAAGCTGCCCACCGCCACCAGCGCGGACAGCGCCGCGGTAAAGGCGCCATCCGGGCCGAGGAAGGGCGCACGCCTCACGCCGTCCGCGCGCGCCACGCGACCGCCGCCTCCCGCGCGCCGGAGGGCATCCGCGCACCGGGCGCGGCAAGCCAGGCGAGGACATCCTCGCTCACCGCTCCACCGCCGCGGTCGCGCAGAAGCTGGTGGTAGCCCGAAGGATAGAAGCCCAGCGTCACGGGCGCGGCCGGGTCCAGCGTGTCGAGCACGGCCCGCGTCGGGCCGGGCGGGACAAGATGGTCCTGGCCGCCATAGAGGATCAGCGCCGGGCGGCCATCCACCCCCAGCCGAGGTGCCGCGGCGACGGCGGCATCCATCAGGTCGATCAGGCCGAGTGCCGCATCCACGCGCGTCTGGCGCAGGATCAACGGGTCCCGCGACCAGCGGATCAGCGAGGCTTGGTTGTCCGTCGGCACCACGCCCGCGACCCCGCCGGACAGGATCGCCGCCGGCAACGTCACGGCAGCGAGCGACAGGGCGAAGCGTAGCACGCCCGACATGGTGTTGCGGCCCCAGATGGCGGGCGCGAGCAGCACCAGCGCATCGGCGGCGAGAGGCACCTCGCCCGTCGCGGCAAGCATGGCGACGGCGCCGCCCATGCTCTCGCCCATCAGCACCAGCGGCACACCGGGATGCCGCGCGCGGAGCAGCGCGCAGGTGGCGACCGCATCGGCGGCGAGCGTGCTGTGCCCGGCCCAGTAGCCACGATTGGGTGCGGCGCCGAAGCCACGCTGGTCTATCCCGTACAGCGCCACGCCGCGCGCGGTGAACAGCGGCGCGGGGTCGGCGAGGAAGCTGCGCGCATACTCGTTGAAGCCATGCAGGCCCAGGATGACGAGGCGCGGCGACCCATCGGGCAGCCAGGCGCGCAGCGGCAGCATCGCACCATCGGCCATCACCAGTCGCTCGCCATCGAGCAGGGGTTCGCCGCGCGGCGGTCCCATTGGCAGCACCACCGGGGTGCAGCCACTCAGGGCAGGCAGCATGGCGAACAGCGTTCGGCGCTTCATGGGACAAGCTCAGTATGGCGTCGCACAGGCCCCCTTGCCAGCCCCGGCCACCTTGCCGGCATGATGCCGCGCAAGCCGCCCGAGAGAGACGGCACCAGGGATGGAGGCACCGCCATGAGCATCGCCCGTCGCGCGCTATTCGCAGCGCCCTTCATCGCAACCGCGGCGCACGCGCAGGCGCCCTGGCCGGACCGGCCGGTGCGCCTGCTGGTGGGCTTTCCGCCCGGCGGCCCGACGGACTTCGTGGCCCGCCTCATCGCCCCGGGCCTGGCTGCGGCGTGGCAGCAGCAGGTGATCATCGAGAATCGCGGCGGCGCGAACGGCACCATTGCGACGGATGCGGTCGCGAAATCCGCGCCCGACGGGCACACGCTGCTGTTCAGCGGCAACAACATCGTCATGAACACCGGGCTGTACCGCCTGCCCTACGACATGGTCAGGGACTTCGCGCCGGTGGGCATGGTGGCCTTCTCCCCCAACGTGCTCTGGGCCGGGCCGAACTCGCCGCTGCATACGCTGGCCGACGTGGTGGCCGCCGCGCGGGCGCAGCCGGGCGTGCTGGGCTATGCCTCGACCGGGAATGGCGGCAACGGGCATTTCGGCGGGGAGACGCTGAAGCGCGCCCTGAACATCGACGTCACGCACATTCCCTATCGCGGCACCGCGCCTGCGCTGCAGGACGTGCTCGCCGGCCGCGTGCCGCTGTTCATGCAGACCATCGTTGGAGCGATTGGGCCTTACCTGAACGGCCAGCTGCGCCCGATCGTCGCCTTCGGGCGCAACCGCGTCACCGAGATCCCCGCAACCCCAACGCTGGCCGAACTCGGCCATGACGTGCCTGATTCCGGCACCTGGTACGGCGTACTTGCCGCCGCCGGCACGCCGGCGAGCCTCGTCGCGCGCATGGCCCGCGACCTGGAGGCGGTGACGCGGCAGGCAGCCTTCCGCGAAAGGCTGGCGGCGCAGGCGACGGTGCCGGACTGGCTTGGCCCAGCGGAATTCGCCGCGCGCATCCGCGAGGAGGTGCCGGCCTGGGCGGAGGTCGCGCGCGCCGCAAGCATGCGGGCGGAATAGCGGCTCAACGCCTCGCCTGAACGACCATCTGCTTCCGATCAAAGTCAGCGCCGGTGGCGCGTCGCCTGCATCGCGGCGTTTGAGGTTGGCGTCACCGCTTTCCGTACCCCTCGGGCGGCGCGTCGATCGCCGTGCCCTGGTGCCAATAGATCTTGCCCGGGCCCTCGGCCAGCCGGCCCGTTGTGGTTCCCCAGTTCCAGCCGCGCAGGCCGAACATGTGATAGGTCGCGGTTTCAATGTTGGAGGCAAACAGCCCGGCCACGCGCGGCTCCGCATTGCCGTTTATCTGTATGAAGCCTCCGTGAAAATCGATCCGACCCACCCCATTATGGAACGGCACTTCGGACGGTGGAGCGAATTCGATATGGCAGGAGACGAAGTCTATGTGCCCATTATTGTCCCACACCACTCGGTCCGCATAGTCCAGGGCACAACCGATGAAGCGCAGGCCGCACCCGGCCATATTGGCGATGAGGCAGTAGGAATTGAACAACACGCACTGGTTGAACGTGATGGATTCTCCCGAATCGTCCAGTCCTGCGGGCGCGCGGAACACGTAGTGGCACTCGAAGAACGAGCAATGCGCGAAGCTTATCAGGTATGCGCGGTGGCCGATTTCCAGCGCGAAGCGGAAATTCCGCACGACGCAGTCGCGAAGCTGCGTCCGGCTGGACAGTCCCGGCGTATCCGTTTGGAAGAAGACGCCGATGGTGTCGCGGTCACGCCCCGGGCCCAGGATGTCGAAGCCTTCAAAGACGTGCTTGTCATGACCATAGGAGGGCGCTCCATCCGCCTTGAACCAAATCGCCTGCTTGCCGGCTGGCAGGGTGCGGAAATCGAGAAGGCTGCCGTCGCCGCGCAGCGTCACCATGTTCGGGTTTACAACCAGACCGCGATTAAGCACGTAGCCGCGCCCGCCATTGGGCACCTGCACCGCCCCGCCCCCCTGCGCGATGGCGCGGTCGATCGCGCCCTGCAACGCGCACCAGTCGATCTCGTCGGTCAGGGCGCCCGCGTGGGGGAAGGCTGCCTGCGCCGCTGCGAGGTTAGCAAAGCGCTCGGACAGGGGGTGGCTGGCGCCGTCGGCGATGGCTCCCTCGGGCGCGATAGGACCCATCGTGCGGCTGGGCCGGGCCGCCGGCCGCGCAGGCGCGGGCTGCGGATTGGGTGCACGTGTCTGCGCGAGTGCCACGCCGGGCGCGGCGGCCAGCGGCAGCCCACCGATAAGACCGCGCCGGTTCATCGCACGGCTCCCTGCGCTGGGCCGCGCCCGTGATCGGCCTCGACGATCAGGTCGTGCAGCTCGCCGTGTGGCGCATCGACGCGGAGGCGCCCGTCCCCATGGACTGTCTCACGCCCGAGGACACGGCGCGGGCGGCGCATTTCGTGCGCGCGGAGGATCGTGCCGCGAGCCTTGCCGCGCGGGCCGGGCTGCGCGCGATCCTGGGCGAATGCCTGGGCGAGCTGCCACAGGCCCTGCGCTTCAATCAGGCGCCGCTGGGCAAGCCGTTTCTCGCCTTCCCCGCCGCCAGCGGCGTGCATTTCAACCTCAGTCATTCGCAGGGGCTCGCCGCACTCGCGGTGGCGCGCTTTCCCATCGGGGTGGACATCGAGGCGGTGCGCCCGGTGGAGGCTGATCTCGCGCATGCGGTGTTCTCTCCGGCAGAATTGGATGAATTCGGAAACCTGCCGCTGGCGCAGCGGCGGGAGGCCTTCTTCCTGGGCTGGACCCGAAAGGAGGCGGTGGTGAAGGCGCTCGGCTCCGGGCTGCATGCGCCGCTGGACCGCTTCTCGGTGTCGCTCACGCCGGGGCAGCCGGCCCGGCTGCTGGCAATGGGATGGCGGCCCGGCGCAGTCGGCCAATGGCAGATGGAAAGCTTCGCCGTCCCCGAGGAACATGTGGGGGCGATCGCCGCGGACAAGGCCGGCTGGCGCCTCGCGGTCGCGGGCAATCCCCTGCTTTCGGTCCTCGGGCTCGCGGGTCCGGGCGGGGGCGTGATCCATGAGGTCACAGCATGGCCCCGAAGCGCGGCCTGCGAATGATGCCGAGCTTCCCCGGCAGGCGGTCGGCCAGCAGTAGCCGGAACAGCAGCGTGGTCCGCCGCAGTATCAGGCGCGAGACGAGGACGTAGACGGCAAAGCCCAGCGCGCCGGCCACCGCGAGCGTCATCAGGCCGGACAGCCAGCCCGGTCCCGCCGGCCACAGCACCAAGACCGCGTTCATGGCCAGCGCCATGCCCGCCGAGGGCAGTGCGACCGCGGCGAAGATGCGCAGCGTCCGGCCAACGCCGCTCGGGCGCAGCTCCGGCACCGCCGCGACGGTCGGCACCAGCACCGCCACCGCCATCGCAAGCCGCGCAATCGCGGCTTCATCAAGCCCGAACCAGGACCCGGCGAGCAGCCCCAGCACGGTAGCCAGCGCCATCGCGGAGTGCAGCACGAAGGCACGCCGCGCATGGCCATGGGCAATCAGCATCGTCGAGGCGATGCCCGCGCCGATCTGCGGCAGCACCGCGAGGGCGAGCATGGACAGCACAAAGGCGCTCGGCTGCCAGTTCGGGCCGAGGGCGACCTGGATGATCAGCGGCGCGCCCATCGTCACCGCGATGATCACCGGAGCGGCCAGGCTCACATGCAGGCGCAGCGCGTGGTCATAGGCTTTCGGCGGGCCCTGTTGCCCGCGCCCGAAATAGGCGAGCTGGGCGGAGGACGGTCCCTGCATGATCACCGAGTACATCGCCCCCACCAGCCGCGAGGCGAGGCGGTAGTACCCGACCGCCGCTGTCGAGAGCAGCACGCCGATGACGAACTCCGTGCCGAACTGGCCGGCCCATCCCGCCAGGCGGGACCCGAGCAACCCGGCGCCGAAGCCGCCGACGCGCCGCGCGGAACTCCACTCGAAACCGCTCAGCCCACGCGGCGGCGCCGCGATGCTCACGCCAAGCACCATCACGATGCAGCTCACGAAGCGGTTCGCCACCAGCGACATCACGCCCCAGCCGAGCATCACCCCGGCTGCGAGCGCGATCAGCCCCAGCAGGTCGGACGCGAAGGCCGCTATCGCGAGGGGTGCACCCCTGCCGTCGCGGATCAGCACCGCCTCGGGGATGACGCCGGCGCTCCAGATAAACGGCAGCGGCGCCATCAGCAGCATGATCTGCGCAATCTCAGGCTGCCCGAAGCCCCAATATGCGATCGCCGCGGAGCCCAGCGCGATCAGCACGCCGATGGCCCCGCTCGCGAGCGATGACCAGTAGGCGGTGGACAGGTCACGCCCGGTCGGGTCGCGCCCGACCACATGCTCGGCGAAGCCGGCGCCGACGAGGGACATCGGTAAAAGCACCGCGGACGAGGCGAGCGCGTAGATGCCGATATCCTCAGGCAGCACGACGCGCGCGACCAGCAGGAAGGCGAGCAGGCCGCACACGTTCATCCAGCTTCGCGCCAGGATCAGGCCAACCGCCGCACTCATCGGCGCGCAGCCTGGGCCATGGACGGGGCGCTCATCGACGGGAGAGGAGAAGGCCGCATTGCTCGGACAGCGAGCTTCGCGGGTGGAAGGGGATATCGCAGGTCAACTCGGCAACCCGCCAGCGATCCGCGACCGTATAGCCCTCGCGCTCGAAATATCCGAGGAACTCGGCGGCATTGTAGATCCTGTAGGGGCACACGGCTGGCCCCTGGTTCTGCAGCGACCAGTAGGCGGTGCCTTCGGTCAGCGGCACCTTGTTGAGGATGATGTGGCGGGGGCGGCCGGGCACCGCCTCGAGCAGCCCGGGAACGGAATGCTCCATGTATTGCAGAGCGCCAGCAGAGAGCAGGATATCGCACTCGCCGGCCTCGGCCAGCGTCTCGGCGAAGCGCACACCTTCGAGCCCACCCTGGCCGGCGACCTCACGTCCGCGGGCGATGATCGCGGGCAGGTCCACCACGGTCCATGACACGCCCCTGGGCATCGCCGCGCGCCGGGCGTATTGCCGCCAGGTCACCGCCGGGCCGCCGCCGTAGTCCACGACGCGCGTCCCCTCCTCAAGCAACTGCGTCAGCCAGAAGAACACGGCATGAGCGGAAGGCTGGTCTGGGAGGGCCTCGGTGAAAATCGCGGCACAGTCTGCATTGTCCCAACCGGTCACGCGTCCCGGCGGGATCGCGGCCATGGCTTCGTCATGTGTCGCGTAGAAGCCGGCGAACAGGCCAGGCTTGTTCTGGCTCGCCAGCATGTGCCGGCCATAGGCGCGCTCGAGCCCGGGAACGCGCCGAAGCGCCTCGCCCACAGGCGTTCGACAGAGCGCGACCCGCGCAATTGCGTTCAGACCAGCCAAGGGGATTCACCTCGCAGCAGAAATGTCGGAAAGGCTGAGAGGTTGCATCTCACGCAGCGGGCGAATGCCCCACGGTGAAGCGCTGTTGAGGATTCCTGGATCCTCGCCCTTCAACGTATGGTTGAAAAACGTCGCGACATGGCCGTTGATCAGGTTCCACATGGCGGGCCGGTCGATCACGCGCTTCTCGCCGATTGTGGTGATCGGCGGGATCACCAGGGAATCCGCAAAATCACCGTGCCGCGCACCGGCGACGCTGAAGCACCAGGTACCCGGCACGTCGGCCTGGGCGAGCTGCCGCTGGCTCTCGAGCTGCGTCAGCACCGCCTCCAGGCGGATGGTCGGGTTCGGGTGGCTCAGCTCCGCCGAGGTTGGGAACGGCGCGTCGCCGAAGAAGGTGAGGAACGGGCGGCCGATGCCAAGGCGTCCGGCCTCGCCGAAGGTCGAGCCATCGAGGTTGACGCCGGCGCGCATCGGCGCTCCGGCCCGCACCAGCTCGGCCGCGACCGCGCCACCGAAGGAGAAGCCCACCGCGCCCGCGCGCCCGGCCTCGATCCGCGCGGACCAGCCGGCATCGGCGGCAAATGCGTCCAGCGCCGCCGCCGCGACGCGCGCGGAGAGTGCGACGCGTTCCGCCACGACGCCGAGCGAGCGCTCCATCGCCGCTTCCGAGCTCTGGTCCAACGTTACTTCGCGCAGAACCGAGGACGGGCCGGGGTGGCGGCGGATGTCATCAAGCGCCAGGGCGACAAAGCCGTGGCTCGCGAGGTTCGCCAGCATGAAGCTGTTCTCGCGCCGGTGCGAGAACCACGAGGGCTGGTACAGGATCACCGGCGCCCGGCCGATCCCTTCCGCGAAGGCCGCGTCACGCCAGGCCGGCGCCATCGCCGGGTGCAGCAGGTCGACCGGCGGGGTCGCGCCCGGATCATGGTTCCGGGCGATGGCCGGATACCACAGGTCGACGGGAACCCGCTCGCCATCGATGGGCAGGGTGCGCGTGGCGCGGCCCACCGGGTACACGCCGGTCGGGGCGGGACGCCAAGCCGCGGGGAAAACCCGGGCGCGGACCTGATCCTTGGCCCCGTCGCGCAGGCTCGGGATGAAGGCGGAACTCCCCGCCAGCACCCCTGCGCCGGTCAGCCAGTGGCGCCGCGCAATGCGGCTCATCGTGTGGCCGCCAGGGCGGCCGCGAGCGTCGCCTCGATGCTGGGCAGGTTTGCTTCCTCTCCGGGCGCGTACCGCGCGTGGCGCACACGGTGCAAGGCCATCGGCCCTGTCACCGTGCCCTCCCAACCCAGGCTCGGCTGGAAGCCGTGGCCATGCGGCTGGTCCGCCGTCGTCATCAGCACCATCGGGCCGTCGCTGGGCGGGGGCACATAGGCGTCGCGGGCGCGCATCAGCGTCAGAAGGAAATCCGCGTGCTCGGGCGCGCCGGTCCGGGCCGGGATGGCCTTGATCAGGCCGACCGCAAGTGCGGCGCGGAACAGCCCCAGGCGGTGCGGCAGCGAGTAGTGGCCGAGGAATTCGCTGAACTTCTCGCGCCCCGCCAGCACCTCGGCGAAGTTCACCTTCACCGACAGCGCCCGCACCCGCCAGCGCTGGATGAAGCTCAGGCGGTTCACGTAGTCCGGGTGCCACATGTTCAGCGCGGCGAGCAGCGAGACGGTCTCGCCCGCCGCGCGCAGCTGGCGTGCCACCTCATAGGCGAGCACGCCGTGGACGCACTCGCCGAGGAGGATATAGGGCCCCTTCGGATGCGCACGGCGGACCAGCGCGACGTAGCGCGCCGCGATCTCCTCCATGCTCAGCCCCGCGATGCCGTGCGGGCGCCCCGGCTCGAACAGCCGCAGGCAGGTGATCGGGTGGTCGATCCCCTCGACCTGCGACAGGCGATGGAGGATGGCGATGTTGTTGATGCCGATGACCGGCGTGCCGCTGCCATGCGTCAGAACCGGGACGATCTGCCAGGCGGTATCTTCCGCCGCGGGGACCGGCGGCGCGGCGATGGCGGCGGGGACCTCAATGGCGAACCCGAACAGCGCGGCCATGCCCGCTGGGGTCGGCGCGCGGAACAGCTGCGCAAGGCCGATGCGCCGCCCGAACCGCGCCTCCGCACGGGCGAGCAACTGCGCCGCGCGCAGGGAGTCACCGCCAAGGGCGAAGAAATTATCATCCGGCGCGACCGCATCGCGCTTGAGCACGCTGCACCAGATCTCCAGCAGCGCGGCCGCCTCGCCGGGGTCACTGCGAGCAACGGTGGACTCCGCGGGCACAGCCGGCGTTGGCTGCGGAGCGACGGTCAGAGGTGCAGCCGGCAACGAGGCAGCGGCACCGGGGCGCGGCGTGAAGGGCAGTTCGGACAGGCGCTGCGTCATGCGCGCGGCAGTTGCCTCGAGCACGCCGAGGTAGCTGCGCAGCAGCCACTCCACGGTCTCATGCTCGAACAAGTCGGGGTCGAACTCGCATTGCACGCGCCAGCCGACGCTGCGCTCGACGAGGTAGAGATCGAGGTCACGCTTGGCGCCGGGCGACAGGCTCGGGAAGCCATTCAGCGCAAAGGCGCCCGCATCCGCGTCGCGCAGGAAGGCGCTGTTCAGCACCTGGAAATTCACGGCATCGAGCGTGTGCCGGCGGCCCGGCGTCGAGGCGGCGGCGCTGCGCTCCAGCATTTCGAAGGGGAGACTGGCATGTTGCAGCGCCTCGCCCACCGTCCCCAGCGTCGCGTCCAACAGGTCGGAGAAGCGCGGGTCACCGGCGCAGTCGCCGCGCAGCGCGATGGTATTGATGAAGGGACCGGTGACGCTCTCCAGCTCCACCTCATTGCGGCCGGCGACCTGGGTCGTGACCAGGATGTCGTCGTGCCGCGCCCAGCGATGCAGCAGCGCCGTGAACGCCGCCAGGCCGTAGGCGAAGAACGTCGCACCCTGCAGACGCGCGGCGGCGAGGACCGAGCGCATCGTCGCCTCGGGCACCATCACGCCCACGATGTCGCCGCGCCGCGTCGGTGCGGCGGGCAGTTGGTCAACCGGCACCGAGAAGGCGCCGAGACCGGCCAGCCGCTGCCGCCAGTAGGCGGAATCCTCATCCGCGCCGCCCTCGGCGAGCCATGCGGTGCGCCAGGCGGCGTAGTCGCCGAACTGCATCGGCAGCTCCGGCAGCGCCGGCGCTTGGCCGGCATGCAGCGCCTGGCAGATCGCGCACAGCTCGCGCGCCAGGATCAGGTTGGACCAGCAATCGAGCGCCAGGTGGTGGGTGGTGAGCAGCATGTCCGCGCGGCGGTCCTCGCGCTGGAGCACGGTGATGCGCAGCAGCGGCGGGTCGAGCGTCGCAAATTGCGCCGCCGCCTCCTCCCGCCCCAGCCGCTCAGCGGCGGCATCGCGCTGGTCGGCGGGAAGGCCACGCAGGTCGACATGGCGGATCTTGAACGGAACGCTGGGACCGACCTGCTGGACCAGCTCATCCCCGCGCAGCACGAAACAGCTGCGCAGGATTTCATGCCGGTCCACCAGGATGCTCCAGGCCTGCTCCAGCATCGGCAAGTCGACCGGGCCCTCGATGCGCCAGCGCGCCGCGACGTTGAGCGTGGGATCGCCCGGGATGGCCTGGAACTTCTGCCACAGGGCGCGCTGCGCCGGCGTGGTCGGAAATTCGGCCACCGCCTCGGGCTGGGCGCAGAGCGCCGCTTGCGATGCGCCGGTCATGGCTGATTCACTTTCCTGCGGAAGTCAGACAAACGCGGCAGGCGCCGGGCGGTTGTCGGCTGTGGCGCGGCCGCCGTCGCTAGGTGCGCATCAAGGGCACCGATGGTCCGCCGGCGAAGCATGTCCTGTGCCGTGAGATGGATACCAATGCGCCGCGCCCGCGCGACGATCTGGAACAGCTGGATGGAATCCGCTCCAAGCGCCAGGATATCGTCGGCCGCTCCGATCGGGCGGATGGACAGCACCTCCTCCCAGATGGCGCCGAGCATGCGCTGCCGCTCGGTGGCCAGCGGCATCGGTGCGCTGCGGGTGGTCTCGACGCCCTCGGGGGGCAGCGGCAGGGCGCGGCGGTCAACCTTGCCCGTGGTCGTCTGGGGCAGACGCTCCAGTGCCACGAAGGCGGACGGCACCATGTAGTCTGGCAGCAACCCGCCGAGCGCGCCACGGAGCACATCGCTCGCGGCCGCACCGGGGCCCGTGACATAGGCGACTAGGCGCGGGGCGCGGTCCGGGTCGGTGCGCAGCAGCACCGCGGCCTCGGTGATGCCGGGCTGGCGGCGCAGCGCGGCCTCGATCTCGCCCAGCTCAATCCTATGGCCGCGCAGCTTCACCTGCCCATCGCCGCGGCCCAGCACCTCGATACTGCCATCGGCCAGGCGGCGCGCGCGGTCGCCGGTGCGATACATCCGGCTGCCATCGGCGGCGAAGGGGTCGGGGATGAACCTCGCCGCCGTCTGGTCGGGGTCGCCGACATAGCCTCGCGCGACGCCGCTGCCGCCGATCAGCAGCTCGCCCACCACGCCGACGGGCGCGAGATCATCCTGCGCGTCCAGGACGTACAGGCGGGTATTGGCCACCGGTTCGCCGATGGTAATGGGCCCCTCCGGCGCCACGCGGGCGCAGGCGGACCAGATCGTCGTCTCGGTTGGGCCATAGAGGTTCCAAAGCGGCGACCCGCCGGCCATCAGCTGGTCCGCCAGCGCGCGCGGCAGGGCCTCGCCGCCGCACAGCAGCCTCAGCCTCGGCCCGCCGCGGAATCCCGCCGCCAGCAGCATGGTCCACCCTGAAGGCGTGGCCTGCAGCACCGTCGCACCGGCGTTCTCGATGACACCCATCAGCGCGAAGCCGTCCAGCGTGGTGGCGCGGTCCACGATCACCACACGACCGCCGGTGATCAGCGGCAGGAACAGCTCGACCAGGGACGGATCGAAGGTGAGCGTCGTGGTGGCGAGCATCACATCCTGGCTGTCGAAGCCGGGCTCCTTGGCCATCGAGAGCAGCTGGTTGACCAGCGCCCGCTGCCCGACCTCCACGCCCTTCGGCACGCCGGTGGAACCGGAGGTGAAGATCACGTAGGCGGGACGGTCGAACGCGGCCGCTATGGGCGATGCCGCGGCCAGCGCCGGCACCTCCATCTCCGCCTCGACGAGGATGACATGCGCATCGGTCTCGACATGGACGGAGGCCGCGTCCGTGAACAGCGCCGCGATCCCGGCACGGCTCATCACCGCGCGCAGCCGCGCGGGCGGATGATGCGGATCGAGCGGGACGAAGGCATGCCCGGACTTGCTCACCGCCAGCAGTGCCGCGAGCATGTCGAGCGAACGCTGCATCAGCACGCCGACGCGGTGATCGCCCAGCGGCAGATGCGCAGCGAGGTGGGCGGCGAGGAATTCCGCGCGGTCGTTCAGCTCGCGGTAGGTCCAGCTCACCGCACCGCATGTCGCGGCGACCGCGTCCGGGCTTATCGCGACACGCGCCTGGAACAGCGAATGCACGCCCTGCACCGGCGGTAGCGGCACCGCGGGACGGCCGAGATCGGCGAGCAGCGCCTGGCGCTCGGCGGGGCGCATCAGCGGCGCGCGGCTGACCTGCGCGGCGGCATCATCCGCGAAGGCCTGCAGCAGCCGCGTGAAGTGGCCCGCGTAACGCGCGACCGTGGCTTCGTCGAACAGGTCGGTCGCGTAGTCGATATCGAGCCGCAGGCCCTCGGTGTTCTCCGACAGGTTGAAGAACAGGTCGAAGTTCACGAAGGCCTTGTCGTTGGGCACGAGGTGAGCGCGCAGGCCGCCGAAGGCCTCCGGCTCGCTCAGCCGTTCGAGGTTGAACTGCACGTCGGTGAGCGGCAGGCGGTTGGGCCCGCGCGGCACGCCGAGGCTGCGCACGATGGTCCCGAGCGTGCAGCGCTGGTGCTCCTGCGCGTCCAGCACGGCCGCGCGCGTTGCGGCAAGCTGCTCCGCAAGTGTCGTCTCCGCACGCCATGCGGCCCGGATAGGCAGGAAGTTCACGCAGTGACCGACCAAGTCCTCCTGGCCGGGCAGCGCCTGGCCGGCCATCGGCACGCCGACCACCACCTCCTCCTGCCCCGCAAGGCGGCCCATGAGCACCTGGAAGGCAGTGAGCAGCGTGACGAAGGCGGTGCAGCCATTGCGCGCGCCGACTCGGCAGGCGGCCTGATACAGCGACTGGTCGATGGCGGTGGAGAAGGTCGCGCCCGCGAAGCTCTTGATCACCGGTCGCTGACGGTCGGTGGGCAGCTCCAGCGGCTCCGGCAGGGTCGCGAACTGGCCGCGCCAATACGCCTCGGACTCTGCCGTGGCACGCGCGTCCTGCACGGCGGCGACGGCCGCGAAAGCCGGTGCGGGTGGCAGCGCGGCGACGCCGTCATAGATCGCGGCGATATCCTGCACGATCAGGTTCAGCGACCAGCCATCGCAGATGATGTGGTGCGCGGTGAACACCAGCACGTGGCGGTCGGGGGCCAGGCGGAGCAGGCGGGCACGGAAGGCCGCACCGTTCTCCAGATCGAAGGGCGTCCGCGCCTCCTCGTCCAGCACGGCGGCGAGCCCCTGCTCGTCCGCATCCTCGACCGGCAGCGGGACGGGTGCGGCGGGCAGGATGGTCATCATCGTGCCATCAGGGGCGAAGCGCGCGCGCAGCGCGTCGCGCCGCGCAACCGTCGTGGCCAGCGCGGCGCCAAGCTTCGCGACGTCGAGCGGGCCTTTGAGCATCAGCGAGACGGACTCATTGAATGCGCAGGAGGCGTCGTCGCCCATCTGCTGCGACAGCCAAACCTCCATCTGCGGCTCGGTGAGCGGCGCCTGCACGATGGTGCTCGACGGCACGGTGACGGATTCGCCGAGGATCCCTACGGACTGCAACGCGCCGAGCGATGCGTCGAAGGCGCGCAGCACCGCGTCGCATTCGGCATCGCCGTGCGCGGTGGTCAGGAAGCAGGGGAAGCCATCCTGGAAATGCACGCCATGTTCGCGCATCAGGTAGGGCAGAAGTGCCGCGCGGCGATCCTCGCCGGTCAGCGACAGGTGGAACATCGAGCCGAAGAACTCGGCGCGGGAGGCGATGCCCCGCCGCTCCAGCATCGCGTTGATGCGGGCGACGAGGCCCTCGCAGCGCGCGGCCAGCGCGTCATGCAGCGCGGGACCCTCGGCGCGAAGGTGCAGCAGCACAGCCTTGGCGGCTGCGAGCGCGAGCGGGTGGCGCACGAAGGTGCCGGCGAAGACGGTGACGTCGGTCTCCGGCCCGCTATCGTCGCCATAGCTCCACGTGCCGCCGTCGAGTGCGTCCATGAAGCGCGCGGAGCCCGCGACGATGCCGATCGGCAATCCACCGCCGAGCACCTTGCCGTAGGTCGCGAGGTCCGCACGGATTCCGAACAGCGCCTGCGCGCCGCCCGGATGCGAGCGGAAGCCGGTGACCACCTCGTCGAAGATCAGCGCGGTGCCGTGGCGGGCGGTGATCTCACGCAGCTTGAGCAGGAACTCGCGCGGCTGGTGGCCGGGGTGACGGCTCTGCACCGGCTCGACCAGGACGGCCGCCAGCTCGGCGCCATGCGCGTCGATCCAGGCGAGCGTATCATCGCCGCCGTACTCCAGCACGGTCATGTTCGCGACCGCTTCCTCGGTGACGCCGGCGGCGGCCGGGGCGCCACTGGGCTCGCCGCCCACGCGCTGGCCGCGCACGATCACCTCGTCGAACCCGCCATGATAGGCGCCGGCGAAGCTCACCACGCGCATGCGCATGGTGACCGCGCGCGCAAGTCGGAGCGCGGCCATGACAGCCTCCGATCCCGTGCAGGTGAAGCTGACCCGCGCATTGCCGGTCATGTCGGCGATCATCGTCGCGACCTCGCCCGCGAGGTCCGCCTGCGGTCCGATCGGGAAGCCGGCGCGCAGCTGACGTGCCACGGCGTCCACCACGAAATCAGGGTTGTGGCCGAAAGCCGTCGCGCCATAGCCGTTCACGAGGTCGATGTAGCTGTTGCCATCGACGTCGCGCAGCGTCGCACCTTGCGCCTCGGCGACGATGACGGGGTAGACCAGCTGCTTCCATTCCTGGCGGAAGCCGTGCGCGGCGCGTGGATCGGCCAGCACGGCGCGGTGCTGGTCGGTGCTGCGGCGGGAGCCGGGCATACGCGCGGCCTGGCGCGAGGCCAGGGCGTCGATGAAGGCGCGCTGGGCTGGGGTGATCTCGCCCACGGCCACGCGCTGCCCACCAGGCGTGAAGCGCGCGAAGCGGTTGACCATATCGATCGTGGGCGCGGCGGCCGCGGGGGCAGGTTGGGCCGGCACGACGGATGGCGGCGCAATGGGCGGTGCGGCGGCGCCGATGCCACGCAGCGCGTCCAGCTGCGCCTGCATCAGCCGGCTCATGGCGTTCAGCTGGTCCTGCATCAGCGCCGCGATAGGCGTATCGGCCGTGGCAGCCTGCACGGTGGGCGCAGCGGCGATGACCGGCGCCGCAACCGGCGAAGCCGGTGCGACCGGCGCCGCGACGGCAGG